>JAGGYM010000053.1 GCA_021162545.1 Dehalococcoidia bacterium | reverse complement strand
TGGTAAAGTGGGAATAGTCTATGCGATATGAAGCATTACTATTCTTGTCTTTTATCCTTTTTCAGTGCTAATATTCGCTTATTCTTGGGCCGCTAGCTCAACTGGCAGAGCAGCTGACTCTTAATCAGCAGGTTCAGGGTTCGAGTCCCTGGCGGCTCACAGTAATCTGGTTTGGCGTAAGTAGTGTCAATAATCGCACTAAGGAGCAATCGTAAGTAGAAGATATGATTACCACTATTAGGCAAAATGTTGAAGCAATGCTATCTGAGCTACCAGAAGGAATTGAGCTGGTAGCAGCAGCAAAAACACGCTCACCCGAGGAGATTCTGGAAGCAATTGAAGCCGGGGTGAAAACAATAGGAGAAAATTATGTCCAGGAGGCAATAAGAGCATATGAAGTGCTTGGCAAAAAGGCAAAGTGGCATTTCATTGGAACTTTGCAAAAGCATAATGTGAGAAGAAAAATGGTGCAAATGTTCGATATGATAGAAACAGTCGATTCCTTAGCAATAGCCATGGAAATTGATAAGCGCTGTGCTCAAATCAACAAGATAATGCCGATATTGATTGAGATAAATAGTGGTCGCGAAGAACAAAAATCGGGCGTGCTTCCGGAGGGCAGTGAGCGGCTAATAAGAGAAATTTCTGCCCTGCGGAACATCAAAGTAAAGGGACTTATGACTATGGGGCCCCGTTTTGGAAACCCTGCAGATTCAAGGCCTTATTTTGTGGAAACTAAAAAGATATTTGAGAGAATCAGGAGGCTTAATTTGCCCAATGTAGAAATGGAATATCTTTCGATGGGCATGACAAATTCCTACAAAATTGCCATAGAAGAAGGTGCCAATATAGTTAGAATAGGTTCTAAACTGTTCGGTGAAAGAGTTTGCCGAAATTTGTAAATTACAGTTCGATAACTAATCCAGCTCCACACCCCATAACTTTATCTTTAAATAGCTCCTTTATCTTCTTCTTATATTGAGTGCAATGGCAAGGATAAATTAGCGGTAGTTCATCCAAAATCTTAAAATCGCGAAATCCATGAAATCCTCCAGCAATTCCATAGACTTTGCCGAACCTTGCAGCAGCTTTCAATATGTTTCCCACACCAGGGTGAGAGCATCCTGCTACTACGAATATTCCTTTATCTATCCTGAGTGCTAAAGACTGCTCCACGCCCTCCAATTCGCCAGTAGAAAAGACATTCTCAGCAATTTGAATAGCTTCTTTAACTACGGTTATTTTTCTCCCTGTGTCATTAGTATGGAATGAACTCGGAATATAGAGTTCAGCGCCTTTATTTTCCTTGAGAATGCCAGTAAGGCCTCCCGTGTGATCTCTATGAGCATGTGAGATCACGATCGTGGCTATATCCTTTGGTTCAATGCCCAGCTCATTCATGTTATACAGCAATATGGAGCTATCGGCGCCGGTATCGAACAAAATCGGGGGGTCTTTCTCGGTTTCTATGAGAGCGGAAAACCCCCAATCCGCTCTTAGCGCCACTTTCTTTACTTCATTGTCGTAAACGATGGTGATTTTCATTTTTACTCTCCCCGTCCGGGCATTTTTTTCGGTTGCTTATATCTAGCCTGGCTATACTGGCTATTTTAGCAAAAATGCCGGGTTACACAAAGGAATTATTCTACACTAGAGGGATTTGTTTTCTTATATAACAAGGGAAGCAACTGGCACGCCATTAGCAAGGAATGACAGAAATTATGCTATAGTCTGAACAGTATGTCTATTACTTCCAAAATCCAACTCCTGCACCCGCAGAAAGAATTTTTGACTCGTAAATCGTTCCAAATACCAGTTTTTGTTTCGGTTCTTGCTCTATCCATGGCGATTTTTTTCTTTGCCCGCCCTTATCTGGAGTCGGGCAAATTGCTGTCCTACGGCTACTTTGGAATTTTCTTGATATCTCTTTCTTGCGTCACCATTCTTTTTCCGCTCCCTTGGGAAGCAGCTGTAATAGGAGCAGGAGCAACTTTGAATCCTTTATGGCTTGGAATAATAGCCACTACAGGTGCAACTATAGGAGAATTGAGTAGCTATTTAGTTGGCTACATGGGGAAGAACATAATACCTGGCAAATATTCGGGGAAATATAGAAAGGCTGAATCATGGATGGAACACCATGGAAGCTTCGCCATTTTCTTTTTTGCCCTGTTGCCAGTGCTTATTTTCGACCTTATAGGGATCGTTGCCGGGTCATCGCGGTTCCCTCTATGGAAATTCATCCTTGCCTGTTTCGCTGGACGACTGATCAGATGCCTCATTGAGGCTTATTTGTTTACTTTAGGATATGGGCTATGGGGTATTTGAAGTTTGCCCGGTTTATGCTGACTTAACGAAAAGTCGTTTGCCATATCCTGGAGCATCTTTCAATAGCTTCCAAATCGACGGATCGGTATAGGACCTTATGCTTACATAGCACGCACCGCATTGATTAGTCCGCGAGAAGTTTTTCATCATGTCCCTTTGGTTGAAATACCTGTGCCGATGCAGTGAACATGGGACAAATGCTCCATCGGGCATTACAACAAAGAATCTCACGCCAGCTTTGCAATTTGGCATATGACCTTGTTCAAAGAACTTGATGGTGTTTAAAAACACAGCTCTGGAGTTGGTTATATGTCCGTTTCGCTTCTTTAGTTCTATAAGCTCATAAATGGTCTTACGCAAAAGCTCCAGGTCTCCTCCATCATTGATAGAGTAGCTGCTATTGCCTGTCCGCAGTGGGGTATATGCGCTATATGATATAGATACATTCCATTCCTTGGCCTTTTGAGCTAAAGGTAATAGGTCTTTCAAATTGTCTTTCGTTATAGCCGTGTTCAAGATAATGTCCCTATACCCAAACCTTGCAAGCTGGGGGAGTGTTTCATCCAGATGCTTGTATAAACCTCTGTGTCGCCGAAAATCATCATGGCGTTCATCAGGAAAATCCAATGAGACTGATAACTGATTTAGCCCTGCTTTATGCATCTGCAGGTAGTTGTGCTCATTCAGTAGCACACCATTAGTGACGAGCATCAGGTAAGATGTTCCCCTGGATTGTTTGATAGCCCTGACAATATCTACTATATCTTTGCGCAGGAGTGGCTCGCCACCTGAGATTTGCACTAATGGTGGATCCAGAGACCGAGTTAACCGTGCAAACTCATCCGGCTTAATTTGTTTCTCGTCTCTTATTATGCCACCAAGATCGCAATGTCGACAATTGCAATTACAGGAAAGCGTTACCTCGAAGGAAACAACCAGGGGGCGCTTAGTTATATAATTACGCACGCCCCTCCAAACCGCTCTAGCCGCATCCGGTGGGGAAAAATTTGACATATTGTTAGCTGGTAAATTAATTGAGTATTTATACCAGATTCCGTGGGGTTTTGTCCACAATTGTCTTAGTTTGTAGAGTGCAACCTGGCTGTTCAGGAATTTCGTCATACCTTATGTATTCATGTTTATCTTAAAGGCCCATGCCAGGGATTATTTCAGGTTGAGTTTAATTAATGACGTATATAGTGCATTGATTTCCCTGAGGTGTTGGGATTACAATTTTGATAGTTCAAAGGAGGCAAAGTAAGAATTTAATGAAAAGAGCGAAGGGAAATGTGCTTACAAATAGTGATCTCAGCAGATACAGGCGGCAAATATTATACCCAAGTTTTGGGTGGCAGGGGCAAGAGAAGCTTAAGCGCTCCCATGTAGTGGTAGCTGGACTTGGGGGATTGGGAACCAGCGCTTCTATATATTTAGCCTGTGCTGGCATGGGACATATTACTCTGGTGGATTGTGACCGCGTGGAGCTCTCTAATTTAAACCGACAAATTCTTTATTGGGATGAGGATATCGGAGAGGAGAAACCGTTCTCGGCAGCAAGGAAACTGGCCAAATTGAATCCGTCGATAAAGATTAGTCCGCTTCTTGAGAGAATTACCCAGGGAAATGTGCGGGGCATTATTATGAGAGCAGATGTGGTAATAGACGGGATGGATAATTTCGAAACCAGATTTATTCTTAACTCAGCATGCGTGGCAGAAAGAATCCCTTTCATCCATGGAGGAGTGAATGGGCTCATTGGTGAAGTTACCACCATAATTCCTGGGGAAACCGCCTGCTTTGCCTGTATTTTCCCTGAAGCTCCGAAAAACAAGGGGGTAATTCCGGTTTTCGGTATGGCTCCGGCGTTGATAGCTACTCTACAGGTTATGGAAGTAGTTAAACTTCTTACCGGTTTTGGTAATTTGCTCACCAACAGGATGTTATATATTGATGGTGAAGGGATGGAGTTCACCATAGCCAATTTAGCCAAGAATCCTGAATGCAGGGTTTGTGGAGGCAGTGAGTCTTGATGAGTGTGTGGAGGCCAAATTTAGCTAATTACAGGAGGCGAAATGCAATGGAAAAGTACAAGTTATTAAGGGTTAACCTGTCAGAGGGGGTGGTGAAGGAGGAGCTAATATCACCTGAGTTAATGCATAAGTATGTCGGTGGAAAGGGGTTAGGCGCTTATTATCTCTATAAAGAGTTAAGGGCTAAGACTGACCCATTGGGGCCTGATAATAAACTCATGTTTATAGCTGGCCCCTTAACAGGTATCATGCCCAGTTGCACGCGTTATGCGGTGGTGACGAAGTCACCCTTGACAGGAGCATACGCTGATTCTTTTTCCGGCGGCAATTTTTCGTATGAACTAAGGAAGGCAGGGTATTTGGGAATTATTATTGAAGGGAAAAGTCCAAATTTGGTTGTTCTGAAGGTAGAGGGGCACAATGTAATGCTGGAAGACGTTAGTTCCACTCTTAAAGGGAAGAGTACTACGGAGACAAGCGAATATTATCCAGGTTTTAGTGTGGCAACGATTGGTCCTGGCGGGGAAAATCTGGTCAAATTTGCATGTGTATTGAACAATGTGACCGGGAGTGGGCGCCCTGGAGCGATAGGGCGTTGTGGCATTGGCGCTGTAATGGGGTCAAAGAATCTGAAGGCCATTGCCATTAAGAGCAACGGGAAAATCGATATTCCTGAGAAAACAAAGGAACTCCAGAAGAAACACTTTAGACGCCTTGCTGATAATAAGGACCTCAGAGAGTTTTTCAGTGGGGGCATGTTCACTCCCAATATTGATATGTGTAACGAAGCGCACATTGTACCGACCCGGAACTTTACTGCGGGTTCATTTGAGCAGGTTAAAAATATTAATGAAGCTGCATTGCGGCCAAATGTTATACAAAAGTCTAGCTGTCATTTGTGCCCCATTGGCTGTGGCAATATAGTGAGGGCGAATGAAGGTCCTTTTGCAGGCGCTGAAGCTACAGTATCATATGAGCCTATGGTGCTGCTTGGAGCAAACTGTGGGCAGGGCGATTTGAGCACAGTATTAGAATCCATAAGGTTGGCTAATGAATATGGTATTGACGTGATGTCCTTGGGAGATGTCATTGCCTTTGCTATGGAATGCTCAGAGAAAGGCCTGATAAATTATAAGATTCCTTTTGGAGATTCGAAAAAACAGGTAGAGTTAGTGAAAATGATAACTACCAGGGAGGGGATAGGGGATCTTCTGGCCGAAGGTGTAAGAGCGGCTTCGGCCAAACTTATGAAGAGAACAGGGGATTTTGCTGTTCATGTCAAGGGACTTGAAGTTGCTGGATATGATCCCAGAGGGTCGAGAGGGATGGCCCTTGCTTATGCCACAGCTGATAGAGGCGCTTGTCATCAGAGGGCGTATCCAACTGGTGCGGAAGTTTTTGGCAAAACGCTAGACCCGTTCACCACTGTGGGGAAAGCCGCATTGGTGAAGCGATTGCAGGATTACAACGCTGCTGCGTGGAGCCTTATAACATGCGATTGTGCACCATATTCGGCAGAGTGGTTGACAGAGGCGCTTACTTCCCTTGGATGGGATGCCGATGAAAAATGGTTCATGGCTCTGGGTGAGAGAGCCTATAATGTAACCCGACTATTTAACGTTCGTGAAGGGCTCTCTAGAAAGGATGACACATTGCCCAAGAGATTTACTGAGCCCCTGGAGGATACGGGCTGGATGGTCCCGCTGGAGGATTTTGAGAAAATGCTGGACGAATATTACGAGCTTCGAGACTGGAGTAGGAAAACGGGAATTCCAAAACTGGAGAAGATTCGGGAACTCGGGATAGAGGAGTTGGCCCCACAGAAAAAAATGGCTAGACGAAGGGGAAAACGATTTTCACCTGAATCATATGAGTCATAATGAGTATCAAGGTAAAAATTGCCTGGCATCTGAAATACTTGACCGATGGCCGTGGATTGGTTGAGACAGAAGGCCGAAATGTTGGTCAGTGCCTTGACAATTTGGAGGCGCGATTTCCTGGCATTAAGAAAGAAATTAGTGTCAGGCAAAAGGAGTTGAGAGGCCTTTACCAGATTTTTATTAAATCGACGAATTCATATACACTGAAATTGGATAGCCCTGTGAAGAAGAATGATGAACTCACTATTCAGTTTATCGTCAGTGGTGGCTGAAATTTAGATGGCAATTTACTTACTGGTTTTTTTACAGCCCGCAGGATATTGTGTGCGCTGCTTTAGTTAACGAGTGCTGTTGCGGCGCAAATGCAAGGAGGTCAATTATGGAAGAGAAGAAAATCAGGGAAGTGGTGAAGAGGAGATACGCTCAGATAGCTAAGCAAGACCAACAAAACTGTTGCCCAAGTTGTGCTTGCGGAGCCAACCTTCTGCCCCAAGCTCAGGCTATCGGATACTTGAGAGAAGATTTGGAACAAATTCCAGAAGAGGCGGTTATAGGCTTGGGATGTGGTAATCCCACCGCTACAGCAGACATAAAACAGGGCGAGGTAGTCCTGGATTTAAGGTCAGGGGCAGGCGTAGATGTATTCTTGGCAGCTAATAAGGTTGGCCCCACCGGCAGGGTTATCGGAGTTGATATGACAGAGGAAATGGGGGACAAGGCAAAAGGTATCGCTAGGAGTTATGGCTACCAAAATGTAGAGTTTCGCCTGGCGGAAATTGAGAAACTTCCCATCGAGGATGAATCTGTGGGCGTCGTTAGCAGTAACTGCGTTATCAATCTATCACCAGATAAATCTAAAGCCTTCCGGGAGGCTTACCGGGTTCTGAAGCCCGGTGGAAGGCTCATAGTTTCCGATATAGTTTCCCAGAGAGAACTCCCCCGATGAGATAAAGAATGATCTTGATGCCTGGACAGGATGTATCGCCGGGGCTTTAGAGCAGCAAGAATACTTGGGCGAGGTAAGAAAGGCCAGGTTCGAGGATGTGATGATGGTGTCCAGTAGAGAATTCTATATAGAGAGTAAGGGAAACGGAGCTATAGAAAAGCTTTTGAACATTACAGTTAAGGCGTACAAGTGAGAAAATGCGACGCGATATGGCCCAAGAAAGGGAAAGCAGACTTGGAGTTTGGGAGAAATACCTGAGCCTGTGGGTAGCACTTTGTATTGGTGCCGGGATAGGGATAGGGAAGGTTTTTCCCAAAATCTCCGACGTATTAGGTGGGCTAACTGTTGCCAATGTCTCCATCCCAATTGCTATTTGTTTGTTCATGATGATCTATCCCATAATGGTGCAGATAGATTTCAGTCAGGTGAAAAAAGCGGCCAGGGCCCCAAAGCCAATAATCACCACTCTTGTTGCCAACTGGGCGATAAAACCCTTTACTATGACTTTCTTCGCCTGGCTGTTCATGGATGTAGTTTTCAAGAGCTTCTTATCACCCGAGATTGCTCAGGAATACCGGGCTGGAATGATTCTTCTTGGCGTTGCTCCATGCACTGCTATGGTTTTGATGTGGAGTTATCTGGCAAAAGGAAATATGGCGCACACGCTAGTAATGACTGCCATAAACTCGCTCTCAATGGTGCTCTTCTATGCCCCGCTGGTCCAGTTTCTCTTGGGAATTTCGGGAATTGCTATACCTTGGAAAGCGATCGTTTCTTCGGTGGCAGTCTATATTGGCCTTCCTCTCTTATGTGGCTACTTCACCAGAACTCAGACGATTAAGCGGAGGGGAATAGGATGGTTTAAAACAAAACTTATTCCTCCCCTGCGGACCGTGTCGATAATCACTCTCCTCATCACTCTACTGATCCTATTCAGTCTGCAGGGGGACATAATCACAGAACTTCCGGCATCCGTGGGCATGATTGCCATCGGGATATTCCTGAATATCCTTTTTGTCTTTGCCCTCACTTACCTCATCTCTAAACCTATTCATCTCTCCTATGAGGATGCGGCACCAACAGCAATAATCGCTGGAAGCAATCACTTTGAGGTAGCCGTTGCTGTAGCAACGACCGTATTTGGCCTCTCTTCAGGAGCAGTGCTGGCTACAGTTGTTGGCGTTCTGACAGAGGTCCCCTTCATGCTCTTTCTGGTATGGCTCTGTAAGAAGACAAGAGGTTTCTTCTACCAGCCACGAATTCAATACGCCGATGGTGACGGCGAAGGAGCAAGTGGTTGATAGCCCAGTTTTTTATCGCGTTTAGGGATTATTTAATCGAGGTATTGCCCTTCCTTGCAATAGGCTTGCTCCTGAGCGGCTTGATCCATGAGTTTGTTCCTGGAGGATTGGTGGAAAGACACCTTGGTGGGCGAGGAATAAAGCCTCTCCTCTAGTCCACCCTTGCAGGGACAGTTCTTCCCCTTTGCTGTATAGGGTCTCTCCCAGTAGCGGTAGGTCTACACCAGAAAGGGGCAAGGCTAGGTCCAGTTTTAGCTTTCTTGGTAGCGACACCAGCCACCTCGATAAGCGCTCTTCTGGTTTGTTATGCCCTGCTGGGTATAAAGTTCACCGTATTTATATTATTTGCCGCGATCTTGATGGGGTCAATCATGGGTATTGTTGGCAACCTCATTCAATCTGAGCCCAAGGACTTGGCGAGTCCTCTTCAAAGGGCAGAACTTGCTATAGACCCTGTTTGTGGAATGAATGTGGATACAGCGAAGGGATTAAAAACAGAATATGGGGGCAAAAGTTATTATTTTTGTTCTCCTCATTGCCAAGCGATTTTTGAGAGGGAAGCCGAAGAATATGCTACTGCAGAGCAATGCACCCGGAGCATTAGGATTAAGGACAGAGTGAATTCAGCTTTCAGATATGGTTTTGCGGATATGGTGAAGGAAATTGGCCCTGAGATTCTTCTAGGACTTGCTCTGGCAGCTCTGGTAGTGACAGTTACCCCTGTAGGGAAATTTGTTGGCACCTATTTCAGCGGTGGATTGGGGTATTTATTCAGCCTTGTTCTTGGACTTTTGATGTATGTCTGCTCCACAGCCAGTCCTCCTCTGGTTAAGGCCTTTCTGTCGCAAGGAATGAATATCGGCGCCGGACTGGTTCTGCTATTGGTAGGCCCGATTACCAGTTGGGGAACTATCCTTGTTCTGAAAAAGGAATTCAGTGGCAAAATCTTGCTTATTTATCTGGCATGCATTAGCATAATGTCCCTGGTTTTAGGGTATTCCTTCTCGTTAATATAGAATTACTCCTGATTGCGGATGGGGCTATAAAAGAAGGTTCTAAATTTTCAAACGCAAGGAGGCTAAAAACATGAAAATCGTAAGCCTGTGCGGAGAAGGGCTCTGCTCTCCGGTAATCAAGATAACGGATGAGAAAGTGAAAATAGAAGAGAAAGGCAACATCTGTGTCCTCCCCAAGGAACAGTGGGAGGCGCATAAGCTCCACCCGCTCAATAGACAAACTTTTGCCCAGGCAATCTAGGCTTGTTAGCTGGAGATAGAAGACGAGGATTTATGTCAGGAGTTAATTTTTATGATTCTAAAACCTGCACCTTAGTAGGGCTTGGCGTCAACATAGTGCTAGCAATTTTCAAGATGCTCGCCGGTATACTTGGCTTCAGCTATGCTATGATAGCCGATGCCATTGACTCTATATCCGATTGTCTGGCCACAGGAACTGTTTATGTAAGCCTACGAATTGGAGAAAAACCAGCAGATGAAAGCCATCCTTACGGGCATGCCAATGCAGAGACTATCGCTGCTTTTATAGTGGCCCTCATAATTCTTGCTACCGGAGTCTTTGTTGGCATTTCCGCCGTTCACCTCATTGTCCACAAGCATTTTGAAACTCCAGCTACGATTGCTCTGGTAGCAGCCATTGCCTCCATAGTTGTAAAAGAAGGTCTGTTTCGTTATACACTCAAAGTGGGGAAAAGGAATAATAGCCCTGCTGTTATTGCCACTGCATGGGATCACCGTTCGGATGCTTACTCCTCGGTGGCTGTTTTAGCCGGTATACTCGGAGCCAGATTAGGTTATCAGTATTTAGACCCTGTAGCTGGCCTTATTGTTTCCGCTTTTATAATCAGGGTTTCCCTTACTCTTCTTCGCCCGAATATTGGGGTACTGATGGATGAAAGGCCAAGTTCAGCAATTTTGGACCAGATTAGAACTACTGCCCTGGAGATTGGAGGAATTAAGTCAATCGATGACCTCAAGGTGCATCGTCGTGGTTCTAGATTCACCATTGATGTGGAGATAGCTGTGAATAGCAAACTCACTGTGGAGCAAGGTCATGGAGTAGCTGTCGAAGTAAGAAGTAGGCTTATGGACACACTTGAGCATATACAGGATGTTATGGTTCATGTTAACCCTTATAAGACAGAGCAGGTTTCAAAAAAGAAGTGACCCAGGTAAAAAACTACTTGTTTTAAGATAAAGACAATAGAACAAAATACTAGAGATAGAATGGGCTTAGAGAATCAGGCCAGCACAGTAACTGGAAATTTAACCTCCAGGAAGTGTATACTATTTAAGCTATTTCAATTCAGGTACTCCTCGAATGGATGAAGTTATTGTTTCACGGGCTATAACAGAAAGCTACATAAAAGACCTGCTTGAGGCAATGGAGCTTGATGTGGCTATTGTGGGTGCTGGCCCGGCAGGAATGACTGCTGCTTATTATCTGGCAAAAGGAGGAATCAAGACTTCCATATTTGAAAGAAAATTAAGCGCAGGGGGTGGTATCTGGGGAGGTGGCATGATGTTCAACAAGATTGTAGTACAGGATGCGGCTAAGGAAATCCTGGATGAATTTGGCGTTGCCAGTACTGCCTACGAAGGGGGGTACTATGTCGCTAGCGCTGTAGAACTGGCCTCAACCCTTTGCTCTCTTACCATAAGGGCTGGAGCAAAGGTATTTAATCTGATCGGTATTGAGGATATAGTTATCAGGGAAGCTGATAAGGTTAGTGGATTAGTATTAAACTGGAGCCCTGTTCTTTTAGCGAATTTACATGTTGACCCTTTGGCTATAAGGTCTAGATTAGTAATAGACGCCACAGGACACGATTGTGAAATTTGCCATATGGTTACCAGGAAGATGGGAGGAAAATTGAGGACTGCAACAGGGGATGTAATCGGCGAAAAACCAATGTGGGTTGAAGTAGCGGAAAGTAAAATTGCCGAGAACACCAGGGAAATTTACCCAGGATTGATAATCGTCGGCATGGCAGCAAACGCTGTCTTCGGTTCGCCCAGGATGGGCCCAGTATTCGGTGGCATGCTATTATCTGGCAGAAAGGCAGCCAAATTGGCTATGGAATTATTGAGATAAGGGATTCTTTATGTGGATGGTCCAGAATAGTAGGTAGGTTGCTAAAGAGCCATGTTAAAAACAATCGTTGAAATTAACGAGAAAATAAAAAAAGGGAAGGCGGTAGTAGTCACTGCTGAGGAAGTAATTGATATTGCCAGGGAAAAAGGTCTGCATAAGGCAGCGGAGGAAATTGATGTGGTGACTACCGGCACTTTTAGTCCTATGTGCTCCTCCGGTGCATTCCTCAATTTTGGCCATTCTCAACCCAGGATAAAGCTCGGTGGTGGCAAGGCTTATCTCAATGATGTTCCGGTGTACACTGGACTGGCTGCTGCAGATGTCTTTCTTGGAGCTAACGCGCTGCCCGATGATGACCCCAGAAACAAATTTCACCCCGGCGAGTTTAATTATGGCGGCGGACATGTTATTGAAGAACTGGTGGCAGGTAAAGATATCAGACTGGTAGCTACTGCTTATGGCACAGATTGTTATCCCAGGAGAAAACTAGAAAGTTGGATCAACCTCAAGGATATCAATGATGCTATCCTGTTTAATGTGAGAAATGCTTACCAAAACTATGAGGTTGCTGTTAACTCATCAGACAGGATGCTCTACACTTATATGGGAGTGTTAAAACCAAATTTGGGCAACGCACATTACAGCACTTCAGGGCAACTTTCCCCTTTGCTAAATGACCCTTATTATAAATCCATAGGTGTGGGAACAAAAGTGTTCATTGGTGGGGGCATTGGCTATGTTGCCTGGCACGGCACACAACACAACCCCAATGTTCCCCGAGGAGAAAATGGTGTGCCTAGAGAGGGAGCAGGCTCTTTATCGCTCATCGGTGATTTGAAGCAGATGAAACCAGAATGGTTGGTCGGAACGAGCATGTTTGGCTACGGTTGCACGCTAAGTACAGGTATAGGAATCCCAATACCTGTACTCTCCGAGGAAATTTTACGCTACACCACAGTAACCGACGATGAAATCTTTGCTCCCATCATCGAATTCTCCGAGACTTATCCGCAAAGGAAGCCAGGAATTTTGGGGGAGATTAGCTACGCAGAACTTAAAAGCGGTCATATAAAGGTTCAAGGGAAAGACGTACCTACAGCTTCATTATCTAGCTACCCCAAAGCAATAGAGATTGCTGGCATATTAAAAGATTGGATAGAGAGAGGTGAATTTCTACTTACTGAGCCTGTAGCTCATTTGCCAGGGATAGAGTCAGATATAACCTTTAAGCCTCTTGAGGAAAGGCTCATAACTGAATAATAAAATGGATATCTCTAAAAGGATAGTGCTTCATTTTCCCCCACACGTGACAGGGCAACCGGTTGTTTACCGCTTGGTCAAAGATTTCAACCTCAACTTTAACATTCTTAAAGCTTCAGTGTCGCCAGGTGAAGAAGGGTTGCTAATTATGGAATTGGGTGGCACCCAGAAAAACTATGACAAGGGCATCCAGTATCTTGCCAGCGTGGGCGTAAAAATTCAATCTCTTTCACAGGATGTGGTACGCGATGAAGCCAGATGTACCCACTGTGGAGCATGCGTTGCCATTTGTCCCAGCGGCGCTTTTTCCCTAGAAGCAAAGACCAGGAAAGTGCTCTTTGACCACAATAAATGCGTTATCTGTGGATTATGTGTTAAAGCTTGCCCCCCCCGAGCCATGCGATTGTATTTCTAAATGTGTGAAGCACAAACTTATCGACACTGGATCAAAGACAGTGACTTAGTTTCCTTTAATGTAGTGGTAAAGCAAACCAACTTATACATTCGAGCACAGCGTGATCTCAAAGGCAAAGCTCTCAAGTCTGTACTGAAGCACCGTTCATCACTGGAAAAATACATAGAATACCATCCGCTCTTTCTAACTACATTGCGGCCGTATCCAATGGAAGAAGGTGCTCCGACCATAGTCAAAGAAATGCTCAGGGCATCACAGTTAGCTGGCGTCGGCCCCATGGCAGCGGTAGCTGGAGCTATTGCCGAAGCTGTGGGCAGGGATTTACTTCCCTTTTCGCCTGAGGTAATCGTGGAAAATGGCGGTGATATTTTCCTAAAAATATCACAGAAAAGATTAGCGGGAATCTATGCCGGGCAGTCTCCTTTTACAGGGAAAATCGCCCTGGAAATCAAGCCTCAGGAAACGCCTTTAGGTATATGTACCTCTTCAGCAACGATAGGGCATTCCCTGAATTTAGGCAACGCCGATGCCATTGTGGCTCTTTCGCCATCAACGGCTTTGGCCGACGCTATAGCTACCGCTATAGGCAATTCGGTCAAAAGCAGGGAAGATATTTCTGGAGCAATTGAGAAAGCACAGGGAGTAAAGAATTTGCATGGCATAGTTATCATCAAAGGCGACGAGATAGGAATTTGGGGCAAGGTGAAACTCGTACCGCTTAACTAGAGATGATATCTACCGCCTGCCCCCAGTTCTTAAGCGAGCATGCGCAGGTGTTCACTTCAAAAACTATGTTCTTACTGGCTACCTCCCCTTCAGCATCAGACACTGTTACTGTAATAGTAACTGTGCCTCGGTCAGGAGGCGCTATCCAGGTAACCACAGAGCCTTCTCCAGAAATCTTGCCTCCGCCGCATGACCATTCGTAAATTAGTTCGGAGCTGGCATTCACAACAACACACTTAATTTCACAACTTTTGCTTTTCAAGATTTTGTACCTGTCTGTGTTTTCTTCTCCTCTCTTCACGTACTTGGGGTGTTCGCTGGTGACAACCAGGTCTTCGATAATCGGTGGGGGGCTAAGCGCCACAGTAATAGCTAATAAGGCTTTATCTTCTTCGCCGTGGCCATCAGCGACTGCAATTGCGATATTACAAAGACCTGTTGTCTCAGGAGCAGTCCATGTGACAACCGAACCTTCACCGGAAATAACACCTCCATTAGCCGACCACTCATAGCTCAATTTGTCACCATCAAGGTCTTTAACTTCACATTTAAGTTGACAACTATTCGACGGTTCAATCCAATCCGTATCTGCTGTCAGGCTAACAATAGTTGGTGGATGGTTGCCCCTCACACTAATAGCTATAGAGTTAGAAACTTCTCCTTCATTGCCATCAATTACCTTAACCGTAACGCTATAGATCCCTGCGGATTCTGGGGCGTTCCAGGTAACAATAGACCCATCACCATCTATATGCCCCTTACTGGCTGACCACTCGTAGCTTAGCTCATCATCGTCATCATCTGAAGCAGCGCATTCAATTTGGCAACTGCCTGATGGGTAAACCGCCTCTGGCACAGCTTTGATGCTGGTGATGGTCGGCTGGTGGTTAGCTGGAGCACAACCTGCCGCAACAAAAATGATGGACACTAAAATAGCCAGGCCAATTATCCATTTGTTCAGTCTAAGGTAATTTGATTTCATTCTAGCTTCTCCCTTTTGCCCGAAAACAGAATAAACTACTCATAACTCACCTCTCTTGGGTTCAATAAAGCCCGCACCTCCAAAATACCCAGATTACACCAGGAGGTAGCAATATTGGGCTTCCCGTTTTGCTAAAATATAAAAGATATTGCCAAAACGTTATTTTAATTGAAAGCACTAACAGTTATCAAGTATAATACCTTGTGCTTGTGGTGAGTGTAGCCCAGTGGTTAAGGCGCCAGGTTGTGGCCCTGGAGATCGTGGGTTCAAATCCCATCACTCACCCGTAAGTGCGCCTATAGCTCAGCGGACAAGAGCACCGGTCTTCGGAACCGGGGGTCGTGGGTTCAAATCCCTCTAGGCGCGCCACTAATTTACTTGGCTTATGAAACCAAGCTATCGCAGTTGATCCAGAGAGCAGCTTCGGGGTGATTCTGAAAGCTGATGCCTCCACGGCAAGAAAAACAAAGTCTGTAATCAGAGCCAAAGCTAAAACATGGGTAATGAATAAGATGGCTAGTCTGGCCAATGGGAAAAGTACACAATACGCTCCGGGTGGATGTCAGGAAAAATCTAGCATCTATGAGAGAAGAATCTTAAAGTTTTATTCCGACACTTCTTTTCTATAACTTTCCGCCAGGTTCTCGTCATATGGCGCTGCTCTTCCCTTACAGTTCTCTCTTGGGCATAGCTGGCAACTATAAAACTTGACCTGGGTAGGAAAAAATATCCCAGATTCGGATTTCTTGGGAATCATAAGTGAGCTGTCGGTTAACTTAACTCCAATTAAACCTTCAACATTACCAAAAATTGAAAACAGCTGTTTTTGTTGCGTTATTGGCCAATCCTTTAAACTTCCTGGACTTATATTTGACAACTGTTCAAGTTTGTATCGCCTCTCCAAGTAACCTTTGAGATATTCCATGCCCATCTCAATAAGCATATTTCCTATTTCATCCAGGCAATATGCCTTTAATAGATTATCAAAAGAAGCTGTACTGTCCTCTAATTCCTTCCCAATTGTCACAACATATGGGAAAACTCTTCCTATTTTATCTAAATTAACCCTGAGTACACGGCTGGTAAATTTCACGCTACCGATATCCACCGTGTCCTCATTCTTATTATCAACGTATGAAACTTCGTAAATAGCCTTAGGGTGGATCAGAGAATTAGCAAGCTCAACCAATTCTTGAGCAGTATTCGAATATCCCTTCTTTTTATCCAGGTGCAGCTTTTTCGACACCTCGTTAATATCCAGATGCATAGGGATAGTATCTAGTATTTCCATGTTTATGATACCTCCTCTATTTTCATAATCGGCTACGTGACATTATCTTTGCTGCTTTGACAGTGCTGCACAGGAGCATAGTAATCGTCATAGGGCCTACTCCACCAGGAACGGGTGTAATTGCCTCGGCTTTTTCTTTGACCTTTTCAAAGTCTATATCGCCTACTAACTTCCTCTTCGTCTTATCGGCAGGATTTTCTATGTAGTTAGCACCAAAATCTATCGCTATCACGCCTTCTTTAACCATATCTGCAGTAATAAACCTCGCCTTATTCACTGAAACAACTAATATATCTGCTTGGCGGGTATAATCGGACAAGTTTGGAGTAGCAGGGTGACAAAGAGTCACATTTACTCCCACATTTTCTTGAATGAGGATGGATGCCATGGGTTTTCCTACTAAATTATCCGCGCTTACCATCACTGCATGTTTATCCTTCAAGTTGCTGTAGCCATATCGGGTAAGTATCTCACGAATTCCATCTGGTGTTGCAGGAAGAAATGCTTCTTGTCCCAACCAGGCTTTGCCTACATTCATAGGGTGAAATCCATCTACATCCTTCTCGGGCAAGATGGCATTCAGAGCTCTATTTTCATTTATATGTTTAGGAAGAGGAAGTTGAATGAAGATACCATGAATTTTACTATCCAGGTTAAGTTTATCAATCTGCTTGAGTAACTGCTCCTCTGATGCATCTTCGGATAATCTCACTGCCTGTGTGAGTATACCTAACGCTTCAGCCGCTTTTTCTTTAAGTCGAACATAAGTAGCTGAACCTTCATTTTGGCCGACAAGGATACCTGCAAGCCCAGGGACTATTCCTTTTTCCTTGAGTTTTAGTATGTCCTGTTTAATTTCATCTCTTATTTCAGTTGACAACTTCTTCCCATCAAGTATCTTGGTCATTTATTTATTATACCTCTTGGCAGATTTAACAGTATTAGTCATTAACATTGCTGAAGTCACAGGGCCAGTTCCTCCTGGTACGGGTGTTATTGCTCCTACCTTGTCTTTCACCGCTTCAAAATCAACATCTCCTGTTAACTTGAATTTCCCTGTGGCTGGGTCTTCTATTTGATTCACCCCCACGTCAATTACTATGGCCCCTCCCTTCACCATATTTGCTGTAATTGTTTTGGCTCTCCCCATAGCGGCAACCAGAATATCAGCTTGCCTTGTAATTGAGGCAAAGTCTTTGGTCCCAGTATGGCAGATAGTTACAGTAGCATTAGCTCCTTTTTGTTTTTGCACGAGCATACCCATCAGAGGTTTACCCACAATATTGCTGCGACCGCAGATAACTACATGTTTCCCTTCAGGGCTATAGCCACTGCGGAACAACAGTTCTTTAACTCCATAAGGAGTTGAGGGGAAGAAAGTCTCTTCTCCCAAGAGTAATTTTCCTGTATTTACTGGATTAGTTCCATCAATATCTTTATCAGGCAAGATAGCGCTTTCTACTTTAAGCGTGTCAAGATGTTTAGGCAAAGGAAGTTGGAGGATAATGCCATGGAATTTGGGGTTTTGATTGAGTTCACCTATTTTACTTTCAATCTGCTCTTGAGTAATATCCTCAGGCAACTTAACCGTCTCCATAAGCATGCCTACCTTTTCACATCCCCTGGCAATACTCCGAAGGTAAGATAAAGAGGCAGCATTCTCCCCTACTAGAATTGCTGCAAGCCCTGGGGTTACTCCCTTTTCCTTAAGTTTGCTTATCTCCTGTTTCAACTCCTCGCGGATTTCAGCAGCTATTTTCCTGCCGTCGATGATTTCCATTATTCTATCTCCTTCTTCTTTCCTTATTTTTATGCCACAAGAGATACCTCTTGGCACTGAAAGGAAGTAGTATACCTTATAGCCGAAAAGACCGTCAAAATAATGCTATGGCTGTGTTTAGATTCTATGAATTACAAGAAGGGCTGTACAAATTTCGCAATAGTCTTCAACGCACAAACCAATGTCTTTAACAACTGAATAGTGGAAGGAAGAAAAAACACACTTGGCGATAAGCTTTTAGCTTATCGATCGACCTAAGGATCATAAAGCTATATGCTTTTTGACTCCCTAGAAAGGAGGTGATTCAGCCACACGTTCCCGTACGGCTGCCTTGTTACAACTTAGTCACAGTTACCAGCTCCACCCTTGGCAACTGCCTCTCACTAAAAGCGAGTTAGCACGCTGATTTCAGGCGTTTCCGGCTTCCACGGCTTGATGGGCGGTGTGTACAAGGCCCGAGAACGCATTCACCGCAGTATAGCTGACTTGCGGTTACTAGCAGCTCCAGCTTCATGCAGGCGATTTCAGCCTGCAATCCGAACTAAGAATGATTTTTTGGGATTAGCTCCAGATCGCTCTTTAGCAACCCTCTGTATCACCCATTGTAGCGTGTGTGTAGCCCAGGGCATAAAGGCCATGCTGACTTGACGTCATCCTCACCTTCCTCTTTGCTGTACAAAGCAGTCTCCTATGAGAATTTAACATAGGACAAGGGTTGCGCTCGTTGCGGGACTTAACCCAACACCTCACGGCACGAGCTGACGACAGCCATGCAGCACCTGTGACAGCTCCTGATTGGATACAGGTCGTCTTCCTTTCAGATTCCTACTTCTGACATGTCAAGCCCTGGTAAGGTTCTTCGTGTATCATCGAATTAAACCACACGCTCCGCTGCTTGTGCGGGCCCCCGTCAATTCCTTTGAGTTTTAGCCTTGCGGCCGTACTTCCCAGGCAGGACACTTAAAGCGTTAGCTTCGACACGAAAAGGGTCGATACTCCCCATATCTAGTGTCCACCGTTTAGGGCGTGGACTACGCGGGTATCTAATCCGCTTCGCTCCCCACGCTTTCGGGCCTCAGCGTCAGGAACAGTCTAGGAAACCGCTTTCGCCTCTGGTGTTCTTCCCGATATCTACGCATTTCACCGCTCCTCCGGGAATTCCGTTTCCTTCTCCTGCCCTCGAGTCTTCCAGTATCAAATGACTCCTTCCAATTGAGTCAGAAGATTTCACATCTGACTTGAAAAACCGCCTACACCCTCTTTACGCCCAGTAAATCCGAATAACGTTCGCCTCCTACGTATTACCGCGGCTGCTGGCACGTAGTTAGCCGAGACTTATTCCTAGAGTACCGTCACATATTCTTCCTCTAGAAAAGAGGTTTACGACCCAAGAGCCTTCTTCCCTCACGCGGTGTCGCTGGGTCAGGCTTTCGCCCATTGCCCAAAATTCCTTGCTGCTGCCTCCCGTAGGAGTTGGGGCCGTGTCTCAGTCCCCATCTGGCTGATCGTCCTCTCAGACCAGCTATCGATCATCGCCTTGGTAGGCCATTACCCCACCAACTAGCTAATCGCCCATAAGCCCCTCTCAAAGCGCTTTACAGCTTTGATAACTGAACATGTGTTCAGCCACCACATGCGGTATTAGTTTACCTTTCGATAAATTATTCCCCACTTCGAGGCAGGTTACTTATGTATTACTCAGCCGTCCGCCACTAAACTACGATCCGAAGACCGTAATTCCGTTCGACTTGCATGCATAAGGCGCACCGCCAACGTTCATTCTGAGCCAGGATCAAACTCTCCACACTAAAAACCTTCCTTCCACTATTCAATTGTTAAGGTTCTACAGAAAGAACAGAATCTATTGTAGGTCGATTTCCTCCTTTTGTCAAATTTGTGGAATTAACCGCGGAAAGCTTCTTTGACTGTCAGGGCAATAGGTAGTATTATATCGCCGACGTGACACTATATAAAGATTCCCTGCTGGAGAGGCACGATAGCGAGGTAGCTCGTATCCTTGAACAGGAAGCTGAGCGGCAGGAGAATACCATAACTCTCATAGCTTCGGAAAATCATGTGCATCCCTCTATCATTGAAGCTCAAAGCTGCCTGATGACCGACAAATATGCTGAAGGATATCCGGGGCGCCGTTATTATGGGGGCTGCGCCAATATAGATACAGTAGAAACTCTGGCCATAGAGCGAGCTAAAGAGCTCTTTAAGGCAGAGCATGCCAATGTTCAACCTCATAGCGGGAGCCAGGCCAATATGGCAACTTATTCAGCTCTGCTGGGATTCGGCGATGCAGTTATGGGCTTAAGTCTCAGCCACGGAGGACACCTCACCCACGGTTCCAAGGTTAACTTCTCCGGTAAATGGTATAACTTCATCCCCTACGGAGTTAATGCCAGGACTGAGATGCTTGATTACGACGAAATCGAAGAACTGGCTTTGCGAAACAGGCCCAAGCTCATAGTAGCAGGGGCCAGTGCCTATCCCCGCACCATCGACTTCAAACGCTTTCGTGACATCGCAGATAAAGTGGATGCCGGTCTGGTGGCTGATATTGCTCACATTTCGGGATTGGTGGCTGCGGGGCTCCATCCCTCTCCCGTTCCGCATGTCGACGTAGTTACTTCTACCACCCAAAAAACGTTGCGCGGACCTCGGGGCGGTTTTATTCTGTGCAAGAAAGAGCTGGCTCCAGCTATAGATGCAGCAGTTTTCCCCCGGATGCAGGGGGGGCCTGCAATGCACGTCATTGCCGCTAAAGCCGTGTGTTTTTTCAATGCCATGCAGCCAGAGTTCGTCGAGTATCAGCGTTCAGTATTGAAAAATGCCCGGGTGTTAGCTCTGGAACTACAGAAATACGGGATGCGCATTGTCTCAGGTGGTACCGATAATCACATGGTTCTCGTTGACATTTCGCCCCTGGGGATAAGCGGTAGAGAAGCAGAGGAAGCTCTGGAAGCATCTGGCATTCTGGCTAACAGGAATACTATTCCCTTTGACCCCAAGCCACCACGCATCGCCAGCGGTATCCGATTGGGTACTCCTGCAATAACGACCAGGGGGTTTGGCACAGGTGAAGTAATAGAGATAGCCAGCTTCATTTCGCAGGTGCTTTCCAATCCTCAGGATGAGAAGCTGAGAGAGCGAATCCGCCATGAAGTGAAAGAAATGTGCCGACATTTCCCTGTACCCGCCCTTAAATAAAGCACCTTGTTCCTTAAATGGCTTGCAGGAGTCATGTTCAGCTTTCCACAATGAGGATACCCTGTCGGGAAATCCCCTGACCTCCGTCTTCCTGAAACCACCCTTTTCCCTTTAAGGAAGAGAATTAGTTTCGTGGTATAATCAGGTAAAGTCAGGTTAAGAAGGGGGAAACGATGGACGGATTAAAAGTATTTAGCGGCAATGCATCTCCCGGCCTGGCAAACTCTGTCTGTGGTTATCTCGGCATACCCCTGGGTCTGGCCGAAGTTTTTGAATTCAGCAACGAGAACATTTTCGTGCGCATTGCCGAGAATGTCCGTCAACGAGATATCTTCGTCATCCAACCGATTTGTTCTCCTGTCAATAAGAGCCTGGTCGAGCTGCTGATAATGCTTGATGCCTTTAAAAGGGCCTCAGCGGGGCGAATTACTGCAGTTATTCCCTATTATGGCTATGGCCGTACTGACAAGAAAGACCAGCCCAGAGTGCCCATTACCGCTCGCCTGGTGGCTGATCTTCTTACCACTGCTGGTGCCAACCGACTGCTGACCGTGGACCTGCACGCTGCTCAGATTCAGGGTTTTTTTAATATACCCGTCGATGAACTAACCGCCCTGTCTATTCTGACACAATACTTCAGGGAAAAAGCCCTAGATAATCTGGTGGTAGTTGCTACGGACATCGGTATCTCCAAGCGGGCACGCGACGTGGCCGCCAAACTTGATTCGCCACTGTCCATAATTGAAAAGAGACGGCTGGGAAACAGCGATACCATTGAAACGCTGAATATCATCGGAGAGGTAGAAGGAATGCGTGCCTTAATCGTCGATGATGAGATCGACACCGCAGGTTCTCTGGTTGGCGTGGCCAATGCGCTCGTCGAAAATGGAGCCACCGAGGTTTATTCCTGTTGTACCCATCCCGTGTTTTCAGGTTCAGCTATTGAACGAATGAAGTCGAGTCCGATAAAAGAGATAGTCGTCACCGACACCATTCCGCTTAAAGAAAACCTGGACAAAGTTACTGTTTTGTCCGTGGCCTCACTTATTGGGGAAGCTATCCACCGCATTCACACAGGGCTCTCTGTGGGTGCTATGTTCGAATAGGTACTTCAGCAAAAGAGAAGAGAAGCAAGGATGTTCAAGTGGCTCAGTGGTCTGGTTGATTCTAACGAAAAAGAGCTGAAGCGCCTTCAACCTGTAGTTGACCAGATAAACTCTCTGGAAGCTGACTTTGAAGCGCTCAGCGATGTGCAGTTGCGCGATAAGACCGGCGAATTCAAGGCAAGGCTTGGAGGGGATAAAGAGGGTCTCCTGGACGAGCTCCTGCCTGAAGCCTATGCCGCGGTGAGAGAAGCTGCCAGGCGGACTATAAAGCAGAGGCATTTTGATGTTCAGCTAATGGGAGGGGTCGTTCTCCACCAGGGTAAAGTAGCCGAGATGGCGACAGGTGAAGGAAAAACACTGGTGGCTACTTTGCCCCTTTACCTTAATGCTCTTACGGGTAAAGGTTGTCATCTGGTTACCGTCAATGACTATCTGGCCAAGCGCGATTGTCACTGGATGGGGGCCATTTACAACGCTCTGGGTGTAAGTGTTGCCTGCATCAATGCCCAGCAATCTCCGGATGAACCTGCCCCTTCTTACATTTACGATACAGATTATGATTCTGAAGGTGCAAAATGGAAGCATCTTCGGCCCATCTCTCGCCGCCAGGCATATGAGGCGGACATCACCTATGGCACCAACAACGAGTTTGGGTTCGATTATCTCAGAGACAACCTGGTGTTGGATTCATCTCAGTGCGTGCAGCGACCGCTGGATTATGCCATAGTAGACGAGGTCGATAATATTCTCATTGATGAGGCACGGACGCCCTTAATTATCAGCGGCCCTGCTGAAGAAGCAGCAGATAAATACAGAATATTTGCCGGCCTTACCTCTCACCTGGTGAAAGATGAAGACTACAATATTGAGGAGAGAACGCGTACTGTCACGCTCAGTGACACAGGCATCACCAAAGTAGAGAATTTGCTGAAGAGAGAAGGCCTGCTCAAAGAACCCAATCTCTATGATCCCTCTAACTACCTGCTCACCCAGCACCTGGAAAGTGCTCTCAAAGCTCACGTTCTGTTCAAGAGAGATCGCGACTATGTCGTTAAGAACGGGCAGGTGGTCATCGTTGACGATTTCACTGGAAGGCTAATGTTTGGTCGCAGATATTCCGAAGGATTGCACCAGGCTATTGAAGCTAGAGAGGGCGTAAAAATACAGCGCGAGAGCGTTACCGTAGCTTCTATAACTTTTCAAAACTACTTCCGGCTCTATCAGAAACTGGCTGGCATGACCGGCACTGCGGCTACTGAAGCTGAAGAACTACACAAGATCTACAAACTGGAAGTAGTGGTTATTCCCACGAACAAGCCACTGGTTCGCATAGACCATACCGACCGGATTTATAGGGATGAAGAGACTAAATTCAGGGCCGTGGTTAAGGAAATTGTGCAGTTGCACGATCAGGGAAGGCCCGTGCTTATAGGCACGACCTCCATTGAAAAGTCAGAGATACTGTCAGGTTTACTGACCAGGAAAGGCATAGTGCACCAGGTGTTGAACGCCAAGAATCATGAGAAGGAGGCAGAAATAATTGCCCAGGCAGGTGCTCCGGGAAAGGTGACTGTGGCAACGCACATGGCGGGGCGAGGTGTAGACATCATACTGGGCGGCAATCCTGATGCTCTGGACTCGAGCAAGTGGCTTGAGGAGCATAACAGGGTCGTTGGGCTTGGAGGGCTTCATGTTATTGGCACTGAGCACCATGAAGCCAGGCGCATTGACAACCAGCTTCGAGGAAGAGCGGGCAGACAGGGCGATCCTGGTAGTTCTCGCTTTTATGCTTCCCTGGAGGATGAAATTGTGCGTCGCTTTGGCGGTGAGCGCATCAAGGGGCTGATGCAATGGGCTACAGATGAAGATACTCCAATTGAGAATCCACTGGTCACCAAAGCTATAAGGAATGCCCAAACACAGACGGAAGGTTATCATTTCGATATTCGCAAGCACCTTGTGGAATACGATGATGTAGCCAATAATCACCGCAAGTTGATTTACACTGAGAGGAAAAAAATCCTCGGCGGAATTGATCTCAAGGCAAATATAACATCTATGGTTCAGGATGAAATTCTCAATCTGGTGAATACTCACTTTGACTCCACCTTAAATGAGCTGGATGTATCAGGGTTATCTGATGACATCTCCAGAATATTTTCCCTGCCGCCTGAATTCAAAGGCGATGAGATGGCAAAACTCAGCGGCGAGCAACTCAGAGAAAAGTTAATCGGGTATGCCCTTGAAGAATATGCTCAGCGAGAGAGGGATATGGGTGCTGACAGTATGCGCATCGCGGAGCGGCTTGTAATGCTTCGCGTTATGGATAAATTGTGGATGGAACACCTCACCGCTATGGAGGACATGCGCCAGGGAATAGGCTTGCGTGCTGCTGCCCAGCAGAACCCGCTGGTGGTTTTCAAGAAAGAGGGGCATGCCCTGTTTGAGGCGCTTTTGGCCAGCATTCAATATGATATCGTTCACAACATCTATCACGTTAATGTTACCAGGACGCCTGCCCGTCAAAAGAAGCAAGCCGTAGTGGCTGGCAGGAAAGTGGGGCGCAATGAACCCTGCCCCTGTGGATCGGGCAAGAAATACAAACACTGTTGTGGAAGAAACTTGTAGGGAATTCCTGTGAACGTAGAGAAAACAAACGTCCGTGGTATGTAAACAGTCTCCCGTGATAAATTCAAGAGGCGAATACTATGACTACTCATGCAGGGGATGTCCATGCAATCCAGCACCTGAAAAGGGCTATTGCGGGGGGCAAGCACTGGTATATAGCTTTGCTGGAAGCTATCGGGTTGTGGGAAAGCTCCGAAGAAGACTATAACGGGCGGCATTATCTCTATCTCATCGATCACGAAGCCCTTGACTGGCTGGTCCTGGCAGAGCGATTGTGTGAAGAGGTTGATGAACTTATTCCTGAAAGCGAGCGCATCGCGCTTCTCTTCTTTGACCGGCCTCCGGTCGAGTTGAACAGGGAGAAGTTCCGGGATCTGATTGGCAGTTCCAAGTACAAAGCTTATCTTAACTATCTCTATGGCGTGCTGGTGGAGCAGTTCTTAGTTCTAGCCGTCACTGAGGAAATGCGCAAAGAGAGAAGAGCTTCAGGATTGAGCGACGACACAGGGGTAAGCGATAACGCCTACCGGCATATTTATGGCTCCACGCAGGCAGCGCTGCTGGAGAAATTCAGAAAAGAGAGGCATTACCCCAGTTCTCGTTCCACTGGCATGAGCGAACTGAGCGAATTTACCTACTGGCTATTTAAGTATCGTGTAAGCAAATGCGATAAATCTCGCGTTGCTAGTGACACCAAGAAGGCCCTTATAAAAATGCATCATGATCTAAGACTGAGAGGATTAACCCCACTACTCTGACGGGAGTTGCAGTAGCTCTTGACGTAACCTTTCCAACTTGTCTTCAAGTGCATCCAGCTTCTGTTTTTCTTTCTCACGAACGAGAGGCGGTGCTTTAGACAGGAAGTTTGCATCTTGCAACCTCTGTTCCAGCTTTTGCACGATAGATTCGATTGCACTGCTCTCTTTTTCCAGTCTCTCCTTTTCAACCGTTAAATCTATCATCCCCGACAGGGGCAGGAGCACCTCCACTTCCCGTAATACCAGCACAAGAGCTTCCTCTTTTTCGGTTTTCCTTTCATGCCTGCTCAGTATAGATAAAGGATTAACTCGAGCCAGCTTTTCCAGCATCTCTTTTTGTGAATCGAGATATGGCAAAAGGTCGGTGGCGTAGATTTCAGCCGCAATCCACTTTTCAGCGTTGACTTTACGTTCAGCTCGAGCGTTGCGAATGGAACGAACGATATCCATCACACATGCCATTGCTCGTTCCGCCTCAGGGTCGATGGCTGATGTGCTGGCAACAGGATAAGGAGCTATCATGATAGAATCTACCGTTTGCGCTTTATCGTCGGAACCCATTCTCAGATTTTGCCATAATTCTTCGGTAACAAAGGGCATGAAGGGATGCAGAAGGCGCAGGGAGGTGTCCAGAGTACTGGTTAATACGGGCAGGGGCGAAGGTTGAGGTTGGCTGCTCCGGAAGCGTATCTTGGCAATCTCAATATACCAGTCACAGAATTTGGACCAGACGAAGTCGTAAATTTGCTGTGCGGCTTCACCAAACTGGAACTCCGCCATCAGAGCGTCCACGTTCAGGACGAGCCGGTTTAGCTGGCTCATAATCCAGCGGTCTTCTATTGTTGCTTCCTGCCCCTGGTACAGGGAGGATTTTGCTGTTATCTCCTCCTGTAGCGGGGCTTTGTCATCGTGCCTTTTCCTGTCAAGGTTCTGGAGAATAAACCGGGTTGTGTTCCACAGTTTATTGACGAAGTTTCGGCTGGATTTCAGTTTCCCCTTGCCCAGGTTAATGTCGTTGCCAGGAAAACTTCCCGTAGTCAGGGCAAAACGAAGTGCATCCACTCCGTACTCCTCTATCATTTCGGACGGATCGAGAACATTTCCCCGCAGCTTGCTCATTTTTTCCCCATTTTCATCTCTGAGCAGCCCGTGGAGATAAACAGAACGGAAGGGAACTTCCCCCGTATCCTCCAGCCCCATCATTATCATCCTGGCAACCCAGAAGAAGAGGATATCATAACCGGTCTCCATCACCGAGGTAGGATAAAAGTAGCGGAGGTCTTCAGTGTCACCGGGCCAGCCCAGCGTCGAATGCGTCCACAACGCCGAACTGAACCATGTATCGAGAACATCAGGGTCCCTGACAAGTTGCTTTGATCCGCAGTGAATGCAGCAGGAAGGTTCATCCACGGCCGCTGTCAATTTACCGCAGTCCTGGCAGGACCACACGGGTATGCGATGTCCCCACCATAGCTGCCGGCTGATGCACCAGTCTTTAATGTTCTCCATCCACCTGAAATATACCTTAGTGAAGCGCTCGGGAATGATGGTAATGCTGCCATCTTCAACAACGCTGATAGCCTTTTCTGCCAGCGGTTTTGTCCTGACGAACCATTGCCAGCTAACTCTGGGTTCAACCATGGTCTGACAGCGATTGCAGTGTCCCACTGAGTGCAAGTAAGGTTCAATTTTCTCCAGGAGTCCTTCGCTCTTCAGAGCAACTATTACCTGCTCGCGGCAGGCAAATCTCTCCATTCCCCTGTATGAACCAGCATTGTCGTTCATCGTGGCATCGGGTTCTATAACGTTTATCGAAGGTAATTTATGCCGTTCGGCAACCTCAAAGTCCGTGGGGTCGTGAGCAGGCGTTATCTTCAATGCCCCGGTGCCAAAGGAAAAATCAACCGCATCATCCGCTATTACGGGGATTTTTCTATTTATGAAGGGCAGAACGACATTCTTTCCGATGGAACTTTTATAACGTACATCTTCGGGATTGACTGCTACTGCAGTGTCGCCAAAGAAAGTTTCTGGCCTGGTGGTGGCTACGGTAATAAATCCGTCTCCTTCTTCCAGTGCATAACGGATATAATAAAGATGTCCTGCGATGTCCTTGTGCTCTACTTCGAGATCGGAAAGAGCAGTTTGACAGCGCGGGCACCAGTTTATCATTCGCTCTCCTCGATAAATTAAGCTTTTGTTATAGAGACGGACGAAAGCGGTATTGACAGCCCTGCAGGGACCTTCGTCCAGAGTGAATCTTTCTCTGCTCCAATCACAGGAAACTCCCAGCATCTGATGTTGCCGGTTAATTGCTTCCCTGCTTTCATTCGCTCCTTCCCATGCGGCTTTGAGAAATTCTTCGATACCCAGGTCATTTTTACTCAGTCCTTGTCTGGCCAGCTTTCGTTCTGTGACTACCTGCGTGGCAATTCCGGCGTGGTCAGTTCCCGGTAACCACAGGGTAGGAGCACCCTTCATGCGATGCCAGCGCACCATGATGTCCTCCAGGGTGTCTGTAAGCGCATGCCCCAGGTGAAGCTTTCCCGTTACATTTGCTGGAGGCATGATAACGACGAAGGGTTTTTTCCCGTGGTCTATCCTGGGGGTGAAATATCCTCGCTCAAGCCAGAAATCATACCATTTTTTTTCTATACCACCTGGCTCGTATGCCCTGGGAATTGTAATTGACATCGTTCTCTCCATCCAGTTTTGCTACAGAGCGACAGGGTAATCAATTTCGGACTGGCAAATCCTCACGGGAGTAAGGCCGCCACTTCATCCAGGATTTTGTCGGCCACTTCTCTCTTGGGCAGGAGAGGCAATTTATTCTTTGCGTCTCCTCGCCCGATGATGACCACTTCATTATTATCAGCGCCGAAGCCGCTGCCTTCGGCAGTGATATCATTGGCTATGATGAGGTCGAGGTTTTTTCGCTGCAGCTTTGCTCTGGCGTTCTCCACCAGATGCTCGCTTTCGGCAGCAAAGCCCACTCTAACGAAATCTCCTTTGACATTATCTAAAATATCCGGAGTATTTACCAGATTCAGAGTTAATGATGAGTTCGCTTTCTTGATCTTGTCTTTGGCTACGCTTGCGGGACGGTAATCGGCCACAGCAGCCGCCATAATCAGGGCGCCTGCGCGAGGCGCGATGTCTCTCACTGCCTGGTACATCTCCTGGGCGGTGTTGATGCTGTATAGTTCCACTCCGTAGGGTTTGATTAGTGAAGAGGGAGCCGTGATCAGGGTCACTTCAGCTCCTCTGTCGCGAGCTGCTTCAGCCAGGGCATAGCCCATCTTGCCCGAAGAGCGGTTGCTGATGTAACGGACGGGGTCTATGGACTCCTGTGTACCACCAGCGGTAATCACTATGTGCTTGTGAGCCAGGTCTCCCTTTCTCCCCAACACCTGGCAGATGGAGCCTGTGATGTCGCTGATGCCGGCGAAGCGCCCTGGGCCCGCCTCTCCAGAAGCCAGTCTGCCTGTGTCGGGACCAACCACGATAAAACCACGGGATTTGAGTTC
Organism: Dehalococcoidia bacterium; assembly: GCA_021162545.1. Lineage (GTDB taxonomy): Bacteria > Chloroflexota > Dehalococcoidia > GIF9 > AB-539-J10 > M55B177. The sequence goes on along the minus strand of JAGGYM010000053.1, from coordinate 47,602 downwards.
AGACAGGTTGTTTTGCGTGATCCTGTTTTCATACATATTTACGTTCATCGCCGGGGCTATCAGTACTGAAGACTTGGTTGCCAGGACAGTGCTGCACAGTATGTCATCCGCAAGACCTGAGGCTAATTTGGCGATGATGTTGGCTGTAGCGGGAGCAATTACCACTATATCTGCCGCCTCAGCCAGAGATACATGCTCAATGCTGAATTCAGAATTCAAATCGAACATGCCTGTAACTACAGGTCGCCCGGTAAGGCTGCGGAAGGTAAGTGGAGATATGAAGCGCATGGCTGCTTCCGTCATAATTGTGTTGACATTTGCCTCGCGCTGAACGAGCCGGCTGGCAAGCTCTGCTGCCTTATAGGCGGCAATGCTTCCCGTTACTCCCAGTATGATAGTTTTGCCGCTAAGTGTCATCGCGTTTGTTCCTCTCGTAAACGAGACGCAGTCCCGTCAGTACTAGGTCAGGGTTTACCACATCGATGGCAGATGTTCCCCTGGCCATCTGATGGGCATAACCTCCAGTAGCAACTACCAGAGACTTACTTCCCAGTTCTCCTTCTATTCTCTTTACCATGCCTTCTATGAGGCTAGTGTAGCCCAGAACCATGCCCGATTGCATGGCTGATACGGTATTCTTTCCGATAACCTGCTGGGGAGGAGTCAGTTCTATCCGGGGCAGCATGGCGGTACGGGCGAACAGTGCTTCCAGGGCCACATTCATTCCCGGGCAGATAACCCCACCGATATAGTCGCCATCCAGCGAAATCACGTCGAAAGTGATGGCGGTGCCAAAGTCGATAATTATTACCGGTTTTTCGTAGAGGTGGTGAGCGGCGACCGCGCCTACTACCCTGTCGGTTCCCACCTCTCTGGGATTATCAACCTGGATTCGTATGCCGGTTTTCACACCTGCCTCAACTACCAGAGGTTTATGCTGTAAATACTTCTGGCATAAATCTACGAATACAGATATCAATGGAGGCACAACTCCACACAGGACTGCATCCTCCACGCTGGAAGGCAAAAGGCGCTGGTGTTCCATGAGACCGAGCAAAAATGTGCCGTACTCATCCGGTGTGCGATGGATACCTGTGGCCAGGGTCCAGGTATGCATCAGCCTATCGCCATCAAATATCCCCAGCTTAACGCTGGTGTTACCGATATCTATAGCCAGAAGCATAGCAACGTCTTTAATTCACAAATTCCGGATTGGGAATAAGCGTTAGTATAACATCACAATTCGGACTCTGCCATTATCGCTGCATGGGGAGAGCAGTGTCTTTCCTCTCGAGCCCGGTTGCGACAGAAGGGAATGTCTTCTAAAGCCACCGCCTGTGTCGGAGGTAAAGGAACACTCCTGTTCCCATTAGAGCCATGACGGCGAGCAGAATGCCCAGCGGGAAAAGGTCTCCATGGTCTATTCCTCCGGGCAGAGGAACATTCATGCCGAAGATGCCTGATAGTAGGGTGGGGGGAGCTAAAATTGCCATGACGATAGTCAATACCCGCATGATTTCCTGTATTCGGTGTGAGGTTAACCAGTTACTGGTTTCGGCAAGTCCGTCCACTACCTCCTTGCAGTCCTCAAGGCCATCCCATATCTTGCGGATGTGGTCAGCGATATCACCAAAATAAATCTCCTGGTCTTCCTTCAAAAAGGGGTATTCCTCTCTCTCCAGGGTTTCGATTACCGCTATCTGGGGACGAATGACGCGACGGAAGGAAATCAAATCACGGCGAAGCAAAGAAATACGCCGAACCGTATCAGGAGTAGTTCTGGTAAAAATGACATCTTCTATCTCATCGATGTTCTCCATGACTTTGTTGAGGATGGGGAAACAATAGTTAGTCAATCTATCAAGAATATGGTAGAGGAGAAATCCTGAACTTCGCCCCAGGTAATATTGCCGGCTGTCTTCATCGGTCTGGCACAACTTGAAAAAAGCCGATAGCGGCTTCAGGTTGCCGGAGCAATGCGTGGTGACAATATAGTCTTCCCCGATGAAGATATCCACTTCGCTGGGCTTGGTCACGCGGTTTTTTTTGTCAAATACAGGAAAGTGGAGAACCAGAAAAAGATGATCTTCGTCCTCGTCAATTTTAGGACGCTGTATGCGGCTGAGCACATCTTCTAAACTAAGAGGGTGGAAATTAAACTTCCTGGTAAAAAATTCAACATCCTTGGCTGTGGGCATTTCAACGTAAAACCAGGTTAACTTGCCATGGTTGATAGAGCGCACTTTCGTCCCCTTTTCTCCAGTAAATGTCTTCTCTTTCATGATAAGAGCTTCCACCGATTGTATTTGCCTGCCCTTCAGTGTTCCACGCAGTTTCTACCCCAAGCATAGAATATATTCTCAAGGTTATCCCCTCCAGTCAGGATAACGACAACAAGGAATACAGACTTCTGCTTGCCTGAGTATTTTACCACCAGACTTGCAGTAAATCACTTTTATTCTTAATACAAGCGAAGCCAGTTTTATTGACAGTGTGCCTCTGACGATGATATATTACCTTTAATTAGCAATTGACGAGGGAGAGTGCTAATTGACTGCCGCAGAGAGAAAAAAGGCTGTCCTTAAGATAATAGTGGAGAGTTATATCCATGAGGCGATGCCTCTTGCCTCAGAAACGATCGTCAGGAAATATGACCTGAAGGTAAGTTCTGCCACCATCCGCAACGACATGGTTTCTCTGGCAGAAGAGGGCTATATTGCCAGGCCTCATGCTTCTGCCGGCTGCGTCCCCACGGACAAAGCTTACCGTTTCTATGTGGAGACGATAGACAGTGATGTCGATTTCTCCATGCCTGAACAGGATGTTCTTCAGCAATTGAAGCAAGAGGTAGGCGAGGAAATAGAGCAATGGCTGAGGCAGGCAGCAGTACTTCTGTCAAGCCTGGCTCATAATATGGTGATAGTAACTTTACCCAGAGCAACCCGTCACCATTTCAAACACCTGGACATGGTGGCCTCACAGAATCTTCTGGTTTTGTTGATTATGGTTCTGTGTGAAGCAAAGGTAGTGCAGAAGATGCTGCCATTGAAGGCTTTCATTGCCCAGGATAATCTGACGAAGCTGGCCAACAAATTCAATGCTATCTACGCGGGAATGGATAGCCAGCAGATCCTCGCCAGCGAGGAGCACCTTACCACCGAAGAGAAACAGATATCCGGATTTATTGCAGATGTGATGGCTGCTGAAGATGCGCGAGAATATGGCAAGCCATACCTTGAAGGTTTGTGCTTGATGCTAAGGCATCCTGAATTTTTTAATAATCCCAGAGTTCCCGAGATCCTGGAGGTATTGGAGGGAGGGGAGTGGCTCAGGGAAATATCATTTCAGCCCTTCGATCGAGGAGAGGAAACGAGCGTAACCATCGGTGCGGAAAATCACGAGACTGCCTTGAGGGACTTAAGTCTGCTGGTCAAGCAATATGGAGTACCGGGGAAAGCTGCTGGCCTTCTGGGTGTGGTTGGTCCGAAGCGCATGGATTATGTCACGACATTGTCTTCACTTAAGTGCTTTGCAGCACTACTTAGCGATAGAATAACTCAACGAGTTTGAGGAGGTTCCGAGTTGGCCGAGAACAATAATGACGAGAGCACATCAGATATCCTAGCAAGTGAGCAGGATGAAGAAATACCTGAAGAAGCTTTATCTCAGGAAAGAGACAGGGCAGAGGAATATCTGGCTGGCTTGCAGAGAGCACAGGCTGATTTAAGCAATTACATAAAGCGTGCTGAGCGTGAGAAGTTGGAGATAATCGAATCTGCCAACAGGGCGCTCGTCTTGAACCTGTTGCCTGTTCTGGACGATTTTGAGAGAGCCTTTGATTCACTGCCGGCTAAATTTGCCAGATCCAGTTGGACTGAAGGTGTAAGACTCATCTATAATAAGACTAAATCGGCTCTGGAAACGCAGGGACTAACCAGGCTCGGGGCTGTTGGCGAAGTTTTTGACCCCCATGTGCATGAAGCGGTAGCACAGGCAGAAGGAAAAGAAGGGGTAGTTCTTGAAGAGGTTCGTGCGGGCTATATGTTCAAAGGCAAACTTCTTCGCCCAAGTTCTGTCGTAGTGGGTAAGGAAAAGCAAGAGAAAACCAGAGAAGAAGATATAATAAACGGAGGATAATCATGGGAAAAACAGTAGGTATTGACTTGGGCACGACTCTGAGCGAGGTTGCCATTATGGAAGGAGGGCAGCCGAAGCTGATTCCCTGTTCTGAAGGCTCAAACTTATTTCCCTCTGTAGTGGCCATAAACAAGAACGGGGAGAGATTAGTAGGGCAGGTTGCCAAGAGGCAGGCTATCGTTAATCCGGATAATACCGTATATGCCATCAAGCGATTCATGGGGCGAAAATGGAATGAGCCAGTGGGGAGGGAAATGTCTCCTGAAGAGGATGCCCGCCGTGCATCTTATAAGGTAACGCATGGTCCGAACGACGAAATCAAGGTACTCATGGGAAGCAAAGAATATACTCCTCAGGAAATATCGGCGATGATTTTGCAGAAGCTCAAGGCTGATGCGGAAGCTTATCTTGGCGATACGGTGACGGATGCGGTGATTACGGTGCCGGCCTATTTCAATGACAGTCAGCGTCAGGCAACCAAAGATGCCGGGGCAATTGCGGGATTGAACGTCATTCGCATAATTAACGAACCCACCGCCGCCGCTTTAGCCTATGGCACTGATAAGAAAAACGAGGGGATTATAGTGGTATATGACTTGGGTGGGGGAACGTTCGATGTCTCTGTTCTGGAGATAGGAGAGGGCACCTTCCAGGTCAAATCAACCAGCGGGAACACGCACCTTGGCGGTGAGGACTTCGATCATCGTGTTGTTGAGTGGCTTTGCGATGAATTCAAAAAAGACCAGGGAATTGACCTGAGAAATGATCGCATGGCATTGCAAAGGCTCAAGGAGGCGGCGGAAAGAGCAAAGTGTGAACTCTCAACGGTGCAACAAACCGAGATAAACCTTCCCTTCATTACTGCCGATGCAGCGGGGCCAAAACACCTTAATATCGCTCTAACGCGTTCCAAGTTGGAACAACTGATTATGGATTTGGTCGAGCAAACGATTGAGCCCTGTCAACAGGCACTGCAGGATGCTGGATTGGCAGCAAACCAGGTAACTGAAGTTCTTCTCGTAGGTGGTCAGACCAGGATGCCCCTGGTTCAGGAAAAGGTAAAGCAATTCTTTGGTAAAGAACCATCCAAGGGAATCAACCCCGATGAAGTTGTAGCCAGAGGGGCAGCCATTCAGGCGGGGGTTCTCAAAGGGGAGGTCGGAGAAGTTCTCTTGCTTGACGTTACCCCGCTTACTCTGGGTATAGAGACCCTGGGGGGAGTGGCTACACCTCTCATTCCACGCAACACGACTGTCCCCACCTCCAAGAGCCAGATTTTCAGTACAGCCAGCGACAATCAACCCAGCGTGGAGATACACATACTCCAGGGGGAGCGCCCCATGGCTGGGGATAATCGGACTCTGGGGCGTTTTATGCTTGATGGCATTTTACCGGCGCCACGGGGACTGCCTCAGATCGAAGTGACCTTTGACATAGATGCAAATGGAATTCTGAAAGTCAGTGCACTCGACAAAGGTACCGGAAAAGAGCAGAAAATCACCATCACTGCCTCCAGCGGGTTGGGCAAAGAAGAGATAGAGAAGATGAGGCAAGAAGCAGAGGCTCATTCTGCTGAGGATGTCAGGCGCAAGGAAGAAGTTGAGCTGTACAATTCTGCCGATAATCTGGCTTACACTGCGGAGAAAACGCTCCGCGAGCATGGAGAGAAGGTACCGGCGGATGTAAAGCAGGAAGTAGAAACCAAGATAGCCAGCGTGCGCTCTGCTCTCCAGGGAAAAGACGCTGGTGCAATTAATAGTGCTGTGAAGGAACTGTCGCAGGCCATGCAGAAAATTGGAGCGTCGGTGTACCAGCAGCCGCCTGCGCCGGAAGCGGAAGGTAGCAGCCAGAGCAGCCCCGGCGAGGAAGGGACGGTAGAAGGAGAATTCCGCGAAGTATAGATTAGATATGAGGCGGTAAAATACTGCTTCTGCCCGGCTTCTTTTCTGGCGTGAGAGGAAAGGCCGGAACTGCGCTACACGGAGGATCAAGATGTCAGCTATCGACCTGGAAGAATTTGCACGAACTGTCGCCAGGATCAGAGATAAGGCGATAGAGGAAAACCGGTTAATTCACAATCCTGGCAGTGAAGAGTTGAGGTTGCTGGTGGAGAGACAGCCGGGGACGAGGAAAACCAAGTACGGAAATTATGTTGCGGAAAGTGAGCCTTCCTCCAGAGCGGCGCTGTTTACCAGGAATAGCGTTGACGATGCTTTCGGTGACGAAGAGCTGAAGCTGCTGTCTCAGGCTGAAAAGGCTTTAGCCAGGGAAAAGCTGATTTCCATCGACAGAATTGTGGGCAATGACAGGAGCAGGGCTGTCGTCAGGTTAATTGTCCCTGAGAGGTTTGCCCATGTGGCCTATGGAGGAGGCAATCTGTTTTTGCCCGTAAAGGATGAAACAGTGCAACCATCATACGAGATAGTGATGTTTGCCGATGAGGCTTTTGAATCCAACAAAGCCAAAGTGCTTCCCAAGAAGGATATCACCATCAGGTTGGCCATGCTGGATAGGGGCAGGGTTATCAAAATAGTCCGCAATGGCAATTACATCGGCGAATACAAGAAAGGGGTCTTTGCCGCTGAAGACTGGGTTAGCAAAACTCAAAGAGGGGGCATATTCTTGCATGCCGGCTGCCGGGAGGACTATCTTCAAACAGTTCACGGTGGCTACAGGACCACGAGGTCGCTGCTCCTTGCTGTCAGCGCCAACGGAAAAACGACGCTGACGGGCAAGATCCTTGCCAGAAAAGGAAAGGAAAAATCGTGGCTCGTTCAGGATGATGGAGGAACTCTCATGCCTGACGGCTCTTTCCATGGATTTGAGGCCGGAGGGATATTTGTCAAGACGGAAGGGGTAAATCCAGGCAACCAGATCGAAATTTTTTATGGTTTGCTGAAACAGGAGACCCTCTGTGAGAATATCTATGTGACGGGGGGGGGAGATTTCGACTTCTATAATTTTGAAAGGACATCGAATGGAAGGGCTGTTATCCCGAGAAAAAGTTTCCTTCATGCCAGTCCCTATATTGACGTTGACAGGATCGATAACCTGATTCTCATAACGCGAGGCCCACTGATACCGATAATATCAAAATTGACTTTAGAGCAGGCCACAGCGCTGATGATTTTAGGACAGTCAATGGAATCTTCAGCGGGCGACCCCACGCAAGCGGGAAAGATCAAGAGTGAGTTTTTTTACGACCCCTTTATGGCAGGAGACAGGGCAGAGCATGCCAACAGGTTCTATGAGATACTGCAGGGCCTTCGATATACGAATTACTACCTGATAAATACAGGTGGAATTGGCGAAGGAGACCACCATGAGAACATCACGGTGGAACAAACCGTAGCCACTCTGGACTCTCTTTTCCGGGGAGGGCTTGAGGACTGGACAGATTCACCCGTGGGCTTTAAAGTGCCAAATGCCATAAGATATGTGGATGATATCTATTTGCACCCGGAGAGACTTTATTCGAAAAGCGAATTTAAAGAAAGAAAAAGAGAGCTTGTTAAGATAAGGCGCGAATCCGTGGAAAAACTTCAGGGTGTCTTGCATCCCGATATAAGAAAGGCTTTCGATTAATCCTCTATCTCAACTGGCATTTTCCCTTGGAAATTTTGAGTTTTTAGCGCAGTTACGCGATACGTAGCAATACTGGATTGGAGGAGGGCATGAAGTGGCCAAATCAAGTGAACTTTATGAGAGACTGAAGCAAGAGGAGAGGCAAATACTGGTAAAGCTGGATCAGCTGGAAGCGGATGCATCGTCGATGTCAGAGAGGAGAGATGGCAGTCCCTTTGGCAAGAGGGAGGAAGAGGCGGATGGTGCACTGGAAATGGAGAGGAGAATAGCTCAAGAAGAAAGGGCAAGGGTTTCGCTTGCCAGCATAGAGCATGCCTTACAAAAATATGAAGCAGGCACTTATGGATTATGTGACGCCTGTGGTCAACCTATAGAGCAGGCTCGCCTTGAGGCGCTACCTCAAGCAAGCTTATGTTTGAAGTGCAAAGCGAGCCAGACAAAGGATGCGAAGGGTACAAGATAAGAGGAAAGTTGCTTTATCCTTGCTGGTGGTTTTCCTGGTGGTTCTTCTCGATCAACTGAGCAAGCTCTGGGTCCGAGCAAATTCACCACAAATAGAGCTGTTGCCGGGATGGCTCAACTTAGTTCATGTTGAGAATTCTGGAGCTGCCTTTGGATTATTTGCCAACCAGACTCTCTTTCTTATTGCAGTCAGCGTAATCAGCCTGGTGGTAATAGTGCTAATTCTCAGGTACCTGTCTCCTGTTACAACTCTGAGTATAGTGTCCGTCAGCTTGATACTGGGAGGTGCTATAGGGAACCTGATAGACCGTCTCTGCTCTGGCAGCGTAACCGACTTTATTGAGTTTCACATACAGGACGTCTTTATCTGGCCTGCCTTCAATTTTGCCGATTCTGCCGTAGTTGTAGGCATCTTGGCATTTATTATATCGCTGATTCGAGATGGCTTCTTCAGCAAGATGCATGAACATGGACGTGGGGATGAAAGTTGAGACGCTCCAGGTCGATCCGACCATGGCGGGTAGCCGTCTGGATAAATACCTGGTGCAGACTTTACCACAATTTTCCCGCTCCGGCATAAAGAAATTCGTTGAGCAGGACTGCGTTCTGGTTAACGAACAGAAGGCGAAAGCGAGCCTGAAATTGAAGGAAACTGACAGGATAACCATCATGCTCCCGGTTCTGCCGGAGCGCCCTTCACCTGAGAAGATACCTCTGAGCATGGTTTACGAAGATGAAGATATCCTGGTCCTTGACAAGCCCCCCGGACTGATTACTCACCCATCCCCGGGGCACCCCGCGCATACGCTGGTCAATGCCATTCTATCCTATTGTCCTCACATAGATACGGGCGATGACCCCATGCGCTCCGGCATAGTTCACAGGCTGGATAAGGATACTTCAGGGCTTATCGTGATAGCCAAGAACGACTTCGCTCGCAGGTATCTCGCAGGCCAGTTCAAGGACCGCACCGTAAGTAAAGGGTATCTCGTTCTGGTGAAGGGCAGGCTGTCGCCTGTCCGGGGGATAATTGAGGCGCCTATAGGCAGAGATCCCCATCACCGCAGGCAAATGGCGATAGTTGAAACGGGAAAGGAAGCCATCTCCAGGTACGAAGTCGAGGAATATCTGGAGGGCTACACCTTAATAGAAGTGGCTACTTTGACAGGACGCACTCACCAGATACGGGTGCACCTGAAAGCTATCGGCTATCCGGTAGCAGGCGACCCTGTTTATGGCGCGAGAGTGCCGTTTCTGAAGAGACAGTTTGTTCATGCTCACTATCTGGGCTTCCGTCTCCCACGTAACGATGAATACCAGGAATTCAGGTGCTCGTTGCCGGAGGATCTAGCGCGAGCGTTGAGGTCTCTTGCTCCACATATCCGGGTATGAGCTCATTATCTCTCGCGATCGGTGTTCTTGTATATGCCCAGAGGGAGTTTAGCAACCATCTCCTCTTTGATCCACCGCAAACAATCCACGGGATTCTCATATGATAAAACCATGCATGCGCAAAGAACGTCCACAAAACTAAAACCGGCATTATGCACCTGCTTTTGAATGGCAGTTCTGAGATAGCTTTTTGTGTGCTCATAATCATCCAGCGAGGTAAAAGCGCCACGGGCGCTGTAGGCAACTCCGTCGAACGTTGCTGCCATTTCAGCCATCGGTACATGATATTTGCTTACAGTCAATTCCCCGGCAGCAGGATCAGGAACGCAGCTCACCGGAGTGGCCACGCGCCACTTTGCCGGCCACGGGCCATAGAGAGGGTCATTACAGTTAATGATCGTAATCTTTTCAGACGAAGTCAGCGCCCTCATCAAAGAATCGTAGCCGATGATATCGAACTTCGGGCTGTTCAGTAAAGCGAGTACGACTTTATCGGGATGGGCGCGCTTGGCCGCCAGAGCCATCTCGATCGGGTCGTCATATATGCCCACTACCTGCCCGAAATCCATGCTTAACACTGATGAACCTCCACAGCTTATGCCATCGAGAGCGACGAACTTATCGCGGAGCCCCAGTTCAGCTATAACTCCGGCAATGAGCCTGCCCACCGTTGGATGCTGACATCCGGCACAGTTTGCCAGAGGTGGAGAAGGCATCAACTTTGGTAAGCCTGCAATTTTTTCCCTGATGGGAGCTTCCTCCGGAATCTTTAGAGTTGCGAAAACCTCTATTGCCCAGTGGGGACACATTCTGGCACAAACCCCACAAGTATTGCATTGCTCAGCTTTGGTCAAAACGGGCAGGGCACATCCCAGGGGGCCGATCTTGTCCCTGTCCAGTTCCAGACATTCTCGAGGGCAAAATTGCACACAATATCCACATCCACGACATCGTTCTTCGTTGATGACTACTTCGCTGGAAAACATCGTATCCTCCTTAACGCGCCTGTTTTGCTGGCAGAGGCACAACAGGAGAAATGCTGAACCTTAGCTGGCATTGCAAGCATCGGCTTGCTTCTTCGGACGCCATGGCTCCAGTAAATCCAAGCTCTACCTCGGGGAAAGTTCCATCTGGAGCGAGAATCATTCGTTGCTCGACTGGCAGACAGGGTTTTCGAACGCGATTCAGGTCAGCGAAGTCCTCTACGGGTTCCGCCCGTAAATTGGGCACTGCCGGCTCAATTAGATTTTCGCTTATATCTCCATCTCCACCGAGGTATTTATCGATGGATGCGGCGGCTTTCTTCCCCATAGCGATGGCCTCGATAACGGTAGATGGGCCGCTGACTGCATCGCCTGCCGCATAAACGCCCGGCATATCAGTTGTCACGCCACTCTCATCAACTGCGATCAACCCCGTATTGCCAATTTGCACGGAGTCGTTTTCTCCAATGAAGGAACTTTCAGCAGTTTCTCCGATGGCTGCAAGGAGAGTGTCAAACTCAAGAACGCGCTCGCTCCCTTCGATGGGAAGGGGCCGCTGTCTCCCGCTGGCATCTTTCTCTCCCAGCTTCATCCGGATGCATTCGACCTGGAGGCTGCCGCCTTTTCTGAGTATCTTCGTGGGAGCAGTGAGAAATTCGATTTCAATCCCCTCTTCCAGTGCCGCTTCCACCTGCTCGACATCTGCTGGCATCTCTGTACGGGAGCGCCTGTAGAGGATGGTTACCCTCTGAGCTCCCATCCGCAAGGCCACTCGTGCAGAATCTATGGCAGCATTTCCTCCACCAACGACCGCTATCCATCCCTCAATGTGGCGCACTTTTCCCAGGTTTGCGTCTTTTAAGAAAGCAACGCCGTTCATCACACCGGGACCGTTTTCACCTTCTATGCCCAGCTTGAGCGACTGGTGAGCTCCGGTGGCAAGCAGGACAGCATTGTACCCCTGCTGAAAGAGTTTGCTCACCGATTCCACTTTCGCGCCCGTTTTTATGGCGACCCCCGCTCTTTTGATCTCTTCTATTTCCTGCGCCAGTATGTGCCGGGGCAGACGGTAGGACGGAATGCACAACCGCATCATGCCGCCCGGTTCCAGCGTCTCCTCAAACACGGTCACGGAGTGGCCTTTGCGCGCCAGATGGTAACCGGCGGTAAGACCGCATGGGCCTGAGCCCACGATGGCAATTTTTTTGCCGGTGGCAACAACCGCCGGCAAATTTTGGTGCCAGCTGACGCTTTGCTCTGCAGCAGTGCGTTTCAAAGCCGCTATTGCGATGGGCTCGGTTAGCGCGGCGCGCTGGCACTTTTCTTCGCAGGGATGAGGGCATACCCGACCTAAAACTCCGGGAAAAGTAACCTCTTCCCTGATAACTGCCGCTGCGTCATCGAATCTCCGCTGTCCTATGAGCCAAACGTATCGCGGCACGTCAACTCCCGCAGGACAGGCCTGGGTACAGGGGGCCTGTGGCTTGTCGCGGTCGACCCATCCTCCATCTCTGTCCGTCAGTGCACCTGTAGGGCACGCTTCCACGCAGAGGCCACAAAATCTGCAGCCGTTTTCCTTGAGCGATGGAGAGGGAAAGGGGCCTGCCGTCCAGCTCTCGCCCTTGAGACTGAAGTCTATTGCCCCTACACCACGCAGTTCCTTGCATGCTCTTATGCATAGCCCGCAGAGGATACAGCGGTTGTGGTCCAGTTCGAAAAGCGGCTGGTCGCGGTCAACGGGAAGGTTTCTGGAGACATAAGGGGGGAAATCCCCCTCTTCTACGCCTATGTAGTCCGCGAGCTTTTTCAACCCCGGCATATTGAGCCTGGGGCTCGGCAGTGGAGTGAGCAGGGCCTTGAAGAAATGCCGCCGGAGCTCTCTGACTGCTGGCGTATTTGTGCGAACTATCATCCCCCGTGCAACCGGGGTGACACACGAACTGGGGAACCGTGATTCCGCCTCCGTAGCTTCAACAACGCACAGGCGGCAGACAGCTAGCGATAGTGGCAAATCAGGATGAAAGCACAGGGTGGGAATATAAATGCCCGCTCCTCGAGCTGCTTCCAGTATGGTGGTGCCTTGATCAACCTCAACGTCCACGCCATCGATGGCCAGATGCAATTTACCCATATTCTTTGCCTCCTGTGATCAATTACTCTCACCTTTCTTATATCTCAGCGCGCCCGTGGGGCACACTTCCACGCAGAGGCCACAAAATCTGCAGCCGTTTTCCTTGAGCGATGGTGAAGGAAAAGGAACTACCATCCATCTCCCTCCCCTGTAGTCGAAGTCTATTGCCCCGGTTCCCCCCAGTTCCTTTTTACATGCCCTGATACATAATTCGCAAAGGATACAGCGGTTGTGGTCCAGTTCGAGAAGCGGCTGGTCGCGGTCAACGGGAAGGTTCTTGAAAACATAAGGGGGGAAATCCTCCTCCCCTACACCTATGTAGTCCGCGAGCTTCTTCAACTCCGGCATGTTGAGCCTGGGGCTTGGCAGTGGAGAGAAAATGGCTTTGAAGAAGTGCCGCCGGATCTCTTTGACAGCTGGCGTATCCGTGCGAACTATCATCCCCCATGCAACCGGGGTGACACACGAGCTGGGGAACCGCGATTCCGCCTCTGTAGCCTCAACAACGCACAGGCGGCACACAGCTAGCGATAGCGGCAAATCGGGATGAAAGCACAGGGTGGGGATATAAATGCCCGCTTCTCGAGCTGCTTCCAGTATGGTGGTGCCTTGGTCAACCTCAACGTCCACTCCATCGATGGCCAGATGCACTTTAGCCATATCTCGAATGTAACGTGCAGCTCCTCTTACTCATTTGCCGGGTAAACCTTGCACAGGTAAGGAACAAAAGCTACTGCCCCCGACGGAGCATCTCGATGTTTTTCATCGTCTTCGGTTAACACGTTGGCGTTGGACTCGAAGACCCCGAACAACGAGGGGTCCTCCGCTTTTTTCTCCGGGAACCACCAGCCGTGCTGAATCTCAACTACCTTTGGATTTATGCCAGCATAAAGAGAGGCCTTTTGTTTGATTCTTCCCCTGACGGTCTCGATAAAAACCCAGTCGCCATCTTTTATCCCGAGCTCTCGAGCCGTATCAGGATGGATCCTGGTTGTGGGGTAAGGTTGCAGCCTCCGTAAAGAGGAAATCTGTCTGTGTTCTGAATGGTGCATGGCCCTGAACCGCATACCCGTCATGAGGATAAGGGGATATTCTTTGGCCAGTTCAGGGTTGCTTACCGGCGTTTCGGGCGGCTCTTCGTAATGAGGCAGGGGGTCATAGCCAAGCTGCTCAAACCAGGTGGAATAAACTTCGGCTTTTCCCGTGGGCGTGGCGAAACCCCATTGCTTCCCCGTCTTGGGATTTATCTTTTCATACCGCTTTTCCACAAAAGGTGGATGCCACCACCTCTCTTTCCTGGCAAATTCCATGGCGGAATCGTAGCCCAATTCATCCAGCAGGGGCTCAAGCAGCCAGGTGAACTCGTCTTCAAGCGTGTCGCACCAGTACTTCTCCTGACCGAGCCTCAAGCCAAGTTCCCGGTAGAAATAGTGATCGGGCTTACGATCGTAGAGAGGTTCTACCACCTTCTCCCCGATGGAAACATAGTTTCCCATGCCCTGGCTGGTATGCATAGATACAACGGGCTTTTCCAACCAGTTGGCAACGGGAAAGACGTAGTCGGCCAGCATGGCGCTGGGCGTCATCCACTGCTCCAGAACCACAGTTAGCTCGAGGTTGGGACTCTTGAGTGCTTTGTAGACGATGTGCGTATTGGCATTGGCCAGGAGGGGATTGTGCCCTCCGCATATCAAGGCCTTCACCGGGTATGGCTTGCCCGTGATTATGGCTCGCCACAAGCTGGGGAAGTCGCAGGCAGGAGCATAACCGCCAAAACAACCTTTCCCGTACCAGTAGCGCTTGCCCGCTTCGTAGATAATTTCATAGCCCGGCCAGGTCCACGCCCGGTACTTATCAGCGCCCAGCTGCTTGGCTCTCTGCTTCGGTGGAATCATGTCCAGGCATTCAAAGATGGGGCCATAGTTGGCCTTCTCGCATGGCCCCTGGATTATGTCACCTCCCGGAACGTCGAGGTTGCCGGTAATGGCGCGCAGGATGCACTTGGCGTGCATCATTGAGGAGGCGTTCACCCCCTCCATATCTCCTCCTTTTACTCCCCACTGGATAGATGCCGGTTTGCTGGTGGCATATAAACGCGCCGCCTCCACTATTTTTTCTTCGGGAATCCAGGTTATCTCGGCTACCTTCTCAGGGGGATACTCCTTCACCCTTTCCTTCAGCTGGTCAAAGCCGTAACACCATTTGTCCACGAATTCCTTGTCGTAGAGTTCTTCTGCTATGATGACGTTTAACCAGCCCAGTGCCAGAGCGGCATCCGTGCCGGGTCTAATCTGCAGCCATACATCGGCGAGCTTATCCACGCTCAGCGAAAGCTTCGGGTCAATGACAATAAACTTGGTGCCAGCACGTTTCAGCTCCAGCAGGTTTCGGAAGGTGCATGCCTGAGATTCTGCCGGTTCCTTTCCCCACAACACGAGACACTTGCCAACGCCAAGGCCCGATTTCCCCCTTGTAGCCCCTCCATAGATTGCTGCCTCAAGCATGTAGTTATAAATGGCACACCACTGCCCTGCATTGGCACTGTTGGGGCTGCCGAAGAGGTTCATGAACCTCTCTTTTATTATTTGCTGGTGTCCCCTGCCGGTGCCACAGACGCTGGCCAGGGCCTCGGCTCCGTAATCCGCTTTTATCTCTTTTAGCTTTTTGGCTATTTCATCCAGGGCCTGGTCCCAGGAAATCCTCTCCCACTTGTTTTCTCCTCTGCGGCCGGCTCTTTTCAAGGGGTAATTCAGGCGGTCGGGATGATAAAGATGTTCCATGAATGCCCGGGACCTGTCACAAAGCCATCCCTTGTTCATGAAGTGGTCCGGCTCGCCACTGAGTTTTACTACCCTGCCATCTTTGACGGTAGCTTCAACTCCTGCCAGCCCGGAACAGGCAAAACAAAGAGCTCTTTTGGTTTCAATTTCGTCATTCATAACATCAGTTACACAAACCAAGAGAGCCCTCTATTTCAAGCACTCTCCTGGGCTTTTAGTTTCTCTGACTTTGTTTCTCAGAACAGGGTCAGTATACCACTTGGGGCGAAGTCAATTCTATTTAACTGAAGCTCTGTCTCGCAGGGCTTTCGTCTTCTCCTCATTGACCGTGATATCAGGATTAAGGACTACCAGATAATTGTCCCTGGCTGATTCGGCGCTGATCTTGCCGTTAAGCACGTCCCAGCGAACTTTGGAGGCTTCTCGCTTCCAGGGGGGGCCATAGCCACCGCTGCCGGGCAGGCGAAGGCTGAGAAGGTCTCCCGCCTTTATCTCGCTGACACCCTTGGATTCGGGGTGCTCTTCTTTATCAGTGCCGGGGTTGAGCACCATGTCACCCTTGATTCCTTCTTTGCCCCCGAAGATTCCCTGAGGAGCAAACTTGCGTCTGTCGGAGTACCTGGCGAAGGTAACATCTGCGTGGAAGCGGATGTCCCGGCGCATGCTGAGGCCTCCCCTCCATCTTCCTGCCCCCGCTGAATCGGGAATGAACCCGTATCGCTCGATAGTAACGGGATATTCCATCTCCACCGCCTCTACCGGGGTGTTCATGAACCGTCCCAGGTGTAAGTCCTGGCCATCAGCTCCATCCTTGTCTGGCCTGGCACCGCAGCCTCCCCCCTGGATTTCTATGTAGCCAAAAGGCCTGCCCGTCTCGGGATGAATTCCCGCGAAGCTGCAAGTAGTGGCCTGACCATGACTTCCTGAAACAACTTTACTGGGCAGGATTGGAGCTACGGCTCTGAGCATGGCCTCGGTGATCTTGGTCATCGTCTGGCTGCGCGCGGTGACTGCTCCTGGCGGGAGTGGACAGGTGATGAGTCCCTCATCGGGTGTTACTTCAATGGGGCGAAAACAGCCGGCGTTTATGGGCATATAGGGGTCTATTAAGCCCACTGCGGTATAGAACACGGCTCCTTCGCTGCAGGACCAGGGACAATTGATATTGCCTTTAACCTGCTTGGCAGTACCTTTAAAATCGACCTTCATGGTGTCGCCCTGTACATGTACATTGACCTGGAGTCTAATGGGGTCGTCACTGTGCCCATCATCGTCCAGCCAGTCTTCTCCGGTGTAGTCACCGTCGGGGAGTTCGCTGATGAAGCGTCGGATTCGCTTCTCGCTGTAATCTATCAGCATTTGAGTGCTTTGCTGGAAGATATCCAATCCATACTTATCTATGACCTCTTTCACCCTGTTTACCCCCACTGCAGTAGTGGCAATTTGAGCCCTGAAGTCAGACAGGGTCTTCTCCGGGATACGAATGTTCCGTCCAACAAGGGAGAAAAGTTCTTCGTCTTCTTTTCCCCCCTTGAGAATCTTAACGAAGGGAATGCGCAGACCTTCCTGATATATCTCGGTGAGCCCTCCGGCTACACCTCCGGGGACCGCTCCTCCCATATCCAGCTGGTGACAAATGTTGGCCACAAAGCCCACGTGTTTGCCCTCGTGTATTACCGGAGAGAAAAACTGCACATCGAGCAGGTGCTGGCCTCCCAAGTAGGGATCGTTGGTCATAATGACATCGCCTTCCTGCCAGGAATCTGCGGGGTAATGCTGCACTATGTTATAGCAGGTACGAGGCAAGCTGAACATCATCAGCGGACACAGATGCGCCTGAGCCAGAATGTCGCCCTCGCGGCCAAGGACGGCACAGTTAAAATCCATGATTTCCTTGACGATGGTGCTTCGTCCCATGCGCTGCAGGGCATGCCCCATATCATCCGCCACTGCCTCGAGCGCATAGCGAATAACCTGCATGGTAACCGGATCTGCTTTGTATTTAGCCATTGTCATCCTCCATTTTTATGTCTGTCATTTTAGCTTAGTCTTCATCTTCTCCAGTGGAAACCACCAGGTTCTTGAAGGCATCAATGCGACAGGTGCATCCCGCAGGCACGAGAGTCGTGGAAACTCTTTCCTCAATAATACAGGGGCCATCTACTGATGAGCCGACTCCAAAGAGGTCCCTCTCATAGACGGGAATTTCAAGGGGGCCTTCATCAAACCAGACAACTCTGCGATCCTTCAATGCTGCTGACGGGGGAGTTGGGTCTTCAGGATAACTGGGCAAAGTCGCTTTGGTAGCTTTGCCTTTGGCTCTCACGCGGAAGTTAACAAATTCTACCACTTCCCCTGGATTGGAATAGGAATATGCCTTTTGATGCTCTTCGTGGAAGATAGACTCTATTTGCGCTATTTCCTGAGGGCCTACGGTATCGGTGCGCGCAATAGAAATGTTTAATTCCCATGATTGTCCCTCATAGCGCATATCGGCTGACCACTCCAGCACCATGTCCTCTTCCTTTACCTTTTCTTCTCGCAACTGCTGGATGCCCTTCTCTTCAAGTTCCTGGAAAATGGCCTGTATCTCCGGGCCTGTGAGTTCATCCATACGCGCCTTCATCGTCCTGACGTAATCGTGCTGTATGTCGGCTACGACCAACCCCACAGCGGAATAGAGCCCGGACATGGGTGGTGCTACTACCTCCGGTATGTGCAATTCCCTGGCTATCTCCACGGCATGGAGGGAACAGGCCCCACCAAAGGCTATCAACATGAAGTCGCGCAGGTCGTATCCCCTTTCCACTGAGCTGCCGCTGATGCCCTTTGCCATGTTGGCGTTGGCAATTCTGATTATTCCCAGAGCGGCCTCTTCCACTGACATTCCCAGCTTATCAGCTACATGTTCCTTGATGGCCTGATACGCTTTTTCCGGGTATATTTGCTGCCTGCCGCCCAGGAAATACTTTGGATCCAGTCGGTGCAGAACCAGGTTAGCATCGGTTATGGTGGGCAATTCGCCACCGGTTCCGTAGCAGGATGGCCCGGGTTGCGAACCGGCGCTCTGAGGTCCTGCATTGAGTGCCCCCATGTCATCTATCCAGGCGATACTACCTCCACCGGCGCCAATAGTTGTCATATCAACCATGGGAAGCTTGATAGGGTATTCGGTTACTCCTCCCCAGGTAGTGCTTCTGGGAATACCACCGTCGATGAGGCTGATATCAAAGGTGGTTCCTCCCATATCCGCGCCGACAGCCAGGTCTCTGCCCATGAGCTTGGTGATGAAGGCGGAGGCAATGGCTCCGGCAGCGGGGCCTGAGTTAATCAAGTTGGCGGAGTAGTGCTTGGCGATATCAACCGTCATTGATCCGCCGTTGCTCTGCATGATGTGGAGGTCGACTTTTCCATACCTTTTCGTGAGACGGGCAACCAGATTGTCCATGTACTCGCTGATAACGGGTCCAAGATAACCGTTCATAACGGTGGTACAGGTTCGCTCGTACTCTCGAAATTCAGGACAGATTTCATGCGAAAGGGAAACATCTATTCCCGGCATCATTTCCCGGCATATTTCAGCCACGCGCAATTCATGAGCGGGGTTGAGGAAAGAGAAAAGCAGAGAAACTACTATGGCATCCACCTGCTCTTTTTTAAAGAAAGCTACAACTTGGCGCACCGAAGTTTCATCGAGGGGAATTACTACCTCTCCCTTGTGATTGGTGCGTTCAATTATGCCCTTTCTCAAATAGCGCGGCACCAGGGGAGGAGGGTTGTCCACCTCGAAGTCGTAAGCGGCCTCTTTGGGGCGCGCCACTCTCCTGATCTCCAGCACGTCCTCGAATCCCTTTGTGGTGATCAGACTTGCTCTGGCTCCATTTCCCTCCACAATGGCATTGGTGCCGATGGTGGTGCCGTGGACGATGGTATCTGTCTCCTTGAGGGATTTGCCCGACATCTGCAGGATATCAGCCAGTCCGTTCAGTACGCCTTCGGCTAAATCATAGTGAGTAGTAGTAGCCTTGGTGTAGTAAAACTTTCCTTCGTCATCCACCAGCACCACATCGGTGAAAGTACCCCCTACATCGATTCCTATTCGCATTCAGTTACCTCCGCTCCTTCCCTTGGTGGGGAAGTTATTTGACATCAGATTTACTGCTTCCCTATTCTTCATCCCGTTCAGCCTCTCTTTCCAGCAGCTCGGTCAGGGGCTGATACCCTTTGTCTCCAAAGCTGGTGGCTTGCGCGGTGAGCAATTTCGAGAAAGAGAGGCACTTCGACTCGATCCAACCCCGGTGCTCTTTGTTGCCCGTTCCCATTATGTGCCGGGCAAGGTCCTTGGCATTCGGTGAGACCTTATGACAAACCGGACAATGATAAAACATTAGTAAACCTCCTTCTCTGTCTTATGCCTCTACTTAGGCGATTTTTCTTGTGTCTCCTTCTTCTTCAACGCCATGAGAATTTTTTCCGGCGTCAGCGGCGGATCAGTAATCCGCACGCCAACGGCATGGTAAACGGCATTTGCCAGTGCCCCCGCAGTGGGACAGGTAATGCCTTCCCCCACTTCCTTAGCTCCAAAAGGCCCTTCTGGTTCATGGGTCGGGCAATCTACCGTCACCGCGCTGGGCATATCGCGAAACCCAATCAGACTATAATCTACGAGATTGGGGTTCAAAACCTCGCCCTCACTATACAGCATCTCCTCAGAATAAGCATAGCCAGCAGCCATCATTATAGAACCCTCAACCTGTCCCCGAACGGCCATAGGGTTTATGACCTGACCGCAGTCATGAGCGGTAAAAGCGTTCATTATTTTAACATACCCCGTCTCCCTGTCAACCTTCACTTCTATTGCCTGAACGCCGAAGCTAAAAGCAGGAGAAATCATGCCCTTTCCATGGGGAGTGTAATGCCCTCTGCCTACAATTAAACTTCCTTCCTTGGCTCTTATGGCATCCTTGACGACGTCGTAATACGATAGGCCTCTTTCAGGGCGGTCCCTGAGGTAAATTCTTCTGTCTCCTGCCTCCAGGTCGTAGACGATATTCGCGCTCATTTTCGATGCCGCCACTTCGAAGAGCTGCCGTTTGGCGTCTGCCGCAGCCATCTTAACGGCGTTGCCCATCATCAGGGTTTCCCTGCTGGCCCAGGCACCGAGGTCGGAGGGGCAAATACTGGTATCCCCCGAGTGCATCCTGATATCGTCAAGGTGAACACCAAGCTCTTCCGCAGCTATCATGCACATAGTTGTGTCGGCACCCTGACCTATATCCGCTGCCAGAGAATAAACGTCAACCATACCGTCGATGTTTATTCTCACCTCGGCTCCTGAAAAAGCATAGGGCGTGTTGAACCAGTTGAAGATGCCACCGCTGTTAAAACCGTAGCAAGCCAGTCCTATGCCGTGATCCTCGGGTAATTCGCCGCGCTCCTTGATGTATTCACCTATTTTCTCAAGGCCTTCGGGCAGACCGCAGCTCGCTATGGTTGCCTGCCCGGGAACCTCATAGTTGGGGTACATGGCATTTTTCTTTCTTATTTCAACGGGATCAAGCCCCATATCAGCAGCCAGCATTTCTATTTGTGATTCGCCACAAAAATTTGCCTGGATACCACCATAACCGCGCATGGAAGACGACGGGCTCTTATTGGTAAAAACCTTGTATCCATCGTACCTGTAGTTGGGATAGCAATAGGGGAAGGCTGAGAACCATCCTGTCAGGTAAAGGAGAGTAGCCCCCATGGAAGTATAGGCTCCCCCATCGCTGAATGCCCTAGCCTCTTTGGCGACAAAGGTACCGTCGCGTTTGGCACCAATCTTGAGATAGTAATGTATTGGAGTCCGGCGCCGCGCACAGGTAAACTCTTCTTCCCTGGTATAGACTATCTTTACTGGCCTACCCGTCTTTCTGGCCAGATAACCGGCACAGAACTGGTCGGCGAACAGTTCATTCTTGCCACCAAAACCCGATCCACAATGAGGTTTGATTACCGTCACCTCGTTCTCTCTCAAATCCATGGCCTCTGCCAGTAAACACTGCACATAGTAGGGGGTCTGAGTGGAAGTCCAGAGCGTCAACCTGTTGGTGCCACCATCAAAGCTGGCTAGGGAGCCATGCGTCTCTAGAGGGACATGGCTCTGAGCAGGCAAGATGAACTCATCTTCCCTGATGAAGTCTGCTTCCTCAAACCCCTTGTCCGCATCGCCCCATTCAATATGACGGGTCACGTTTATGTTGTTTTCTACCTCATCGTGAAGCTGGGGCGCACCCTCTTGTATTGACTCCAGGGGATCAAACACCGCAGGCAGCGGTTCGTATTCCACCTCGATCAGGTCCAGGGCTTCCATGGCAATATCTTCGTCAATAGCGGCCACTGCTGCTACCGGGTCTCCAATATAACGAACTTTTTCCAGGCAGAGTACGGGCTCATCGCAAAGCTCTTGGTAGCGCCTCCAGGCACCTTGCCGCCGCTCTCCCGTTTCCTTGGCTGTGATGACTGCCTTAACGCCGGGCAGGCTTTCAGCCTTGCTGGTATCGATGCTGATGATCCTGGCATGAGGATGAGGACTTCTCAATATCTTGCCATAAAGCATGCCGGGCATGGTCATGTCAAAAGTATATACCGCTTGGCCAGTGACCTTGGCAAATCCATCCACATTGGGAGTATCTTTCTCTATTACATGATAATGTTTCATTTCACTTCCTCCTGAAGTCTGTTTGCTGCATCCAGTATCGCTTCGATAATCATGTTATATCCGGTGCACCTGCAGAGATGACCGTTCATGGTATGCTTGATTTCTTCTCTGGTTGGATTGGGATTCTCGTCCAGCAGTGCTTTGGCTGCCATGATCTGCCCCGAAGTGCAGAATCCGCACTGGAATGCCCAGTGGTCAATGAAAGACTGCTGTATTGGGTGCAACTTAGAGCCGTTGGCCATGCCTTCGATGGTGGTAACGTTCTTGCCGTTTGCCTGAAGAGCAAGTATGGTGCATGACTTAACCGCCTTGCCGTCCAGTATCACCGTGCAGACACCACAACTCATGCTATTGCAACCCCTCTTGGTTCCCGTCAGCCCCAGCCTGTCTCTCAGTACCTCTACCAGTAACATGCCAGGGTCTACGTAAAGTTCGTAAAGATCACCGTTGACCGTGATTTTCAACTCTCTTTTCATCTTTATCTCCTTCCTAACAGAGCTACTTTCCCGTCGCTCTTGGCAGAGCTCCCTTCCCAACTATCCTTACCAGCTCTCAACAGAGCTTCCTTTCCTACCCGTTTCACCAGCACTTTCACCAGCTCTTTCCGATAAGCCGCGGAAGCTCTCATATCACCTATGGGATCAGCCTCCCCAGAGGCAACCTCTCCTGCTTTTTCCAATAGCTCATCGGTAATTTCTTTACCTATGAGTACTTCCTCAGCTTCCCTGGCCCGCATAGCTGTGGAATTTACAGCCCCAAGGGCTATTCTGACATCATCGCAGATATCGCTCTTAGCATTGAGGGTAACTGACATGGCCACCGATGCCAGAGCAAAACTGCCTTCCAGGATGCTGAACTTGGTGTATTTGCTTCCCGTGCGAGGAGCAGGGCATGGCACCTGAATCTCTGTAAGTATTTCATCGTGCGCAAGATTTACATAGAAGCGGTCCCTGGCAAAATCTTCCACTGCCACGGTTCTCTCTCCTCGAACGCTCACGATCTCCAGGCGCGCATTTAATGCTACCAATACAGGAGAGGGATCCCCAACTGGATCGGCATGGCAAAGATTGCCTCCTATGCTGCCCCAGTTTCGGTTCTCGACCGCAGCTATGTTCTCTTCCATTTCAGAGAGTATGCGGAATTTTTGCTGTATTTCCCTGGATGTCTCTATGGCTCGATGTGTTGTTAAAGCGCCTATATTTAAGTCGCCGTTTTCGCTGATATTAATGTAGTCCAGAGATGATATGCCCTTGATATCAACCAGGTACCGGGGAGCGACCAATTTCCGCCTCATCAAAAGCAGCAAAGATTGCCCTCCTGCTATTATCTTGCCATCTTCCCCATACTGAGATATCAAACTCAAGGCTTCGTCAAGCGTTCCAGGGGCAGAGTACTCAAAGTCCTTTATCATGTTTTGCCATCCTCCTTTTGGATATTAATATTGTCTGAAGTCATCAACCAGACGGTTTTACTTTCTCTTGAAGACGTTTTTCAATTTTTCCGCTGGCAGCGCAGCAATGCTGGCTGCAACCTCCCCTGCACCCATTTTCAGTCCGGTAGATGGAACTACTTCCTCGCCCGACAGCTTTCTGGACAGGGCGTCGGCGAATTCTACTCCCACCTGCCTTGCCTTGGCTTTCATTATCCTGTCGCCAAAGGTGGCCAGATTGCCCACGATATTCACGTCGGTCCTGTAATAGACTTCAACGTTTTCTTCCGGCAGTTCTTTAAGGTCCACCGTCAGCTGCATGGTGAAAGTTCCACGTTTATTTACTTCCTCGCCGGAACCCTCCGCTTTCAAGTGCGACGGGGGATCTATCTCCGTCAAAATGACACTGAATTGGAACTTCACTTTTATGGCACCTACAGACGCTGCAACAAGGCAATCAAACGTCCTGTCATCGACCAGTTCCACTTTTTCCGCGCCGGGCACACAGGCAGCCAGCGTTTCCGGTTTGAGCAGGAAATCCCATGTTTGCTGAATAGGAGCTTTTAGAGTAAATTTCCCTTCTATTAACATCGCAGACTATTAAACCTCCTGTATTTATTGTTTCTGGCCTACCTCTCGCCGCTTAACACGGGATTTCATTGACCTCAATCATCTCCTGCTGCCCTCCGGAAATTTTATGGGAGATAATTTTCATCAGTCTATCCCAGCTGGTGACTTCAAGGCCTTTGATCATTCTTATCTTTCCTGGATTAGCGTAGTTCCACGTTTTTGCCTCCTCAAGGTCGCAAATTCTAAAGCTGTTCGTATCAACATCAATCACCTTCAACTTGACCTCTGTGCCAGCTTTCAACTCAGGGCCACTGTTGTTCCATGACTCGATGCAATCTTTCCAATCCCGGAGCTCGCCAGAATGATAGGAGCCGCTGGGAGCAGTGTTCCCGTCTGATTTACCAAGAAAGCCACCGTATTTCCTTGCGCAGGCCCAGTTTGAAGTGCCTGCCTCTGTAGTAGGGACACTCAGTGCAGAGCCTGTGTGAAAAGGGACACAGTTTTGCTTTTGCCATCCATTACTCCTTTGCTGAGAGTTTTCTCTCCGCCTGAATTTAAGTGATATCTCTCCTCTGATAAAGGGCACCAGCACGATAGGTTTACTAATTCGACTTCACCAGAAGAGGCCGATCTGAAGAACGAGAGAAGGATGACCGAGAACACCCTCCAGACTGGCCCACACAGCGGCGCTGTTCCTTATGGAAATACGGATGTGGTTGTCTGCCCGCATGCAATATAATTTCTCGCACGTACCAAATAAAGCCATGTCAAGATATTTCCTGCCAGAACCCTTGCCCGTGACGTCGATTCACAGAGACTAGAAATACATGTTGCGAAGAAATTCGCTGGATCAGGCTAGAAAGCCCTTTCCGATGGAAGATGTTATACACGACCTCGAATTTTTATGCAACAACCTCCGGTTGGGTTACCTACTTAAATGATTTGACACGCAACCTGTGCTGGCTGACCACACGGACATGAGGACTGTTGGTGGAAATTCCTCGATTTTTCGCCATCCCGGTTTGCATGGGCAGTATTTTGAGCCAGCGTGCACTGGCAAATGAGCTGGTATTGCTTATACTGGTTCTACTGCTACAACCGCCTATAGCAGGAGCCCCTGTCCTGGAGACTGGCACCCGGGGCAGAAGCAGGTGCCGCGATTTCGCACCATGATCCGTTGAATCGGCGCGCCGCAAACGGGGCATGCCTTGCCGTATCTGTGAGCTACATTGAATTTGAACTGGGCCGTTCCTTCCTGTCCATCCGGGCGAACATAGGTGTCCACGCTGGCACCTTTATCGCTGATAGCCAGCCGGAGAATCTTCTGAATGGAGCGGTGCAGGTTAGAAATCTCTTCAGGCGACAGTGCATCTGCCTTTCTCAAAGGGTGAATATGGGACGCGAAGAGGGACTCGTCAGCATACATGTTGCCGATGCCGGCGATGAGGCCCTGGTCAAGGAGAGCTGCCTTTATGGGAATGTGATGATTGCTCAGTCCCCGTGCCAGAACATTGGGCGTAAAGTTTTCGCTTAGCGGCTCAGGCCCCAGTTTTCCTGTCAGGTCGTCGATGTCTTGCAACAATCGCATTACGCCAAATCTGCGCGGGTCGCGAAATACGAAGTGCTCCCCAATGGAAAGGTGAAACACCGCCCTGGTGTGGCGGTCGATATTTTTTGAACCCAGCAACAAAGCTCCGGTCATTCTGAAGTGCACGACCAGCGAATAACCATTCGCCAGGAGGAAAATAAGATACTTGCCCCGCCGTTCGAGCTTCTCCACCGCTTGACCTGCCACCATGCGGCAAAATTCTCCGCCGGACATTCCAGTCACCACACTGTCATCGAGAAGCTCAACGCCGGTGATGCTGTATCCCACCACGTGTGGCATGAGCTCATTCTTAATCGTTTCTACTTCCGGCAACTCAGGCATCTTCTGGACTAGTCTAGCATACCAAGCTATAATTACACTCGCTTTTTGCATGGCAAAGGAGGAAACATGTACCAGATTTTAGCTCGAGAGGACCTCAGCAAGGACATTCACCTGTTCCGGGTAAAAGCTCCCGAGGTAGCCAGAAAAGCCCGGCCAGGGCAGTTTGTCATTGTCAGGGGCAGCGAGGAAGGGGAACGCATTCCTCTGACCATTGCCGATTGGGATACGGAAGAAGGAAGCGTAACCATTGTCTTCATGGAAGTGGGCACCACCAGCAGGAAGCTGGCCTGCCTTAAAGCCGGAGATCATCTGATGAACTTCGTTGGGCCGCTGGGGCAGCCGACGGAAATTGAAAAGTTCGGCACCGTAGTGTGCGTCGCTGGGGGATTTGCCATTGCCACCATCGTTCCCATCGCTCGGGCAATGAAAGAAGCGGGGAACAAAGTTATCTCGATTATGGGATTTCGCACCAAAGACCTGGTTTTCTGGGAAGATAGACTGGGTAGCGTGAGCGATGAGCTCATCGTAACCACCGATGATGGCTCATATCAGCGTAAGGGGATGGTAACCGAGCCGCTGAAAGAACTCCTCCAGGATGGTGGAGTTAACAGGGTCATTGCCATTGGCCCAACCATAATGATGAAATTCTGCTCTCTGACTTCCAGGCCTTTCGGAATCAAGACCATAGTCAGCCTCAACCCCATTATGGTCGATGGCACGGGGATGTGTGGCTGCTGCCGCGTCCTGGTGAACAATGAAACCAGGTTCGCCTGCGTTGACGGCCCGGACTTCAATGGACATGAAGTGGACTGGGATCTGCTTATGAACCGCCAGCGTACTTATCTAAAGGAAGAAAAAGAATCGCTGGAATGCTGGAAGAAAAGCGTGTCCGCTTAAAGGAGATAAAATCATGCCTGAGAAACAGAAGATAAACCTAAACAGGGCGTCCATGCCGAAGCAAACGCCCGAAGCGAGGGTGAAAAATTTTAGCGAAGTGGCTTTGGGGTACACCCAGGAGCAGGCTCGCGAAGAAGCGGGCAGGTGCATACAGTGTAAGAAGCCCAGGTGCATGGATGGCTGTCCCGTCGGCATTGATATCCCGGGATTCATAAAAGCGATAGCCAAAGATGACTTGCCCGAAGCAGTGCGAATACTCAAGGACAAGAACAGCCTGCCCGGCATTTGCGGTAGGGTTTGCCCTCAGGAGACCCAGTGTGAGATGACCTGTCTTTTGGCCAAGAAAGGAGCGCCCATCGCCATAGGCCGCCTGGAGCGCTATGTAGCTAGCTGGGAACAGTCTCATCCCGGGGTTGTAGCGCAGAAAAAGGAAAGTATAAAGTCCAACGGCAAAAAGGTAGCTGTGGTTGGCTCGGGACCGGCAGGGTTAACCTGCGCTGCCGACCTGGCCAAGCTGGGGTATAAAGTCACCATCCTGGAAGCGCTCCATGTGACCGGAGGCGTTCTGACCTACGGTATCCCGGAGTTCAGATTGCCAAAAGGAATAGTGCAGCGCGAAGTTAACTATGTGGCATCGCTGGGCGTGGAAATTAAACTCGACAACGTAATAGGCAAAATAGCAACTGTAGATGAACTTCTGCAAAATGGCTGTGATGCTGTTTTCCTGGCGCCGGGAGCCGGGGCCCCGATGTTCCTGAATATCCCCGGTGAGAATCTCAGCGGCGTGTATTCCGCCAATGAATTTCTTACCCGGACCAATCTGATGAAGGCCTATCTCTTCCCTCAATATGACACGCCGATACAGGTCGGCCAGAGGGTAGCAGTCTTCGGCGGTGGCAACGTAGCCATGGACGCTTCACGATGCGCTCTGAGGCTCGGGGCCAAAGAGGTTTATATCGTGTACCGCCGCTCAGAAGTGGAAATGCCCGCAAGAGCTGAGGAGCGGGAGAACGCCAAAGAGGAAGGAGTGATTTTCAAGCTCCTGGCTAATCCCAGGAGGTTCATTGGCAATGAGCAGGGCAGAGTCACTGGCGTGGAATTATACGAGATGGAGCTGGGAGAACCCGACGAAAGCGGGCGGCGCCGCCCCATCCCCAAACCGGGAACTGAATTCACCATGGACATAGATATAGCCATACCTGCTCTGGGGACAAAACCCAATCCGATTATTCCCTCAACCACTGAAGGGCTGGAGCTAACCAGGTGGGGCACGGTCAAAACCGATGAGGCCACGGGAAGAACCAGTAAAGACAGGGTATGGTGTGGAGGAGACATGGCTACCGGGTCGGCCACAGTTATCAGTGCCATGGGGGCTGCCAGAAGAGCTGCGAACGATATCCATGCCTATCTCAGTGGATAGGTTCTATGACATCTCTCCCCAGTTTTTACCCAGCTTGAGGGATATCTTGAGAGGCACACAGAGCTTCACTGCTCCAGGCATTATCTCCTGGACTAGAGAACGTATGGTTTCAATCTCCTCTCGAGGGATTTCGAAGAGCAGCTCGTCATGAATTTGCAGGAGCATCTTGCTCCTGAGTTCTCTCCTTTTCATTTCCATGTGAAGATTGATCATGGCAATCTTGATTATATCGGCTGAAGTGCCCTGTACCGGAGCATTTATCGCCATCCTCTCTGCAGCTTCTCTTACCAGCCTGTTGGGAGAGTTGATCTCGGGCAGGAAACGGCGTCTTCCTTCCAGCGTCTGCACGTAGCCCAGTTTCCTGGCCTGTTTTTTGATTTTCTCCAGATACTCCTTTACCCGGGGATACCTCTCGAAATAAAGGGAGATGAATTGAGATGCCTCTGACCGGGTGAAACTGGTGGCCTGCTCGAGTCCATAATCGCTCATGCCGTAGATAACGCCGAAATTAACCGTCTTGGCATTGCGCCGCATCTCCGGTGTCACCTGCCCGGCAGTAACGTTAAAGAGGCGCGAGGCCGTGGTCGTATGGATATCTTCATCGTTGACAAAAGCAGCAATGAGTCCTTCATCCTGGGAAAGATGCGCCAGGACTCTCAGGTCTATCTGAGAATAGTCGGCGCTGAGCAAGACATTGCCAGGAGAGGCTATAAAGGCCTGCCTTATTTTGTTTCCCTGTTCGGTCCTGATGGGAATATTCTGCAGATTCGGCTCGCTGGAAGAAATTCTTCCCGTGGCTGTACCCACCTGGCTGAGAGTAGTGTGCACTCTTCCCGTCATCTTATCGGCAAGTGTGGGCAGAGCATCGACATAGGTTGATTTTAGCTTGCTCAACTGGCGGTATTGCAATACGAAGTTGACGGCAGGATGAACGTCTCTCAGCGACTCCAGTATGCGAGCCTCCGTAGAATAACCGGTCTTCGTCTTGTGCCCTGAAGGTAGCTTCAAGTCCTGGAAAAGAACCTCTCCCAGTTGCCGTGGTGAATTTATATTGAAGCGGTGGCCGACGCTGTTATATATCATGGCCTCCAGCCCCGTTATCTCGCTCTGCAAACTGAGGGACAGTTCACGGAGCAAATGGATATCCAGAGCAACCCCCTTTCTCTCCATATCCACCAGTATTTGAATGAGGGGCAGCTCCATTTCATAGAAAACTTTTTCCAGCCCCTGCTGGTGCACTTCCTGCTCCAGTTTGCTTTTCAAATCCCAGACGACACTGGCACCGGCAGCGGCATATTCAGCGGCTTCGTCCACAGAAAGAGAGTCCTTCTGCTGTCGGCTTTTTCCCTTTGGCTTGCCCCGGGGCTTCAGCTCAAGTCCGAGCTTATTGAAGGCAAGCGCATCAAGGCTTAGCTTCTTCTCCCCGAGGAGGTGTGCCGCAACCGTTACATCAAAGCACAGGTTTTTTAGCTCTATTCCCTGCCCTGTCAGTAAAGACAGTAATTGCTTGGCGTCGCAAGAGATTTTGCTCTTGAGGGAATCCTCCAGTGCTGGTTTGAGCCCAGCCGCCACTTCGGGGAGGGAAATCCGGTGGAAGGAAAATTTGTCGAGTTCCAGCGGGATATAAAACGATTTGCCCCTGATGGGTGATAGCGTTAGTCCCCGCACATCTCCATCTGTAAGCTCTACATCGATGACGAATTCCTTGGCCGCATTTATCGAGGCCAGGGCCTTTTGTAATGCCATCTCGTCTTCCACCGCATTTTTCTCACCGGGAGAAATGGGGAGCGAAGAGCGATGTGGCTCCAGTTCATCTGAACTCTGGGGCAACCTGGAGAGCAGCCTGGTAAACTCCAGCTTCTGAAACAGCTTCAACACTCCTGCATGGTCGTAATCGCTTACCCTGCACTCCTCCAGATCCAGGCTGATGGGGACATTCCTGACAATGGTGGTTAGCTCTTTGCCCAGCGATACCTGTTCCTTATACTGAAGCAAGGTTGCCTGTAACCTCTGTGGCGTAATTTCCTCGATACGAGCATAGACTTCCTCCACGGTGCCAAATTGCTGCAACAGCCTGGCAGCAGTCTTCTGGCCTATACCGGAAACGCCCGGTAT
This sequence comes from Dehalococcoidia bacterium, assembly GCA_021162545.1. Lineage (GTDB taxonomy): Bacteria > Chloroflexota > Dehalococcoidia > GIF9 > AB-539-J10 > M55B177. The sequence goes on along the minus strand of JAGGYM010000053.1, from coordinate 17,068 downwards.
GTTATCGGAAGCATCGCCTGTCAGGGCTTTGAGGTCGGGAATGGCTTCCGGCCCAACTCCCCATTTTCGCTTTACCCCTTCGCTGTCATAGAGAACGGCATCATCGAATTTCCGCCCGGGAGTATAGACTTTCACCTCGGGCGATACGAGCTGGAGCATATCGTTGTCGCCGGTAACGATGATGGTTTCGACGCCCTGAGCTCTGGCCTGCCGGCTTAAAGTTCCCAGGATATCATCTGCCTCAAATCCATTCATCTCAAAGACAGGGATACGGAATGCCGCTGCTATTTGGTGAGAGAGGATTATCTGACTTATCAGTTCGGGTGGTGTCCTGGGACGCTGGGCCTTATATTCTTCAAATTTCTTTTTCCTGAATGTCGGTGCGGGGTAATCGAAGGCGGCTGCACAGTAAGTAGCTTCCAGTTCTCGCAGCGCTTTAAGCAAGGTGCTGGTGAATCCGTAAACGGCATTTACCATCTCTCCTGTCCTGGGCACCGTCATGGGAGGCAGGGCATGGAAAGCGCGATGTATCAGCGCATTGCCGTCAAAAAGCAGGAGAGAAGTTCTTTCTTTCAGTTCCATTTACACAGCCGGCTTATATCTACAGCCCTGTCAGGGTTGCCTGGCCTTGCGGACTGGTTTAGTATCACCCCGGTAATCGGGAGCCGTGATATTGAACACCAGGCTCAACCTGGGGTCCACCATCCTTGAACTGCACCGCACTTCGATTTCATCCAGAGAGGCACACATGGTAACCACGGTGGGCAGCATGGCGTTATAGCGGTAGTTGATTAACTGGTACAGTTTTTCCTGTGCCCATGGAGTGACTGATTGTTGTCCAAAGTCATCTAGTATCAGGAGGGGCGCCGTCTTAATTTTTTCGAAGAACTTATCGTAAGATATCCTGCTTTCGGCGCCAAAGGTCGAGCGCAGGTGGTCGAGGAGGTCGGGTACCTGGATGAAGAAGACGGGGTTTCCCTGGGCCAGTTGATAATTGGCGATTGAGGCAGCCAGGTGAGTTTTGCCGCAACCATTTAGACCCTGAAATATCAGCCACCCTTCCGGATGGGAAGCGAATTCTTCGGCGAGTTGGAATGCTGCCTTCAGATTTTGGCGCTGCTCCGAAGAGAGGTTCATGCGTTTGAGGTCAAAATTATCGAAGGTCATCTTCTTAAGCATTTCCAGTTGCAGGGGGGACTGTTCCAGCTTTGCTTCTGCTGTGGGGAGAATTGTATATGTCTGGCAAAAATCATTGTCACTCAGGTACTTGCGCAGGCGTTCATCCTGGTTCTCCGGAGGCACATCGCTGGTAATCACAGTGGGCAGGTTGGAGTTGAAACGGTAATTGAAAAGTTGCTCCAGCTTTTCTCGTGCCCAGGGGGTAGTGCTTTCTACGCCGAGGTCATCGAGAACCAGCAACGGCGCATTTCTTATCCGCTCGAATAGCTCGTCGTAACTCAATTCTGAGGAAGGACTGAAAGCAGAGCGAAGGTGGTCCAGGAGTTCAGAAACGCCGATATAGAATACAGGATGTCCCATCTCCAGGCGATAGTTGGCGATGGCACAGGCTATATGTGTCTTGCCGCAGCCTGCAGGCCCTGCAAGAAATATCCACCCCTGAGGCTCCGAGGCAAACGACATGGCATCCTGGCATATTCGAGAGAAGTTTTCCCGGGAAGTGGTCTCCCCCTTTCCCCCGGGAGACAAAGTAGCAAAGGTAAAACGGCTCAATGCACCGAGATTGCTGTACCTTTCCAGGTAGTGCAGCTTCTCCTGCTGCAGGTGAGGTTGCTGGCACTGGCAGGGCAGCACCCGGCTGAAATCTGTTTCTCCTGAATCTAGAAGAGGATGAACAAAACCGGCGCCCTTGCAGATAGGACATTCATCAGCCTCGTCCTCCGTCCCGTTCGGGTGCAGTGAGTTGAATTGAGAACTATCTTCTGATGAGGTGTCCATATTTCCCCCTGACATATTTGTCAGGGCCATTCTCTTTAGAATCTTTTCTATGGGTTCCATTCTCCTTACCTTCGCTGGCCCAGCGCTCCAGGATACGGGAAATATATCTCCAGCTGCGCTTGTTCAGTGCGACTGACTCCTTGAAAGCCTGGGCAATCCATGACTCAGGATACCTCTTTTCAGCTTCCTTAAGTTCCTCGGCGACCATGGGCGTGAGCATGCCTATATTTTGCTCATAGAGATTGAAGATGTTCCCCCTGGGATTAAGGGGAGGGACGGGCGCGAAAGCTTCCCCTGATTCCACTTTAATCCTCTTTACAATGCCATGGTCAACTGCCATCTCCAGGGAACGGTGAAGCTCTTCCTCGCTCATTCCTGTCATCCCGGCAATGCAGGATGACAGTTCTTCATATCTAATGGAAGAGGCGGTCCCGTTCTTTTTATCAAGCAGGTAGAGGATATACAGCATTGCCTTGAGCTCATTGATATCCTGGGTCCTGGGCACTATGTGAGTTGAAAAGATATCTATCATACTTTTGCCTTCTGCTCCAGATTGCTGAAGCGGGCGGTTTTGCTGACAAAGCGCAACTTAACCTGCCCTATGGGGCCGTTACGGTGCTTCGCCACGATGATATCAGCCAGCCCCCGGGGATATGGTTCCCGCTCGATATCATGCATCCTGTTCCATTCTTCTTCGGTATAGTATATTTCATCTCTGTAGATAAAGATGACTATATCGGCGTCCTGTTCAATGCTGCCGCTTTCCCTCAAGTCGGAGAGTTGAGGTACATGAGAATCCCGTTTCTCCACTGCGCGGCTAAGCTGAGAAACAACCAGCACGGGAACGTTCAATTCCCTGGCCAGCAGCTTCAACGAGCGCGTTATATTGCTGATTTCCTGAACTCGATTTTCCCTCTTGCTATCTCCCTGTAATAGCTGCAAATAATCTATGATGATGAGGTCAATTCCCTTTTCTGAACGGAGTCGCTGTGCTTTACTCCTGATATCTATGATGCGCACCATTGGAGAGTCATCGATATATATCGGCAACTCGGCCAGTGCCCCACCGGCTTGAAAAACTCTGGCCTCCTCCTGACCGAAGAACCTCCGGAAACGAATATGAGTAGAATCTACACCCGATTCACAGGACAGTATGCGTTCCACTACCGACTCCCGAGACATCTCCAGACTAAAAATAGCGACGTGAGCGCCTTGATTGAGGGCAGCGTTTCGGGCAATATTCAGGGCCATGCTTGTTTTGCCCAGGCTGGGCCGGGCTGCGAGAACAACTAAATCAGACCGCTGCAGCCCATTCAGTATTTCATCCAGACCACCAAATCCCATTAGAGTGTGAATTATTTCCTTTTCCTGTGTCTGGTCCTCCTGGGACTTTTCGTCGAAGTATCCCCTCAGGATGTCGTGTATTGAAACGAAGTCACGGGAGCCCTGTTTCATGCGCAGCTGAAAGAGGATGTCTTCAGCTCTGTTGAGGCTGTCATCGACATCGGGGTCGGCCGCATAGCCGATAGCTGCAATCTGCCCTGAGGCGGCGATCAATCTTCGCATCATCGCCATGTTGGATACGATTTGTGCATAGTATTCTACATGCAGTGACGTGGGCACGATGGATATTAGATAGCTCAGGTAGGCAGTACCTCCAATCTGGTCCAACCTGCCGATGCGAGCTAGCTCGTTAGCTGCGGTAACCTGATTTATGGCCTCCTCGCGCTGATAGAGAGAAAGGCAGGCCCGGTATATCAAGTGGTGCGTTTCCTCCCAGAAGTCTTCGGGGTTGAGGAAACTAACGATCTTCACGATAGCATCGGGATCGATCAGCAGTGAACCGACTACTGCTTCCTCAGCTTCAACATTATGGGGGGGTAATTTTTCCTCTGCCATAGCCACATCACAACGACCGACAGCTACTGTTCAACGATTACAGTAACTTTTGGTCTGAGCTCCCCCGAAAAGCGGATAACCACAGGATAACTGCCCGTCTGCCGCAGGGGCTTTTCCAGCTCTATGTTTTTCTTATCGATGGTGCATTCCATCAATTTGCTTAGCTCTTCCGCTATGTCAGCGGCAGTAACGGAGCCAAAGAGGCGTTCATCAGCACCAACCCTGGCATGGATGTGCACTTCAGTCCCCTCAAGCCGGGCTGCCATTTCCGCAAACCTGGCATGTTCAGCGGATTTCCTGTGTTGCTTGCCCTCTATCTCCAGTTTTACCCGTTTCTCCATTCCCTGTGTTGCCACCACGGCCAGACCTTGAGGCAGCAGGTAGTTCTTGGCATATCCCCTGCTTACTTCCTTCATCTCCCCCACCCTTCCCCCACTAGGCACGTCCTCAGTAAAAATAACTTTCATCTTTAGTCTATAATCCTCCCTGTCTCTTCAAAAATCAACATCGACGGTATGGATATTGTAGCACCACTGGCATTTCTCAGGCCACCATGGAACAGTGAAATTACCGCGGCTTCAGTAACGGGCACGCCGTTCACAATTGTTATCTGCCGGATTTTTCACCGTTCGCCCTGCATCTTCCGGGTCGCGTTTTACTATCGAGATGATTCTATGTGATGGGGAAATGCTAACGCCACTGCACTTTTGCTGCTCAAGTAGGCAGAGTGAAGCTTTTCCGGCCTCATTTTTCCTGTGCCTTACTGGAAAATCTGATTATCTCGGCGAAATTGTTGACTCTCTCGAGGTTGTTGCTCTCTATGAAGCCATCATAGCTAAGGTTGATCCAGGGCTTCTGATACAGCGCACTGAGTTTTTCCGACATCGCAGCCACGATGCCCCCGGGCATGCATCCATGGGGCATGACGGATATTGTGCCGGCAAATTTGGGGTTCTCCATGCAATCGACTCCAGCCCCTATGCTGAGAACCGCCTCGCTGCCGCATTTTGGAGAAAGCCATTGTTCTGTCAGTGACAGTATATGCCCTGTTGGCGGTTCTTCCTCGTCAATGAGGTCACTGAAACACCGCGCTACCGCGTGTTCATCGCGATACTGTATCCGTTCTCTTATATAACCACGCACCATCTTCTTGAAATTCCTGTCTCTGACGGCATCTTCAACATATCTGTGGGAGATATACTTCAGCCACTCTCCCACGGGGGAGACGGTAATCTCCAGCCCTGCATTTTCACAAACCGTCACCAGGTTGCTATTACTGAACTTGTTGGAGCGCAGGAAGAACTCTCCATTGATGCCAACGAGCGGCCTTCTCGGGATTTCGGGGTCTATAATGGCCTTGAAGTCGGCGGTTGCCTGGTGCAGAAGCTTGTCAAATTTCTCCTTGCGGGGAATGTGATGGGCAATTCTGTCGCTGTATTCAGCGAACAGCGCGTCAGCTGCGCCCGCCTGTTTTTCATAAGGGCGCGCTCGCCAGAGCAACCTCTCCAGGTAGTCTGCGGCAACGCAGCACTTCCAGGCAAAGCGCATGAAGTCAGTGCCCACGTTCATGTCGCTGTAGCCATTATTGGAGATGGTAGTTCGCAAGGGAAGGTCAATTCCAAGTTCTCTGAGCGCCTTGACCTGCTCTCCTGCATACTTTCCAAACCTGCACGGGCCGTATGCCCCGGCCATAAAGCCTTCCACATTCTTCACGCTATTTCCGTTATCGTAGTAGAACCTCAGGAATCCCCCCAGGGTTACGCGATAGGGCAGACATTCCATACCTGTAGTTACCCTATCCGCGTAGAGAAGATTGCGCTCATCATCCTCCGGGAGCACGATTGTCTTGACTCCATAGGCTTCCATGGCTCTACCTATGACCTCGGCATGCACCGACATATTAGGTATGAGGAAGGTCTTTTTCGAGTTCTCGAGCAGTGGTACCTCTCTGCGAATATTCTTGCGCTGCTGGACTTTGTGCTGGCCGGAGGAACGGGCAAATCCCTGGATAGTATCGACAAATGCTTCAAGGCGGGTGACAATGCCGGCCTCGGCTGCATGCTCGTCGATTTCCAGTTGTCCCATGGGCTTATCTCCCATGATATCTTCCACCTCTGGGAGGATAAAGGAGTTCGGGCCGCAGCCAAAGTTCGTCAACGACAATCCGTAGAGATGTGGGTCCGATGCGGTTATCTCAGCTCCGGCCAGGTATTTGCCCTCATAATACCAGTAGGGGCGGTCCGAATATTTCTTGGGATTGACCGAGGTGAGGGGCAGGAAGTCAAGGGGTATGGGCACCACCCCGAGCTGGGCGAGTTTTTCAGCTATGCCCAGGTTGGCTCCCGCGTCCTGTGACATATATGACCTGGCAAAGAGAACCACGCCCAGCTGGCCGCTTTGACGCAGCTGCTGCAGCAACTCTTCCCCAAGGGCTGCCTGGCCTGAGGCAAATTTGCTCTGAGCTTCAATGCCCGCCAGAGCTGCCTTTTTGCCTTTACTTCTGCTGAATCCCATCTTGCGGGCAACATCCGTGAGGTTCTTGATTACATCGGCGTTGCCCAGACTGAAGTCCAGCGTGGGGATTAACAACCGTTCTCCCAGGTCAACTGTCTGGCGTATTATGTAGGGAGAAGCCTGAACGAGAGGACAGGCATACTTCTGGTCCTCATCGCCATCCTTTTCACCCATCCGAATTGCGGAGGGGTAGAGAATATAATCAGTATCGCTCAGCATCGCCGCATGTCCGTGGAGCAGCTTGAGGGGAAAGCAGCTATCGCTATAGCCCAACTCAATGGCCTTCTCTATAATTTCCTTGTTGGACTGGTGGGAAAGGACGCATCTAACGCCCAGGGCATTAAGAAACCCTATGAGAAGCGGGGCGAAATCATAAACCAGCAGCGCTCTGGGGATTCCCACAGAAGGTCCTGTGCCGGAGCCTTCACGGTATTCTCCAAAGAGCAACTGCTCCCTTTTGTCGAAGAAGTGCTCCTTCTTCGCGTGGCTGGTGATGCTGTCATAACGGTCACATCTGCTGCCGAAGTAGGAAGTCTCTCCATCGGGCATTTGCATCCGGGTAATGGTGCAGTTGTTGTCGCACTTCTTGCAGACGAAGGTGGTAAGCTTGTATTCGCTGTCTATTACTTTCTGAAAGCCTTTGAACCTGGATTGACGGCCTGATGTTTGCTCCTTTGCCAGAAGGGCTGCACCAATGGCGCCACTGATTTCTTTATGCTCGGGCACGATCAGCGTCTTTCCTTCAAGCAGCTGATGAAAAGCGGAGACAACTGCCTGGTTGTAAAATACCGCTCCCGTGAGGATAACCTTATCGCCCAGATGTCTGTTGGCGACTACCTTGGAAAGGTAGTTCTTCGCCACGGAGTTAGCCAGGCTGGCAGTTATCACTTCCAGGGGCACTCCTTCCTGCTGCGCCGAGGCTACCGCCTGTCCCATGAAAGCGGCGCATTTCGTTCCCAGGTCAATGGTATGGGGCGCGGCAAATGCGAGTCTGGCAAACTCGCCATCGGTCACGGAAACGCCGAGCATTTCGGCCAGTTCATCAATGAAACTCCCCGTTCCGGCGGCACAGGCCTTATTCATCTGATAGTCGATAACGACGCCATTTCGCTTGATTACGAGCTTGGAATCCTGGCCCCCGATCTCAATGATGTCCGCTTCCGGGTCCAGTTCTAGAGCTGCCCTGGTCTGGGCGGTAATCTCATTCTTGACCAGGTCTGCCCCGAGTAAACTTCCTATCATGTATCTTCCGGAGCCAGTAATACCCACGCCGGCTATTTTTACCCTGCCGCAGCCATCCTGAAGCATGTTCCTGAAAACTTCTTTGATGGCGTCAATGGGCCTGCCGGCGGTCATCAGGTAGTTCTTAGCGATGACTGACTTGCCGGTTTCATCAACTATGACGGCCTTGGTGCTGGTAGAACCGATATCAACACCAAGATAGCCCATGCATTCTTTCTCTATCTTCGGCAGGTGATTGCCGTCCTGGGAGAAGGAGGTCTCAAGCCGGGGCATTTCAAAATACTGCTGTTTATCATCATCCGCCTCGGGCAGGACAACGACCCTGGAGGTCTTCTCCCCTGAGAGCAGAGCTGCTCCCAGCGCCTCGATGTAAAGGTGGTCTTTCGGGACGGTTACCTTGACAGGATAGCCATTTCTGTCGGAGATGACGTCGCCAAGAGCCTTGACTATAGCTGTATTGGCAGCAACGCCGCCGACAAGGTACACCGGTTCTGTGAAAGTTCCTTTCTTGAGAGCGGTAACCATGCGGGCAACGCTCTCGCAAAGCGCATAGAGCATTGCTTCAATGGAGACGCCTTTCTGCTGGAGGTGAATGAGGTCAGTCTTGGCGAAGACGCTGCACCTGGCGGCTATCCTGGGAGGGGTGTCTTTACACTGCAGAGCCAGATTGGCAAAGTCCTCCATGGTTATGCCAAGCCTGTATGCCTGCTGTTCCAGAAACCTGCCGGTGCCTGCAGCGCAGAGTGAATTGGATGCCACTTTCCATGGCTTCTTTAGCCCGTCCTCCAGCTCTATTACCAGGGAGCTCTGTCCACCAATCTGTATGATAGTTTTGGCGTCGGGGTGGTGGTGCACCATCCCTGAAACAATGGAGAGCGAACTGCTGTACTCCGCCCAGTTGAGCTCCTTGGGCACTATTGACCTGCCTGAACCCGTTACCCCGGAGCCCACAATCTGAGCAAGGTCAAACTGCTCTCCCAATCTGGCAATGAGAGAGTTGACTGCGGGTCTGGGGCCTGAGACTATCCTCTCATTGTCCAGCTTAACAGGGCTGCCATCCTCATTGATGAGTGCCAGTTTGGTGTTTACGGAACCGATATCTACACCCAGAAAGTAACTCATTGCGCGACTGGAAATTATAACAGCAAACCACGCTTTTTAGAAACGACAGTACCTTCCAGGATGTGTCTATGACAGAGTCCTGACCTAATAGCTTCAATCTTTGTATTGACGGAATGAATTTACCAGTGAGCTGAAACTCCCTGGTTGATAGTGGTTGAAGCTTTCCTGGTCCACAAAAACGAAGTCGTACTTGATTTCAGATTGTACTTTGTTAATGTCTTTGCACCATTGTTTCAGGCGTTCCATTTTCTGCGGCACGTCTAAATCTTCCAGCCCCTTTGTTTCTACAATGTAAACTTCTGTATCCGAGACTTTCACGATGAAATCAGGATAGTAATTGGATATGTCGCCATTCGCTTTGATGTAATCAATCTTGAATTGGACAGCGAAGTAGTTCTTCACGTAAGAGACGATGTCATCACAGCGCTCCAGGAAACCTGCAAACTGCAATTCCAGTGGGCTGTCACCAATGATTTTGTTGAATATGCTCTTCTTCGGAATGAGATACCCCTGCTCTTTAACCACGAACGGGCGGGTTTTGCGTAATTTGATGGAATCGCGTATTTCGGCATCCCCTTTATCCTGCACGGTCAGGGCATTGATTTGTTTCTTGAATGTCTCAATCAGGGTTTTGGTAGCTTCCAGTTCCGAAAGGTTGCGTAGAGTATTGAGGCTTTCCAGATCGGCAACCCGGTCAAACAAGAAGTCCTGGATGAACTGTTTCACTTTGCCGTAAAGAACGTCATAACCACTTACGAGTCTCAGGTCCTTCATGATGATCTGGGTAAAGTAACCTACTACACTGTGATAGTCGGTCACAGCGCTGGAGTCCAAAACAGTGGTATGGCTGATCTCTCCGGTGGTAATGTCCTTGAATACAATTTCACGTTGTTGTTCTTCGGTGAACTCCTGATAGGCAACCTTCCTGTGGCCAAATGTGTTCAGGTCCAGGTTAGCCAGACCCTTGTACTCGCGATATACCCGGGGCGTCAGGATGGGAATCCTGATATCGAGTTTGTCCAGGTCCTTGCCGGTGTTTTCCTCATCAACCTCTACAATAATGGGAGTTTTGGGCGCTGTCCCGGCACCCATCGGCTTGTGTTCAAGCTCAACGCCTTCTCTCTGGATCGATTCCACAAAATCCATAAAGGCATCTGTACCTACAACGCTGAGATACTCCTCCGCATCGGTTTCGGGGTACATTTTGCGTAAACCGCGCCCCAGAGTCTGTTCGGGAAGTATATTGCTTTGTGCGCCATATGGTCTCAAACCCACAATGGTAGTTACATTCCTGACATCCCAGCCCTCTTTTAGCATCATCACCGATACAATAGCTTTACAGGGGCTTTCCCAGCTATCGATTTGATTGGCTTGCTTGCGCAGATTTTCCAGCTCTTCCTTTTTCTTGCCGGTGGCAGCCTCTGAGATTTCCCCGTTGTTCTTGGTGTGAATAGTGAGAACCGCGTCTTTGAACTCAGGGTAGGTCTGTTCCAGGAAGCCTGCAACGGCATCACAGTTCCTGGTGTCATCGGTCATGACAAAGAGAATCGCCTTTTTGCCAAGTTTCTCATGTTCAGCATAAGCTTTGCGCCATTCTTCGACGCCCAGATGCAGATAATCGGCATATTTCTCGATATAGCGCGAACTTTGCCGTTCAGCAAGTTTGGCACGGCTGGCCGAATCAGGCAGAACGGGGTGTTTGACCACGTTTTGAGAAATGGCCTCGACTAACGGGTAGTCTGATACCGTTTGCACAAAAATGGCTCCGTTATTGTGCCTGGGGGTCGCCGTGTCATCTATCTGGATTGAAAGGTAACCGCCTTTATGCTTCAGCCTGTTGTGAATGTCCTCGATTGACTTGAACCACGCCATCTGGCTGTCGTGGATATGATGTGCCTCGTCATTGAGAACCACAAGCTCATCAACATCCCGTACAATATCGCCTAAATCAACCTTCGAATCTGTCGTCTCTCCGGTGGGCCGTTTGCCGAGGAAATAGTCCATCGTATTTTCATCGTCTTTGGAAGGCTCGATGTCATCACTGGCATAAACACGGTGGATATTGGTGAGGAAGATATTCCCGGTCTTTCTAACGACATTGACATCATCCTGAATATGCAGGGTTAGCTGAAAGTCATCCCGCCAGTTTTGACCATCGTAGCCGTTATCCGGCAGGATCGGGTCTTTCCAGAAAATACGCAGTCCGTCAAAATCAGCGCGAATGCGGTCCAGCACAATGATGTTCGGTGTAATTAGGAGAAAATTCCGTGCCAGATCGGATTCCGGTTCGTACAGCTTGTGAAAATAGCACCAGGTTAATATGAGGCTTATTACCTTGGTTTTGCCGGTTCCGGTAGCCATCTTGACTACAAATCGCCTCCAGCTTTCATCGAACATCCCTGCCGATACTGCGCCCGACGAGTCAAACCGCAGCAGGTCGTACTTGTCCTTCACCTTGACTACATCGTAGAGATAGATGACGGTTTCCACCGCTTCTCGCTGGGCAAAGTAATATTCAAACTTCGCCATAGTGCCGTCCGGCTTTGGCTGCAGATGCTCGGTATTAAACCACCAACTCAAGAGGGAACGGCTGGTAGCGCTGGCGCCTTCGTATCCGCTGTCGCGCCATTTCTTTACCTGAATGCGGAGCTGATACACCAGCGGCGGCAGCAGCTTTTCGTAACTCGATTCGCGCAGCGCCTCATCCGCCGGGAACCAGCGGATATTCGGATCCAGAATTGCATAGGGGGAAGAGGGAAAATCAGGATGTATGGCCACTCTTAATATCCTCAATGATTATTCTGATTGTATGGGCAAGTGGTTCTATTTTTGTTTCGCATACATCGAAAATCGCTTCCGCGTCAGTCTCAAAATAGTGGTGGCTGATAATATCCCGCATGCCTTTGGCCTTTTTCCAGTCAACTTGCGGATATCGTGGCAGCAAAGACTGTTTCGTAACCTTGTCCAGATTTTTTAATGCCTCTCCGATAGCGATAAGCAGCATACAGATACTGTCAAGCTTTTCCATGCCTTCAGGTGAATCCGTAAAATCGTTTATACTCTTTACGGGCTTAAAGCGCTGCATTATCGTTTCTGCTGCCTGGTAAAGCTGAGTTAAAATCGCTAATGCCAGTCCTCTGTCATACATATACAGCCTCCTGGTCTATTCTTCTTTTAAGAAAATCATTCATTCTCTCACGATATCTCACAATATCAACCGGTTGGCCAAGTTGTTCTTCAAGATCCTGTTTGATGCCGATGAGATTAAACAAGTCCGGTCTTTCAAGTTCCACCACTACATCTATATCGCTCGCTTCGTTCATAGAGTCCCTGGCAGCGGAGCCGAAAAGTCCTATTGTCAGAATGCCATATTGCTGACCGTTTTTTTCTTTGAAGGCTTTTAATATCTGTAAAACTTCCTTGCGAGACATGGTAACTCCTACTATTCTAGTTATTTGATTCCTTCTCTACCAAAGCGTTATTTATTTCCTCTATACCCTCACCTCGATAATCTTCATTGTATCATTGCCGAAGATATCCACTATCTCAATAAGTTCAATCCAACATCATTCGTTTGATAATAACTCTAAATCGCTCTGATTCAATGTCATTCTGAAATTCAATATGCGGGTAATTCTTAATAGACCTCCTTATGCCGGTGCCGACGCCTCTATAAGGCAATATGTGCGAAGCAAAAGAGGTAATCACCGGGTTACGAATGACCGAAACGCCGTTTTTTATATGTTCCACTGTAAGGTTATTAGGCAGTTTGCCAGGGCTGGTGATTTCCAATCTATCATCAAAAACAAACAGGTTGACAGGGGCGTTGATAAAATAATCCCTGTGGACAAGAGCATTTACCAATAACTCCTCAAGCACGATTCTCGGAATCTCCGGCTTACCCTCCTGGTTGAAATTATCACCATTTTGAATCCTTCGTAAGTTTCTGAGCATAAATCCGAGAGCATTTTCGTACTGATTAAGCAACTTGCCTTTTGTGTCTTCGCTATCTTTGAAATGTGTATCGGTCGGATCATTTCCATAAAACGAAACAGCCTTGATTTGAAAGGCAGGCTTAAAATCATGTGGTTTTTTCCCGAATAGCAGCAACCCTGCCAGCCTCAACCCATTATCTCCTGAAAGTTTCAGATTGCTCAATAATTTATCTAACGGTAGCCCTGCCTGACCTATAGTCTCTTCATATTCCCGCTCATAGAATTCCTCGAAGTAAGAGCGGTCAATATCACGGGAAGTAGACCCATTGATAATTTGTTCGTCTGCATAAATTCTTCCTGTATCCTGAAAGAGACGCTGTAGTTCTTCTTGCGATAATTTACGTTTGTCCGAACCCTTTCTTGTCCAATATATTCCCTCGTTGGTAGCATAAGGTTTGTTAACACCCTCATCTATAGAAATTAGTAAAAGTTTCTTGCTTTCAATCTTTACAACCTCAGTGATTGGTGAAATCGGTGGACGAACGTTTTGATCGCTCACATTGGAAATCAACTGATTGACGCGTTCAATATCCTGATCAGACAACCCGATGATGTCTTTTTCTTTCGAAACGCCTACAATAATTATGCCGCCACGAGTATTGGAAAAGGCCACCATTTCCGAGGCAAGCTGTGTGCTATTTTTCAAATCCTGTTTTAGCTGGATCGTGCTGTCTTCCGCCCGGTCGATAAGGTCCAATACTTCTAAGGCTTCCATAACTCATATATCTCCTTTCGTTTCTTGAAGGCATCAGATCCCCCCTCCATAATGCCAATAATCTTCTCCTGGGTATTTCTTTGATCGATACTGCCCTGAAGTAACGCAATATGGGTCTCCTGAAATTCACAAGCCACAATCTTTTCTGCATCCCCTAATACAGGGATATTCGGATTATGGGTGGCAAAGACAAATTGGATTTGTGGCTTAACGGTAAGTATCTGTTTAATTACATCTTCATAGATTGTTTGGCTATCCAGATCATCTTCCGGTTGGTCTATAATAATCAGATCGTTTTCGTCTTGGGATAGTACAAACAGGATTAACGCCGAGGCGCGCTGACCTATAGAATGTTCTTTCAGCTCTTTGTTCCGATATCGAATAATGTACTCGTTAGGCACCTGCCAGGTAAGCAGTTCCACAAGATTTTCACGCATCGTTTCTTGAAAAGCAGCCAGTTTGGTTTCACTCAGACATTCCCTGAGGTTATCCTGATCGCGATAAATCTCTATGCCATCCTTGAAATTTTTTACCAGCTCGGTCTTGTCTTTTTGAGTTAACCTGGAGCCTTTCAGATAATCATCTAAAAAACTTTGAAAAGCTCTTCGGTCCCCTTTATAATTGACCTCCACAGATAAAGAGGTTGCCTGCTGATTGACGCGTTCCACCTCTTTTTTGATCAGCTCATATTCCTGGTGGTACAAGTTATTAAGTTCATTGATATATTGATCTAATCGGCTTTTTAGCACATTTTGTTTATTAAGGTTTTTATCGATCTCTTTCAGCTTTAAGTCCAACATGTTGAGCGATTTGTTGAGTTCCACAAAATCTTCAGCTCGTAAACTAGGCATGGAAACCTCCCGCTGTATTTTGGCAAACTCTTCCTTCAGGCTATTTTGTCGCTCAATAAACTGTTCTCTCAGTTTTTTTATCCCGTCGCTCTCATTCAGTATCAATCCCTCAAAGGAAGTTATCTTGTCTAAGTGCTGGGAAATATTTTGAATGATTTGCTTGAATTCTCCCACCAACTCATCGTTTTGTTCTGACTTATATGATTTCCACTGTCCAAGCCCCTGCTGGAAATCCTGTCTTGCCTGCGTTAGCTCATGCGCTTTTTGGGTTAAATACTCCGTTATCTCCTTAAAGACAACACCATCTCTATTATATTGCACCTGTTTTTGCAATTTCTCCTCAAGTCCATGTTTTTTAAATACCTTCAATTTGTGTATTTTATCCGCTTTCTGCGATTCGATTTCATCTTTTCTATCCTTTAATTCACCAAGCCGGGATAATTCACGAATTGCATTATCAACTCCCCGTTGTTTCAGACGGATCAAATCACGTGTATCGTTCAGCCTGTTGCCCACCAATTTGTTAATGAGCTCCTCTTCGAACCCTTCTCCTGTATTGGATAGATCTTTTTGACCAAAGTAAAGCGGTTTCCGTAAAAAGGCATCAATAGTCACTTCTGGTAGAAATTCATTTTCCTGGTATATATCCGCTTTCTGGTTATAAATACGTTCCAGCCGATACTGCTTCTGGTGCTGATCACATATTTCAACGATTATTTTCCCACCGCTGCCGAGCGCCTTTTTTACCAAACCTTCTTTGTAAGGAACATCCACAGCCTTAAGGCCAAGAGGAATACCCAGTGCATAGCGCAGTGTCTCGATGATGGCTGATTTTCCGCTGCCCCTGATGCCGATAAGGGTATTCAAATGAGGTGTAAGCGTCAGCTCGACCCCATCGAGAAATCCGCCTTGATACCGTATGGAACGAACATAAGAATGATTTAACACAGGTTTTTCATTTTTCACTCGGTTAGGATAATCTTTAAGAGCAAATTTCAGGGCTTCAAAATTAAAATCACCCAGCTTGACATAGCAGGACTTGCCTTGTGTTCCGATATGGGTTATTGACTTTGGATCGGAGCCTTCAATCTGGGCAGGTAAATGATTGTCAAGCATTCCTACCAATTTCTTCAGGTTCTCATGGGACTCCGCTTTCTGTATTCCCAACACTTTCTTTTTAAATGCTTCTAAGCGCACAAACTGCTCAAGGTTTCTGCCCGTAAGTTCGTTAAAAAGGCCATTTGTTGCGTCAACGTGAGCAAGAACAATAAAGTAGTCCTTATTGTAAGTATCCAGCGCTTGCACGGCCATATTCAGGTCGTATTGGCAATTGGGATAGGGAGGGTGGTCGTAGTTGGATTGGCCCACGAAAGCTTGCTCTAAAAATTGGTTAATATAATCTTTTCCTTCATTATTGGAAATCCAGGACGAGTTAAAAACAACCAATACATGAATACCTTTTGCGCCATCTTTCAGGGATAATTCAATCCCAGGCAACAGCCAGATTTCCTTTTTCGCTGCATTCCTTTGAAGATCTTTGAACTCAGCAGAACCAAATTTATTGTGATTTGTGACAATACCTACTCGAATATCCTCGTCACTCAGTTTCTGAATGTAGGTTGTTGAGAAAAAATTGGGATTATCGGTATAGGTAAACTCTGCATCAGCGCGGGTGTGGAGATGGAAATCGGCTCTAAGCCAACAGGAACCTGCTACAAAAACACTGGCGTTCTCCTTCATACACGCACCTCCACTATCTTCATTGTATCATTGCCGAAGATATCCACTACTTTTACGGCAATCTTGCGCCGTCCCGGCTCGCATTCGTGATACACGCTCTTTAATTCCAGCGATCGATTCTTTCTGGTGCGAAAAGACTGCCATTCATTTTCAAACACAAAATCCCCCGTCCAGCGTTCTTCGGTTTCACCGCTGTCTTCATTTCTCACCCGGATGATTTCCCGTTTGTTCTCAAAATCGAAGTCCACTGACCAGTAATCAATCCAGTCGGTCCAGTTCCTGGTGAGGACTTCGCGGGAGACGACTCCATCCTTATCGCGGCTGACTTTGATAATCTGCCCCTGCTCTACCACGATCTTGCTGCCTTTGTCTTTCAGGCTGGCTTCGGCATTAGCAATGGAATCCTGAGAATAGAACACGGAGAAGTCGGTCAATTCCATGGCCACACTATTCTTGTTTATATGCGGCTTGACCTCGATGTAAGATACATCGTGGAATACCACCTGGTTCTTTTCCACCGCTCGCTTGTCAAAAACGTCGGCAGGGATGTATTTCATCGCCATGTCTATGCCTTTGCTCTTTGCTTCGTCAAGAATGTTGGGGAACAGCCCCATCTCGAACTCGAAGCCGAGGATATCCACGCGGGTGATATGGTGTTTACGGCATTCGAGTATGATCTCCTCCACGAAGAGCCGGGTTACCGGCAAGTTCACGGGGCCCACTGCAACCAGTCGCCCTGCCTTCTTGCCGTGGAAGGCGTTGAACTGGCTCACCGGCTCGGCGCGGTAGGCATGGAGAATCAAGTCCAGAAAGGCCCGCTCTTTCTCCTCCAGTTGTTTCTCTTTTTCTTCTTCTCGTAAAGAAGGATTGACACCAATATAGTGCTGGCGCTCATACTTGCCCAGGTTGAGAATTTCAAAGGCGCGCCAGCTTTTGTTTTCCTGCTTTAATTGTCGCTGTACCTGAATCATCCGCTTGCGGGTGGTATGGATGGCGAATTTGCCCAGGTCGGCCATAATCCACTTGCGCCCCAG
>JAGGYM010000017.1 GCA_021162545.1 Dehalococcoidia bacterium | reverse complement strand
GAAAGACTATCTCCACACCGGAGAAAGGAGGTGTTGACTCCCATGAGCACAACGTGATAAAAACTAATCAACCGGGTGGGTCAAAGTATGTGGTTAGAGGTGGGTCAAAGATGGTGGTTATTGACAGTGAAAAAGAGAAGGGATTCAGAGGCGCAGATATTTGGGATTCTGAAGGAGGTTGAATCGGGGGTGCTGGTGGCTGGTGTTGCCCGGGAGTATGGGGTTTCCCCTGCTACCATCCACCGTTGGAAATGCAAGTATGGAGGGGTAAGTCTATCTGAGCTCAAACGGCTCAAGGCACAGGAAGAAGAGAATGCCAGGCTGAAGCGGATTCGTGTCTGGTTGCCCGGGGCATTTTGCACCGCGTGAATGCATGGGTGCTTCATCATGCATTCATTCTTGATTGTTGTAGTTTTGTCTCGCAAAATTTGCTTTGGTGTGAATGATTTGAAACAGGGGAGTTACAGGAGTTAATGTTTCTTGTAATGCTGACCTTGCAGTCAGGGAGGCAGGTAACTTTATGGTACAATAAAGGTGGTTTTATTCGGGGAGAGAAGAGAAAATGATACGATTGGTCTTGCTACGGCACGGCGAAAGCGTTTGGAACAGGGAGAATAAGTTTACCGGCTGGACTGATGTTGACCTGTCGGAAAGAGGAATGGCTGAAGCCGAAGCAGCCGGCCGGGCATTGAAAGAGCAGGGATATGTCTTTGATCTTGCTTTTACTTCGGTGCTGAAAAGGGCCATAAGGACTTTGTGGATTGTCCTGGACGAGATGGACCTGATGTGGATTCCGGTACAGCGGTCGTGGAGGTTGAATGAAAGACACTATGGTGCACTGCAGGGACTGAATAAATCGGAGATGGCTGCCAAGTTTGGTGAAGAGCAGGTCCGCGTATGGCGAAGGAGCTATGATGTGAGGCCCCCGTCACTGGACAAAGGAGATGAAAGGTATCCCAGTAACGACCCACGCTATTCAGAATTGGATGAGGGGGAAATTCCTGCCACGGAGTGCTTGAAGGACACGGTTGACAGGTTTTTGCCCTACTGGCATGAAGTCCTGGCGCCAGCGGTGAGGTTGGGGAAAAGGGTAATTATATCGGCTCATGGGAATAGCCTGAGAGCCCTCGTCAAATACCTCGACGGAATAGATGATAAAAACATATCCCGGTTGAATATTCCCACAGGGATACCCCTCGTGTATGAACTTGACGGGGGGCTGAAGCCGATTAAGAGCTATTATCTTGCGGATGACGAAAAAGTCAAAGAAGCGATGGCAGCAGTTGCCAGACAGGGCAAATCGCTGTGAGGCAAGCTTTCCAGATGGAGAAGTTCGCGTGACTTGTTTTCTCTGAGTTTTTGCAGAGGGAAAATGAGGGAAAAATTTGAGTCCCCCTTTGCGGGGGGTTGACGAAATTTTGCGGACATGTCAAAGTGTAATTGCTCCAAGTAACCGGGCTTAAGCGGGTGACCATGTAGGCGATGGCTGAAAGGAACGAAGTGCAGGTGAGGCTACTTGGGGCAAATTTCTATCCTCTAGTTTTGGCTGGGTGCTATGAGAAAGATGGAGGCGAATGCCCGTTGAGATTTCTGAGAGGTGGTGGGTGCAGCGGAATGGGGGATGGGGCATGAAGGCTATTTTCCATAGGGATATAGGGGAAGAGGAGGAGGTGGAAATAAAGGATATCTTCGTGGATGAGGAGGGGGAGCCCAAAATGCTTTTTGTCGGGGAGGATGGCAGGACTGATACTGCACCGATTAACCGCTTCACAAATTGTGAGAACATACGGCAGGAGACCAACGAGCACGTCAATTAAGGCTGGTTGATGGAGGCCTGTATTCTTGTGATGGGGAAGAGAAGAGCAGCTATATTGTTTGTGCAATGGATGTCCTGGTGAGGGCACATACTTAAAATTGGCAGGGAGGTGGCAGTAATGGTAAATTGGTTGGTTGACGGGTTGATTCCAGAGGGGCACGCTGTTCTGCTGTTGGGGGAGCGGCATGCAGGCAAAGCATGGTTGGCTGAACAGCTAGCCGTCTGCGTCGCCAGCGGCACGAGGTTTCTGGATGCTTTCAATGTATGTCAGCAGCCCGTCATACTTATAGATGAGGACTCAGGGACGGGCAGTTTTAAGCGCAGGTTTTACCGGCTTGCGCGGGGCCTCGATATAGACCTCGCCGTGCTTCCATTGATGTGTTACTCTCGTTGTGGTTTCCTTTTGTGGGATGATTCTCGAAGGCGGTGGCTCATAAATCTGGTGAAGCAGCAAAAAGGGAAACCTCTGGTAATTATTGACAGCATGGAGAAGGTAATGTCGGAGCAGGAAGTTGATGGCGCGGATGTGAAAACTCAGGCGGGGGATTTCTGGCATGAATTGAGAGATGCCGGGGCGACGGTTCTCATGGTTCACCAGATGAGCATGAAGAAAAAAATCCACATTGAAGATTGGGATGTAACTCGCCTGGCTCTGAATAGCACAATGCTGGTTGAAGGTTGCGATACGGCCATTGTCGTTTTCAGGGCTCCAACGACCCGAACGGAATTTGTCATAAAGCCGGAGGGCAGGAAGGTTAGATTGAAGGTAAACCGGCCTTTTTCTGTTGTGTTGCAGGAAAATGAGAGGGAGACCTGGGCCAAGCTCGTATTGTTAGAGGACCTGATCGAGTTATCCGGTGAGGCTGAAAAGCGCGTTCTTCCTCAGGTGATCGAGTAGCGTTATAGCTCCAATGCCAGAATTTGTCCTGGCAACTGTTTATCCATCTTCTTTCCGGAGGTGGATTTGTCTTAATTATTGCAGGGAAGTGTCTGGGGGTTTGTCCTGGGCCCTGGGGATTCAATAGTGGACATATTCCTGGGAGGAGCGCCTCATCATTGACATTATGCAACATGTCATTGTATCCTTTATAAGGGGTGTTTTCTAATTTGTTGCCACCTGATACTTACCGGGGGGTTGTCTGGCGCGTCCGCTATTCCCATGGGTAAGGAAAAATCTGGTGGTGTTAAGGAAGTAAGAAATGAAATATCCCTTGTTGTTGGATGATCAGCTAAGAGTGCTGATGGACAATATCATTGAAAATCTGGATGTTGCCAGGATGATAAGGGATGAGCAGCACAGACAGGACGTTAAGTTCATTGAGAAACAGAGATGGGTGGATGCCTATGGGTTTACCTGTCTGAGTCCAAGGGACTGGCAGTCTTTAAACGATGGCAAACCTCTGTTGCCGGAGAAGAAGCTGATAGCATTGATAGGTGATTCCAGTGAAAGGCTGGATATTGCCAGGGTGGTAAGGGATAAGCAACTCAGGCTGGATATTGAGTGGGTTGAAGAAAATAAGTGGACGGATATCTATGAATATACCTCTCTGGAAGGGAAATACTGGAGATTTTTTAAAGAAAGCGAACGCCTGTTGAAGGAGGGGATAGAAGTAGAAGTATAGGGAGTTGCTTTAATCTGGTTGTTGCTGTGCTGTCCGTGGTACGACGAATGTCGCTGCCGAGGGTACAACTCTTACAGTTATCGGTGTTTCTCCAATAATATCTCCATCTGCCTGCAGGGGCAGGCGTTCTTCGCAGTGTATGGTAATTTGTTCGGCGCGTGCGATGCAGTGAATGGTGCGATTCCCCCCCCCTGAGGATATCCAGCAGGGCGTTGAAAATTTCCCCCGGACTGCCCCTGTGCACGATGCAAACTTCTAGTTTTCCGTCGTTCATCTCGCTGTGTCGGCAAGTTTGTATCGAGGTGCAAGCAGGGACCCGATATTGGCGATAAATACCTCCGCGGCGCGGACCTGCTGTGATTTGCCGTCTATCTTGAGGAGAAACGTTTTCGGAGACGTTTGGAAGATACGACGGATGACAGCAAATACGTAAGCGATAAGTCCCAGCGATGATTTTTGCTCTTGCTTCAGATATTCTAACGAGGCTGAAGAAATGCCTGCTGACGCATTCATGAAGTACAGCCTGCCGTTTATTTCCAGGCCATCTATTGTCCTTGTTTCCCCTGAGGAATTTAGCATATTGAAAATATCTCTAAAGTTGGTGGGAATGCCAATGGCCTGTGCCAGCATATTGCTGGTGCCAGAGGGGATAATACTGATGGTACACTGCGTGCCTCGCAGACAGCTGGCAACGGCAGCTATCGTTCCATCACCTCCCATGACGATGAAGAAAGAGCGGATTCCTGCGCTCACAGCCTGACTGATCCTGTGCGATAGGTTTTCCCATTCATCGATGCAATATGTATTGCCAGGGGATTCCTGACTGGAAATGGCAACGGATATGCGTTTCTGGAGAGCTTTTCCCCGGTAGCTACCGGACCTGGGATTGATAACAATGAGGAAATTTTTTCTCTGCATCCTGCCGTGCGCTCTCGCCGCTTCCTGTTCCGTTTTCACTGAGTCTATACTTTTGCAGGTATTTTGTCATTGCCTTTTGCCTCTGGCTCGCCATTTGACAGGCGGCAGAATCCCTCGTCAGGCACAGTGGCGCAAAAGACGCTGGAAATAGTCCAGAAGCTCAGACGGGAGAACTTTCCGGTTCCTCTAAGAGAAAGGCCAGTCCTGTTACCGTCAGTGCGGCTATTATACCGGCGATAAAGACAGGGGTATAGCTACCGTTGCTGATATCAAAGATATAGCCGGCCAGAAATGTTCCTGCGGCAGCACCAGCCTGCCAGCCCATTTCGATCACTCCCATTATTACGCCGATATGACGCAGCCCGAAGATATCACCTACCAGAGCGGCATGAACCGGGGCGAGTCCTCCAAAGGACACTCCAAAAATGATGGCGAATATATAGAGCATCCACAATTCAGAGGCACTGGTGAGCCATGCCATTGATATTGCCATCAATAACGAGCAAATAATGTAAGTTCGTTTTCTGCCGATGCTGTCTGAAATTCTGCCCATCAACAATCTGGCCGCTATCCCTGTGCCTCCAATAATGCTGAGCAGTGAAGCTGCCTTAAGAGGAGGAATATCCAGGTCGATGGCGTGTGGAACGAGATGGGCCGTTACTATGTAGGCGCAGGAGGAATACAGAAACATTATGCCGAGGAGGAGCCAGAAATTTCTTGTCCTGATTGCCTCGGGCAAAGAAAGCCCTTCCTGTATATGGAGGGGCGCTTCTGGAGTGGGACTGCAGTTAGAAGTTTCCTGGCCGTTGTGGGTTGACCTTTTGTGGTGGGGTTCCCTGAGTAACAGGCTGCAAGGAATCATAATGAAAAACGCTATGAGCCCCATGATGGAAAAGGATGTTTGCCAGTTGTAGGCGGCTATGAGGTAAGCGGCGAGGGGGCTCATAGCCATCATTCCAATGGGTGAGCCCAGGCCGACGATACCCATGACCGTGCCACGCTTCTTGGTGAACCACCTGTTGATGGTTGCCATTGAAGCGACATATATCCCTCCAGTGCCTATTGCCAGCAGCAAACTGTAGGTTATGTATACCTGCCATGGACTGTTTGCCTGGCCGGTTAACAATAGCCCCGAGGCGGTGAACAGACCCATTGTGGCGAAAACGATCCTGGGGCCATGTTTATCCAGAGCCCATCCGGTGATAACGGCGAAAAATGCAGAGAGCACAACGTAGAGTGAGTAAATGCTTGAAGTTGCAGCTCTGTTCCAGCCAAAGTCTATTTGCATGGATTTGAAAAACACGCCGAAGGAGTAGTGTACGCCAAAAGCAATAATCCCAATGAGTAAAATCATTGACAGTGCGAGCCACCGGTATGGAGGCCGCTCCTTTGGTAGTTTGAGCTTCAAGATGGGATGGTTTGGCAAAACAAGCCGCTCCTCTCTTCTCTGCTGGTGGGCAAGAGGGAATAAACTCCAGCAGAGCGGTGTAAACTTCAAAAGGCGGTTTTGAGTCTACACCATGAATCCCTCAGAGGGCAATAGCGTATTGACAAGTGGTTATTCTGCCTATACTATAGTTTTGTTGGCCTGTAATATGTTGAAAGGGAGAGAGTGAAGTCGTGGCACGATCGAAAGAATTCGACCATGGCGGTCTCAAGAGACTTGTAATTGTTTCCAACCGGCTTCCCGTTGCCCTGGCAAAGAGAGAGGATGGAAGTTGGGAAATAAGGCGCAGCACAGGAGGACTGGTTACTGCCCTTGCACCCATCTTCCGCCGTATGGGGGGTCTGTGGATTGGCTGGTCTGGCACGTTTGAGGATGTTAACCTGGATGAGTTGATGCCTCTGAATGATAAGGATATAAGCCAGGTGTCTTTCAGGGCGGTTCCTCTCACCGAGGAGGAGGTAAATCAATACTACCTGGGTTTTTCTAACGAAACTATCTGGCCACTTTTTCATGATATGCATTCGCGGTGCAAGTTTGAACCCGAGTCCTGGCATATATATCAGGAGGTTAATCGCAAGTTCGCCCATGCGGTGGAGAAGAGCTCCGATGAAAATGACTGCATCTGGGTTCACGATTATCACCTCATGCTTGTGGCAAGGGAATTGAGAGCTATGAATGTGAAACGCCGGGTGGTGTTCTTTCTTCATACTCCATTTCCTCCTCTCGATATCTTCATCAAGTTGCCGTGGCGGGTGCAGGTTATAAGGGCATTGCTGGAGTATGACCTCGTTGGCTTTCAGACGATGCGTGATAGGAACAACTTCATAGATTGTGTGGAGCATTTCAGCAGTGGTTCTCATCTTGATGCCAGGAGACGCGTGGCCGTAATTACCACTCCACAGCGCGAGATTAGAACAGGAATTTTCCCCATCAGCATAGATTTTGATGAATTTTCCCTGCAGGCGGGAGATGAGGCAGTGACGGAAAAAGTTGTTCAGATGCATCAGTCTATGCCTGGTTGCCAGGTCATTCTGGGGGTGGATCGGTTAGATTACTCCAAAGGCATTCCCCTGAGACTACGGGCGTTCAAGAATGCGCTGGAGCGCTTTAGTGATTTGCGGAGAAGAGTGACGCTGGTTGAAATAGTGGTTCCCAGCCGGGAGAATATACAAGAGTATCAAAAACTGAAGGCAAATATCGAAGGCCTTGTGAGTGAGATTAATGGTGAATTTGCCGAGGTGGGCTGGAATCCTGTGCAGTATATGTTTCGCGCTCAGGAACGAATTGACCTGCTGGCTTATTATCGGGCTGCGAGCATAGCTCTGATTACGCCGTTGAAGGATGGCATGAACCTGGTGGCGAAAGAGTACTGTGCTGCCAACATAGAAGAGAATGGAGTGCTCATATTGAGTGAATTTGCCGGTGCGGCTATCCAGCTGCACCGAAATCCTCTGCTGGTAAATCCATATGATATCGAAGGCGTGTCCAGTGCCATCTACCGGGCGTATAATATGGATATGGATGAGCGAAAAGCTCGCATGCGCAGGCTGCGCAATGCGATTCGCAGGCGCGATATATTCTGGTGGGTAGATTCCTTTCTCAATACGGTCGCTATGTGCAAACAGGGGGACACAACTACGCAGCCTTAGTTGTTCTCGCCGTTGCTATCAGTTTTTCGCTCGTGCTGATGTTATTCTGAGCGGAGTATCTTTCTTATCATGGCATGATGGCTGACCTGTCTCCTTTTTGAGTATGCGAGTTGACATTATTTTCATCTTTTATTTATACTAGTTGAAATTGGTTTTTAGACCTTGCCCGAGTGGCGCAATGGTAGCGCAACCGACTTGTAATCGGTAGGTTGGAGGGTTCGAATCCCCTCTCGGGCTAGAGTGGATTTTTTGAATACCTTATGATACACTCTGTGCGTTGGGAGGGGTGCCGGAGTGGTTAATCGGAGCAGGCTGTAAACTTGCCGCCTTTGGGCTACGTAGGTTCGAATCCTACCCCCTCCAGTACTTGGTAAAGTATGCCCACATAGCTCAGGCGGTAGAGCACGTTCTTGGTAAGAACGGGGTCACCAGTTCGAATCTGGTTGTGGGCTTTTAGTTAAAGGAGGTTAGTAAGATGGCAAAGAAGGTTTACGAGAGGATTAAACCACACGTTAATGTGGGTACTATAGGACATGTTGATCATGGCAAAACCACGTTGACCGCAGCTATGACTCAGGTGATGGCTAAAGCGGGAGGTGCCCAATTCCGCCCATTTGACAGCATAGATAATGCTCCTGAAGAGAAGGCTCGTGGGCTGACAATTGCCATATCTCATATTGAATATGAGACTGAGAAGCGGCATTACTGTCATGTTGATTGCCCCGGGCATGCTGATTATATTAAAAACATGATAACCGGGGCAGCTCAGATGGATGGAGCTATTCTGGTGGTTGCCGCTGATGATGGCCCTATGCCGCAAACCAGGGAACATATCCTCTTGGCTCGCCAGGTGGAAGTTCCGCGCATTATAGTGGCTTTGAACAAGATTGATATGATGGATGATCCTGAGCTGCTGGATCTGGTGGAGATGGAGATTCGTGATGTGCTCAATAAGTATGAATTTCCTGGAGAGGAGACTCCTATCGTAAGGCTGAGTGCATTGAAATCTTTGGAATGTGGTTGCGGTAAGAGGGATTGCCAATGGTGTGGTCCGATATGGAAGTTAATAGACACCGTGGATGAATATATTCCCATGCCTCAAAGGGATAAAGATAAGCCTTTCTTGATGCCCGTGGAAGATGTATTCAGCATCAAGGGACGGGGTACTGTGCCTACGGGGAGAGTAGAGCGAGGGATGATTAAAGCGGGAGAGGAAGTAGAGATCGTGGGGCTGAAGGAAACCAGGAAAACGGTGGCGGTTAGTCTGGAAATGTTTCATAAGACCGTAGGTGAAGCAGAAGCGGGCGACGCTGTTGGCATACTGTTGCGAGGGATGGACCGTGATGAGGTGGAACGAGGGCAGGTTATAGCGAAACCTGGAACGGTTACGCCTCATACCGAGGCTGAGGTTGAAGTATATATTCTGAACAAGGAAGAGGGGGGCAGACATACGCCATTCTTCAATGGCTACAAGCCACAGTTCTTTATCAGGACTATGGATGTTACCGGTGAAATAATTCTTCCTGAGGGCGTGGAAATGGCTATGCCTGGAGACAGTCTAAATCACATGAAGATCAAAACTATCTCTCCTGTAGCTATGGAAGAGGGATTGCGTTTTGCCATTAGAGAGGGAGGTAGAACGGTAGGCGCCGGGGTAATTACCAAGGTTGTTGCTTAGGTAGGTATGGCAAAAAAGAAAACTGAGTCCCGAGTGATCATTCACCTGGCTTGCACCCAGTGTCAGGAAAGGACATATACTACGGTGAAGAACAAGAAGAACGATGCACAGCGTCTGGAACTGAAGAAATATTGTCCGCGCTGCCGCGTTCACACCGTGCATCGAGAGACGAAGTAACCTATGGCCAGCCGTTCTCGGAAAACCAGGGATGTTAAGTCTCCTGTTGCTGTGGCCAAGAAATCGAGGTTTGATTTTTTTGGGCAAGCGGTAGCGGAGCTGAAGAAGGCACACTGGCCAACGAGGCAAGAAACGTTAAGGTTAAGTTTGCTGGTTCTTGTAGTGTGTATTGTGGCAGGGGCCTTTTTGGGCGCTTTGGATTTTGGGCTTACGAAACTTTTTACGAATGTATTTCTGGGGAAATGAGCACTACGTTTGAAGGCCAATGGTATTTGTTGTATGTCTCTTCGGGGAGAGAAGAGCAAGCCAGGAGAAATTTGGAACAGCGCATCAAATATCTGGATGCCAGCGATAAGGTTTTCCAGGTGGTGGTGCCCACAACCAGAGAAATTGAAATCAAGGCGGGGAAGCGGCGCACCTTGAACCGAAAGGCGTTTCCTGGATATATCATGGTTAACATGATGCTGGATGAGCATAGTTATAATGTGGTGCGCAATACCTCTGGTGTGGTTGGCTTCGTTAGCGCGGGGGTTAAGCCTGTCCCCCTGGAAGAGGAAGAAGCTAATGTCATACTGAAGCGCATGGAAGAGCCTCCTACAGAGGTTAAAGTATCTTTTAACGAGGGAGATAGCATCCGTGTGACGAGTGGCCCCTTCGTCGATTTTATTGGGAAGGTGAGTCAAATTAATCAGGATAAGGGCAAGGTTAAGGTTGCTCTTTCGCTCTTCGGTCGTGAGACTCCGGTAGAATTAGACCTGTGGGGGGTAGAAAGGATATAATTCACAAATAAGATGGCAAAGAAAGTTCGTGCTCTGGTTAAATTGCAGATAGAAGCTGGTAAGGCCACTCCTGCGCCTCCTGTGGGGCCTGCGCTGGGTCAACATGGCGTGAACATTATGGCTTTCTGTAAGGAATACAACGACAGGACAGCCTCTCAGGATGGTTTTATTATTCCCGCTGAGATAACTATATATGCTGACCGTACTTTTAGCTTTGTGGTCAAAAAGCCGCCTGTTTCGGATTTGCTGAGGCGTGCCGTGGGGATAGAGAAGGGCAGCGGCAATCCCAAAATGCAAAAAGCAGGCAAGATAAGTAAAGATAAAGTTCGTGAAATAGCGGGGAGCAAAATGCCGGATTTAAATACTACTGATATCGAGATGGCCGTGAAAATCATCGAAGGCAGTGCTCGTAGTATGGGAGTGGAGATAGAGTAAGATGTCCCAGCATGGTAAGAAATATCGAGAAGCGAGTAAATTAATCGACAGAGCGAAGTCTTATTCCTCTGCTGAAGCTATTGAGTTGGCGAAGAAGGCGGCTTATGCCGGTTTTGAGGAAACGGTTGAACTCCATTTGAGAATGGGAGTTAATCCCCGTAGCGCTGACCAGCAAGTCAGGGGGGTGGTTACCTTGCCCCATGGGTTGGGTAAGAAGGTGAGGGTGCTGGTTTTTACGCAGGGCGAGGCAGTTAAGTTGGCCCATGAGGCGGGTGCTGATTATGTTGGTGCAGATGAAATTGCCCAGCAAATTGAGGGGGGATGGCTGGATTTTGATGTAGCTTTAGCTACTCCTGACATGATGCCCAGGGTGGCCAAGCTGGGCAAGATTCTGGGGAGGCGTGGATTAATGCCCAACCCAAAATCTAACACGGTGGTAGCGCCTCAGGATTTGCCTTGGGCTATAGCGGAGGTGCGTAAGGGAAGGGCTGAGTTTCGACTTGATAGAACGGGGATCATCCATTTGCCCATTGGTAAGCTCGGTTTCGAGGAAGATAAGCTGGCGGAGAACCTGGCAGCGGTAATTGAAGCTATAGTTAAGGCTAAGCCCAGTGGTGTCAAGGGTCAGTACATCAAAAGTGCATTTTTGTCCTCCAGTATGGGGCCTGGCTTTAGATTGGATATGGCGGCGGCAGCGGGGTGATTTGATAGTTCTGTCTTCACCGTCTTTCATACCTTTGTTCCTGTTTCGAGATGTGAGGGGGGCTTAAGAATTTAGATATAATAAAAATTTGAAATTGGTCTTGTCGATGACGGCAGGTGCTGTGAGGTTTAATTTTCCTGCAGAGACATGAAGGTATCGGAGCGTCCCTGTGTCAGCGGCACAGGGATTTTGCTAAAACCTGGGAAAGGGAGATGCAATGTTAAAAAAAAAGAAGATACAGATAATTGACAAACTGGCTGATGATTTATCTCGTAGCGAGGTTGTTATTGCCACCAACTATCAGGGGTTGAATGCCAAGCAGATAAACGGGGTGCGCAACGCTTTGGTGAAGGCGGGTGGAGAATACCACGTGGTCAAAGATAGCCTGACCCGTATAGCGATTGACAGAATTGGCAGGGATATGGCAGATATGATTACCGGACCTACGGCTTTAGCTTATACCTCCGGGGATGTGGTTGACCTGGTTAAGGCCCTGGAGCAATGCACCAGGAACAAAGAGTTGTCTCTCATAGTCAGGGGGGGGGTGTTGGGGCAACGGATACTTACAGGGGAGAAAGTGATGAGCCTTGCCAGTTTGCCCACAAGGGAGGTTCTCATTTCCCAGGTGATGGCGCAGCTGCAGCTTCCTCTCATAGCCTTGCGCGATGCGCTTAATTCTCCCCTTCAGGGATTGATAGGTATATTACAGAATCGGCAACAGATGCTTAGTGAATAGCAAGGAGGTAAATTTTTGACCATGGACGAATCGGAAATCAAAGAAAATGTTGAGGCGCAGGTAGAAAAAGCTCCGAAAAAAAAGGGAGTCAAGAAAGCTGATGTGATAACCAGGGAAGATATTATTGCTGCTGTCAAGGATATGACGGTGGTAGATTTAGCTGATCTGGTTAAGGCTTTGCAGGATGAATTCGGGATTAGCGCTGCCCCTATGGCAGTGGCGGCAGCACCTGCAGGAGCTTCTGCGCAGGAAGCTGCAACGCCTGAAGAGGAAGAAAAAACAGAGTTCACCGTTGTGCTTAAAAGCATAGGGGAAAAGAAGATCGAGGTTATCAAGGCGGTTAGGGAAGTAACTGCTCTGGGATTGAAACAGGCGAAGGACCTGGTGGAATCTGCCCCGCAGACGGTGAAGGAAAGTATAGCGAAGGAAGAGGCGGCTGTAGTAAAGGAAAAGCTGGAAGCTGCCGGAGCGACGATAGAGCTTAAGTAGGATGAGATGGCGGTCGCCACTTGCTGGGCTATCCTGGGAATGGGTATCTTTTTTACCCTTTTCGGTGTGGTTGCTTTACTCCTTGGACGAAGGGAAAGAAAAAGTTATTATGATTCTATCTTGAGGCAGAGAGATATCAAGGAGTATATAACCCATGAGCCCCAGAGGTCGTGGTTAAGTGCATGGGAGGTGGGTGGAAAGATTTCTCTTGTGCTGGGTGTCTTGTTGATGGCAGCTGGCGGAGTAATCCGTTTAGTCTGGGGTTGACTCAAAGAGTTTCTTTGCGGCGGTATTGTAGCGCTTCGGCTACATGGTGAGTTTTAATGCCCGTGCTGTTGTCGAGGTCGGCGATAGTGCGGGCAAGTTTGAGCATCCGGTGGAAAGAGCGGGCCGTGAGGTGTAGCTGTTTCGTTGCCGTGTGGAGGAGGTTCTGGGCTGCTATCTCCAGCACGCAGAATTCCTTTATCTCTGTGGGGGTCATGCTGGCGTTGCAGAAGGTGGCTGTCCCGGTGAAACGTTCCAGCTGTGTTTTGTGAGCTGATCTAACTCTTTCTCTTACCGTGCTTGACGCCTCTGCTGAATTTCCGGCAATGAGTTTTTCGTAGTCGACCTGGGGAACATCGATAAAGATATCTATGCGATCCAGCAAAGGCCCGCTTATCCTCTTGTTATAACGGGTAATTTCCATTGCAGAGCATTTGCACTCCTTGAAAGGATCTCCATAGTAGCCGCACGGACAGGGATTCATAGCCGCAACTAACATGAAACTGGCAGGAAAGGTTACATTGCCATGTACCCTGCTGATAGCGACCGTCCTGTCTTCCATGGGCTGGCGCAATGACTCCAGGGCAATGTGCCCAAATTCGGGGAACTCGTCCAGGAAGAGCACTCCATTGTGACTCAGGCTTATCTCACCGGGGCGAGGCCACTGTCCCCCTCCAGTTAAGCCAGAGCGCGAGATGGTGTAGTGAGGTGAGCGGAAAGGGCGCTCCTTGATGAGCGAAGTGTCTGGAGGGAGCAAACCGCTGACGCTGTAAATTTTGGTTACCTCGATGGCTTCTTCCGTGGTCAAAGGAGGGAGTATCGAAGGCAAAGAACGGGCCAGCATGGTTTTGCCACTTCCTGGGGGACCTGTCATCAAGATGTTATGCCTGCCTGCAGCCGCTATTTCCAGGGCCCGCTTGGCGTGCTCCTGCCCTTTGATGTAGCTAAGGTCGAAGGCGTAATCAGGAGAGGTGATTCGTTGCAGGTCTTGCTTGCCCTGATATGGTGGTATGTCGATTTCTCCTTCAAGGTGGGTAACCAGCTGAGCTAGTGATTCTGCCGGGAAGATGGATATGTTTTCCAGCAGAGAGGCTTCTTCGGCGTCCTCCAGTGGTACAAATATCCTGGTCAAACCCGTATCTCTGGCCAGAGATACCATGGGCAGTATGCCGTGGGTGTGGCGTAACCTGCCATCCAGGGAAAGTTCCCCCAGGAAGACGCTATCTGTCAGGTCTGCGTTTAGCTGTTCTGAGCTAATCAATATGCTTATAGCTATGGCCAGGTCATAGGAGGGCCCTTCTTTCTTGAGGTCTGCAGGAGCCAGATTGACGGTGATGCGCCTGTTGGGGAATTTGTAGTTCGAGTTTCTTATAGCTGATCTGACTCTCTCCCTGGCTTCCTGTACTGCCTTGTCGGGCAGGCCCACGATTGTGAAGGAAGGCAAGCCCGGAAGAATATCTGCCTCCACATCTACCATGGCTCCTTCCATGCCAACTACGGCACAGCTCAGTACTTTGGCCAGCATATCCTTGGCATTATAGCAGGGAAGTTTCCTGGTCGGCTATGTGCCTATGGCTGTGGCAACGGCATAATCTCTGGTGTCCGAAACGCTGATGGCTATCTCGCTCATATGGAGTTCCTCCAGCCTGGTCCTGGCATTGCCATAAAGCTTGACGCATGGCTTGCCCGAGCTATCTCGCAGTATTTCAATCTCCTTCCACTTGATGCCCTGCGTACCGGTGCCCAGAACTTTCATTACTGCTTCCTTGGCAGCAAATCGGGTCGCCAGAGATGAGGGGTCGCCTTTACAGATCTCGAGTTCATCTTCGGTGTAAACGCGTTTTGAGAAGCGTTCTTTCCATCTGGCAACTGCTGACCTGATGCGCTCCACTTCTATGATGTCAACGCCAACGGAAATCACCGGGATTCTCCCTGCTTGCTGTTAATCTGTTCTACCAGCATGTTTTTGCTCCGCAAAATGTCCAGAGGTTCAAAACCGATGCCGGCGAAAATAACTGATTTCTCAGGGTTGCATTCGGCTATTTTCATGGCATCGGTGATGGAATACGCCATTGTGACGTTTGCCCCTGCGAATCTTGCCTTCTGCAAGCTGATGTTCGTCAACGAACTTCACCGGGGGTTGTTATCTCTTCCAGAAGCTTTAGACTCTCCACAGCTTCCACTTTATCCACTATTCCCTTAGCGTATCCGGCATGTAGCAATACGTAGTTACCAGCCTTTACTTCCAGAGTGAGGGTGATGTTGCTCCAGCGCCTCACTTCACTGATCTCTATCTCAGCCTTGTTGCCCTATACCGGGGTAATTTTTGCGGGAATAGCTAAACGTATAACTTTTGACCATTCTATCTCAAAGTTGCGCTGGGGCACAAGCCAAAGAATTGCTGTCTGTCAAGACTCTTTAGAAATGACCTCCACTTTAGCTCGTTAGAAATGTCCTCTGGTGACCTCACACCGATGATGTCTGGGCGACGTGTTGAGGCTGGGAAATGTACTCCCTCCAGGGGTGATTTGGAGGAGGGACGTATTTCCTTTTTGGTTTGGGAAACAAAGGTATCGGCGCTTTGCTCAAGGATGGGGAAGGTTCTATAGTGCATCGGTATTACTTTTTGGGGGCCTAAGTAGGGTCAGGGCTTTGGCTGCTTGATAGGCATCCATGGTAAAAACATTGCCAATAGGAAGTAGAGTTAGGAGCAGGGGTCACCAGTCGCTCATTATGAGCGAAGTGGGGAATGTGGCATGATTTTTGACACGGGTGGCCCTATTTTGGGAGAGCAGGCCATCAGGAATAGCATAGCGGGCGAATCGCTGGCAAGTTTTTGACTTGGGCAAGACAAAATGCGATAATACTTAACTTTGATTATAGCTGATAAGAATTCTGGGCATAGCGCACACGCGGGATATCATATCAGGTATGGCAGAAATTAGAGATATATGGCGCCATGCACCATCGTGGTTTGCGACTGCAAACATATCCTGGAAAACCTCTCCTCTGTTACTTTCTCTTATGGTGTACCTGAATCAGGTGGATTCGCATGATGAAGCAAAGTGAAGTTGTTTCCACGGTTGTGACAGATAAGCGGGAGGTGCTGGGTATAATAGAGGCTTGGATATATAGGGCGCAACGGATGTGGCAAGAGGGCAAGAGAGGTGAATTGCAGGTATTTGTGGCGCTGTCTGACAGGTGCATGTAAATTTTTGTACAGGAGAAGGCATGATGAAAGAGTTGGAAGAAGCACTCTCAACTTTCAAGGGAAATCCTCACATGACTATCCCTGCCCTTCAGGCGGCTCAGGGAAAGCTGGGCTACCTTTCTCGAGAAGCGATAGGAGATGTAGCTCAAACACTGGGCATAACTACGGGTGAGGCCTATGGGGTGGTTACCTTCTACTCCCAATTTCGCCTCAAGCCGGTTGGCAAGAATATCATCACCGTGTGTCGAGGCACTGCATGTCACACCATGGGTAGTCTGGGCATACTGAAAGAATTGGAGAAAACCATGGGAATACATGCCGGGGAAACGGATGAAAAACAAGAGTTTACCTTGCAGACGATAGCCTGTTTTGGCGCCTGCGCTCGTGCGCCGGTGACAGTTACCGAAGAACTGGGCATTCCCGGGAGGAAAGTTCACGGTTACATGACGAAGATGAAAGCCAGAGATCTGGTAGACGGGCTTAAAGAGAAGATGACTGAAGAAGCTGCAGAGGCTAAGTAAAAGGAGGAAGCATGACCTTCGAAGAACTGGAGGCTAGAGCTCAAGAGAAGTGGAGGGATATAAAAGAATGTCCCATCCCTCTGATTCGCGTAGGTGCTGCGACCTGTGGTCTGGCAGCGGGAGCAGGTGAGGTAATAGAGGTAATAGAGGAGGAGGTAAGAAACCAGGGCCTGGATGTCAGGATAATGAAGGTAGGTTGCATCGGGTGCTGTTATGCCGAGCCCATTGTTGATGTCCAGAAGCCGGGAAAGCCAAGGATAATATATGGACTGGTCACTCCCGATAAGGCGCGGGAGATAATCAGAGATTATATCGGTGGCGGCGATCCCAGACCTGATCTGGCCATGGGGACGATTGGTGAAGAAGAGGTCGAGGACATTCCCAGATTCTTCGACCTGCCCTACTATAAGCCTCAAGTACGACTGATAACGGAGAACTGTGGCACCATTGATCCCATGGATATCGACCAGTATGTAGCAAATGGTGGTTTTTCCGGACTACACAGGGCGCTGTCCCTGCAGCCTGGAGATGTGTTGGAGGAGGTAAAGAAATCGGGTCTGAGGGGGCGTGGAGGCGCCGGATTCCCCACCGGGCTCAAGTGGAGTTTCTGCCGTGGCGCAGAGGGATCTCCCAAATATCTGATCTGCAATGCTGATGAAGGAGACCCTGGGGCATTCATGAATCGCTCCATCCTCGAAGGCGACCCCTTCCGCGTGCTGGAGGGCATGCTCATCGGGGGGCATGCTATTGGTGCCTCTGAGGGCTATCTCTACTGCCGTGCGGAGTATCCCCTTGCCATAGAGCTAATCAGGAACGCGCTGGAGCAGATGGAAGAGGATGGACTCACCGGCGATGACATCATGGGCACCGGCTTCAGCTTTCACTTTCACATATTCTTGGGCGCTGGGGCCTTCGTCTGTGGCGAAGAGACCGCGCTGATGAACTCAATCATGGGATTACCCGGCCGCCCACGGCCACGCCCACCATTTCCAGCCGTATCCGGGCTGTTCGGCAAGCCCACCAATATTAACAACACCGAGACCTGGGGCCACGTCCCGTGGATCCTGAGAAACGGGGCGGATGCCTTCGCCATGTATGGCACGGAAAAGTGCCGAGGAACCAAGACGCTTTCACTCACAGGCAAGGTGCAGCGCACCGGGCTGATAGAAGTTCCCATGGGCATCACAGTAGAGGATATCGTCTACGAGATAGGCGGAGGCATCAAGAATAATGCCACCTTTAAGGCCGTGCAGACGGGAGGCCCTTCGGGAGGGAGCATTCCCTACTACCTGGCCAGTACTCCCGTTGACTATGAATCGTTGACCGCGCTAGGGACCATTATGGGTTCCGGTGGTATGGTAATCATGGATGATAGAACCTGCATGGTGGACATGTCGCGGTACTTCCTGGGGTTCACCCGGAGCGAATCGTGCGGACAGTGTACTCCCTGCAGGGAAGGAACCAAGCAGATGTACCATATCCTGGATAGGATATGCAGGGGACAGGGGAAGCCGGAGGACATACCTCTGTTGAAAGAGATGTCGGAGTCCGTGATAGACAGTTCGTTGTGCGGGCTAGGACAAACGCTGGGAAAGACAGTGCTCACTACGCTGACTTACTTTCCCGAAGAATATGACGAGCACATCAACAGGAAGTATTGTCGGGCTCGCGTGTGCAAGGAGCTGTCACCAGCACCATGCCAGGCAGCCTGTCCCACGGGTATCGATGTTCCTTCGTACAACGCGCTCATCGCTGCGGGCAGGTTCGACGATGCACTGGAAATTATCCGGCAGGACAATCCCTTCCCGGCGGTGTGTGGTCGTCTCTGTCCCAGGCCCTGCGAGAAAGATTGTGAGCGCGCCGAGTCGGACAGGGCAATTTCAATCCGGGCGCTAAAGCGCTTCGTGGCAGACTATGAGATAAAGAGAGGCCGCAGGAAGAAGATAGTTCATCCCAATCCTGTAACCCACGATGAAAAAATAGCTATCGTCGGCTCC
Organism: Dehalococcoidia bacterium; assembly: GCA_021162545.1. Classification (GTDB taxonomy): domain Bacteria; phylum Chloroflexota; class Dehalococcoidia; order GIF9; family AB-539-J10; genus M55B177. Next base: position 7,710 of record JAGGYM010000017.1, on the reverse strand, counting down.
GGACTGGCCGGACTGTCCGCCGCCAACGACCTGAGGAAGCAGGGATATGCAGTAACTGTGTTTGAGTCGAAGCCATTCGCTGGTGGGATGCTGAGGATGGCGGTCCCTGACTACAGAATGCCTCCCCATGTCATTGACCACGAGGTCAAGCTAATTGAGAACGACGTTGGAGTAGAAATCAGGACGAATGTCACCATCGGCAAGGACATGATGATTGAGGACTTGAAGAGGCAGGGATACAGCGCCGTGTTCCTCGCCATTGGGGCTCACCTGCCAATGGATTTGAATCTAGTAGGCTGTGAAGGCGCAGGTTACATTAACGCCATAGAATTTTTAAAGAGAGTAAAATCTGGAAATCGCGAGAAGCCAGGGGATATCGTTGCCGTGATTGGTTGCGACCACACGGCGGTGGATGCCGCTCGAACGGCGGCGCGCCTGGGTTCCAGGGTCACGATCATCTATCCTCGCTCCCGTGATGAGTTACCTGTCGAGGAGGACACCCTTAAAGAGCTGGAAGAGGAGCACGTCGAGTTCCAGTACCTTTCCCTGCCTGTGGAAATCCTCCGTAGGGGTGACGGCAGCATCAAGGCAGTAAACTGCCTGCAGACAGAGCTGCAGTGCGCAGATGGTGCGGGCAGGATAAGGGCGCTGCCCGTTGAAGGTTCCAGGGTGCTCGTGCCAGCGACAGCGGTGATGGTATCAGTGGGAATGAAAACCGATGCCTTCATTTTCTCCTCTGGGCTGGAGTTGAGCAGCATGGGGACGATAGCTGTTGATCCCATAACACTGGCAACAAGCCATGAGGGTGTCTTCGCCGGAGGAGATGCGGTAACAGGCCCAACCACGGTGATAGAGGCCATTGCTGCAGGCCAGAGAGCAGCAGCTTCTATCAAGTGCTACCTCTGTGGCGAAGAGTTCAAGGAGCCATACAAATTTGTCAAGCCGAGGGCACGCATTGAGCCGGCAGAGGTGGAGGAAGGAATAGATAAGTTCCAAAGGCCAGAGGAACCGGTTCGCCATGGAGAAGAGAGGTTGTTCGATTTCAACGAAGTCAGGACGGGGCTGACAGAGAAGCTGGCAGTATGTGAAGCAAAACGCTGCATGCGCTGTGATTACGAAGAGGAAGATGAGGCCAACTAAAAGGAGATAGATATGACTGGAGAAGAGCTGGACAGCATAATAGAAGAAAAGGGGCAGGATGCTCCAGCCCTGGTGGGTATCCTGCAGGAAATACAGAAGCGGGAATATTGCCTGCCGTTCAAGACTCTGGGCATGGTCTCTGAGAAACTAGACGTGCCGATGTCTCGCCTTTACGGTCTGGCGACGTTCTACAAGTCCTTTACGCTCAAACCTGTTGGCAGGCACACCGTTGATGTGTGCATGGGCACCACCTGCTACGTTTGCGGTGGACAGCTCCTCATGGACCGCTTGCTTCGCGACCTCCACATACCGGAGGGCGGAACCACCAGCGATCGTAAATTCACGGTGCAGCCGGTGCGTTGCCTGGGATGCTGTAGCATAGCGCCGGTGATCAGGGTCGATAGCGACGTATTCGGGCACGTAACACAGAACCAGATACCAAAAATTCTCGAGCGGTACGAATAAGGAGAATTGCATGGAAGGTGTCATGACAAGCAGAAGTGGAGTCCTGGAGAGCTTACGCGCAGAAGGTGTAAAGTCCATCTCACCTGACTGCAGCAAGATTACGGTAGGCATGGCAACCTGCGGCATCGCTCAGGGCGCCAGGGGTATATTCGCTGCAATCGAGGAAGAGGTCGCTGCTTCCAAGTTAGATATCGCCGTCGAGTCCACGGCGTGCATAGGCTTTTGCCAGGTGGAACCGATCGTAGAGGTCTATCTGCCGGGGAAATCGAGGACGCTATACCAGCAGATGACTCCCGACAAGTCTCGTGAGTTGGTAGCTGCTACTGCCAGAGGTGAGGTGAAGAAGGAATGGGCCCTGTGCACCGTGGAGGGGACAGCCGAAGGAATACCTGCAATGAAAGAGATACCCTTCTATAAGAAGCAGTTGAAGGTAGTCACCAGAAACTGCGGCTTCATTAGTCCCAGGAGCATAGCAGAATACATCGCTCGCGATGGTTATCTGGCACTGAGCAAGGCGCTGGGCATGAAGTCCGATGAGGTGATAGACGAGATGTCTCACTCCGGCCTCCGTGGGCGGGGAGGAGCCGGTTTCCCCACCGGTAAGAAGTGGTCCTTTGCCAGAAACGCCCCGGGCGACCAGAAATATGTGATTTGCAACGGTGATGAAGGAGATCCGGGAGCCTACATGGACAGGGCCGTAATGGAGGGAGACCCGTTCGCCGTTCTCGAAGGTCTGACCATTGCAGCTTATGCTATCGGCTCCAGCCAGGGTTTTCTCTACACCCGCGAGGAATATCCCCTGGCGCGGGAGATGATGGACAACGCTATTGAGTCGGCCAAGAAATATGGTCTCCTGGGGAAGAATATCTTGGGATCCGGGTTTGACTTTGATGTCAGAATTACCAAGGGAGCAGGATCGTTTGTCTGTGGCGAAGAGACTGCACTGATAGCCTCTATTGAGGGAAAGTTGCCCAATCCCCTCCCCCGTCCTCCATACCCGGCCATATCCGGTCTCTTCGGCAAGCCCACCGTAATCAACAACGTGGAGACGCTGGCCACGGTTCCCCAGATAATCAGGAATGGGGCGGACTGGTTCTCCTCCATGGGCACCGAGTCCACTAAGGGCACGAAGATATTCTCCCTGGTAGGCAAGATAAACAACAACGGCCTGGTCGAGGTCCCCATGGGTATCTCACTCCGTGAGATAGTCTTCGACATCGGAGGCGGCATTCCTAAGGGAAGGAAATTCAAAGCCGTTCAGAGTGGTGGTCCCTCGGGGGGGTTGATACCAGAGGAGTGCCTGGACACGCCGGTTGACTACGAGCACCTGGAAGCGCTGGGCGCGATCATGGGTTCAGGTGGCATGATCGTAGCGGACGATAAGACCTGCATGGTGGACATGACCAAGTTCTTCTTTGACTTTCTCAATTACGAATCCTGTGGCAAGTGCGCTCCCTGCCGCGAGGGCATCAGGCAGGCACATGATATACTCGAGGACATTTGCAGCGGCGAGGGAAAAGAGGAAGACCTGGAGACACTGGGCGAGCTTGCTCACACAGTCAAGGACTTCTCCCTCTGCGCACTCGGAGGAACGGCACCCAACTCGCTGCTCACGACGCTGCGATATTTCAAGGATGAGTACTATGCCCACATTAAAGATAAGCGCTGCCCCGCAGGGGTGTGCAAGAAGCTTATCACCTACCACGTCGATCCCGAGAAGTGCAGTGGCTGCCGCGTCTGCATTAAGGTCTGTCCTCAGGGCGCCATCAGCGGAGAGCTGAAAAAGGTACACTTGATCGACCAGGAAAAGTGCATCAAGTGCGGAGCCTGTCTCGAGGCATGCAAGCTGGATGCAATAATAGTAGAGTAACTGGAGGCGAGCACATGGTAACGCTGGAGATAGACGGTCAGAAAGTAGAAGTTGAAGAGGGAACCACGGTACTGCAGGCAGCGAGGAAGCTGGGTATAGAGATTCCCACGCTTTGCTACAATGAAGCTATCCAGCCCTATGGCGCCTGCCGGCTTTGCGTTGTGGAGGTCATAATGGGCAACGTATCCCGCTTTCAGTCTTCCTGTTCCCTGCCCGTAGCAGATGGCATGACGGTGAAGACGAACTCCGAGTCCGTGCTCAGGGGAAGAAAGGTTCTCCTTGAACTCTACCTCGCCCGCTGTCCACAAAGCAAGGAGGTAAAGGAGCTCTGCGAGCGGTATGGCGTTACCGAGACCAGGTTCAAGACCTTTGACAAGATGGAGGATTGCGTCCTCTGTGGCCTCTGCGTCAGGGTCTGTGATGAAGTAGTCGGTGCCCACGCCATTGATTTCGTCGGCAGGGGAACAGAGCGCAGAGTTGACGTGCCTTTCGAGCGTCTCTGGGACAAGTGCCTGGCCTGTGGCGCCTGCACCTACGTTTGCCCCACAGGCCATATCCAGAACGAGGGACGCAGGATCGGGCAGTTGCGAAGGAATCTGGGTACAGAGCGAAAGTGCCGCTACATGCTCATGGGCGCGGTATCCAGCAAGATATGTCCCAACAACTATGAGTGCTGGAGATGCGAGTACGACCAGAGGACAGAATATCAACTTGGCAACCATCCGGCGCTGGCACTGAAGACCACCGGGAAGAAGTGACTGGTAAGCCAAAATTGTTTCGAGAGGGTTAAAAAATGGAAGCTGTGAATATAGTTATCGATGGCAAGAATATCAAGGCGCGGAAGGGAAGCACGATTCTCGAGGCAGCGTTAGAGAACGGCATCGATATTCCCCATCTTTGTTATCACCAGCACTTGACCAGCGCCGGGGTTTGCCGCATGTGCGGCGTAAAGGTGAAGATCGGTGACCGCTGGCTCAACAAGACGGGGCATGCTCCCAACACCATGCACGTAAGCGCCTGTACCACCGAGGTGGGAGAGGGAATGGAAATCGTCTCCGATGACGAAGAGCTCAACAGGTCGCGCAAACTGATCCTGGAGTTCCTCCTGGCCCAGCACAAGCATGACTGCATGGTCTGCGAATCCAACGGTGTCTGCGAGCTGCAGAAATACATCTACCAGTTCGGCATCGATCCCAAGAACCTGCGCTTCCCCGGCCCGGAGTATACGGAAACCGTGGATGAATCCAGTGAGGTAATCATAAGAGACGCCAACAAGTGCATCTGCTGTGGAAGATGCGTGCGCGCCTGCCACGAGGTTTCGGTCCAGAAGGTATTGAATTTCTATGGCCGTGGTGGCGTCGACGATTCTTTGCCCAAGATAGGCATTATCGCCGGTTTCGACCAGCCGCTGGGCGAAACGGACTGTGCCTCCTGCGGCGCCTGTATCCAGGTCTGCCCTACAGGAGCGCTGACCGAGAAGCTTTCCCGATTCCAGGGCAGAAGCTGGGAATTTAAAAAGGTGCAGACCACCTGCCCCTACTGCGGCGTCGGATGCCAGTTAGAGCTGAGTATTAAGGACGGCAAACTGGTCAAGGCTTCCGCCGTAGAAGATGGCCCCGACAACCAGGGCAACATCTGCGTCAAGGGCCGCTTTGGGTTGGATTATGTTCACCACAAGGATCGCCTCACCACTCCTCTCATCAAACGCAATGGAAAGTTCGAGGAGGCGACCTGGGACCAGGCGCTCGACCTGGTCAGCAGCAAGTTCAGGGATATCAAGGAGAAATACGGCAGCGACGCCCTCGCAGGGCTGTCGTCGGCCAAGTGCAGCAACGAAGAAAACTACCTCTTCCAGAAGCTCATCCGCACCTGCTTCGGCACCAACAACGTTGACCACTGTGCCCGCCTCTGCCACGCCTCTACCGTCGCGGGCCTCGCCCGTGCCTTCGGCAGCGGCGCCATGACCAACTCGATCCGAGACTTCGAAAACGCCGACGTTGTGCTGATAACGGGCTCCAACACCACCGAGGGACACCCTGTGATTGGCGCGCACTTAAAGCACCTGGTGACCTGCAACGGGCTCAAGCTGATCGTGGTTGATCCCCGTGAGATCGAACTCGTGAAGTATGCCGATATCTGGCTGCGCCAGAAAAACGGCACCGATGTTGCCTGGATCAACGGAATGATGAACGTGATTATAAACGAGGGTCTCTATGATAAGGAGTTCGTTGAGAGTCGCGTGGAAGACTTCGATAAACTGGAGAATATGGTAGCGAAGTACACGCCCCAGAAGGTGGCGAGTATCACCGGCATCCCCGCAGAGAAGTTGGTCGCCGCGGCCAGGCTCTATGCAAAGGCAGAAAGTGGTTCCATTATCTTCGCTATGGGCATAACACAGCACACCACGGGCACCGACAACGTTCTCTCCCTGGCCAACCTGGCGATGCTTACCGGCAATCTGGGCCGCGAGGGCACCGGAGTAAACCCCCTCAGAGGGCAAAGCAACGTCCAGGGCGCCTGTGACATGGGCGCGCTGCCCAACGTCTACCCCGGTTATCAGAAGGTGGACGATGCCCGAACAAGGGAAAAGTTCCAGAAAGCCTGGAGTGCGGAGCTGCCCTCGCAGCCGGGCCTTACCGTGGTAGAGATAATGAACGCCGCTGGCAAGGGCGATGTCAAAGGACTTTATATCATGGGAGAAAACCCCATGCTCAGCGATCCCAACCTTAACCACGTGGAACAGGCGATCAAGAATCTGGACTTTCTGGTGGTGCAGGACGTTTTCCTCACCGAGACGGCCCAGATGGCAGACGTGGTTCTGCCCGGTGCCACCTCCTTTGAGAAAGATGGAACCTTCACCAACACCGGCCGTAGGGTGCAACGCTTCCGCAAGGCGGTGCCCCTCGCCGGAGATAGCAAGGAGGATTGGGATATCCTCTGCAACCTCTCCCGCAAGATGGGCCATGCAATAGATTGTAGCTCTCCTGCAGGAGTGATGGAGGAGATCGCTTCCCTCACTCCCAGCTATGGAGGCGTGCACTATGACCGCCTTGATGGAGACGGCCTACAGTGGCCCTGTCCCACCCGCGACCACCCCGGCACCCCCTACCTGCACAAGGACAAGTTCGCCCGGCCTAACGGCAAGGGGCTGATGACAGCCATCGAATACCGTCCACCGGCCGAGCTTCCCGATAAGGAATATCCTATGGTACTCAGCACCGGCAGACTGCTGCAGCATTTCCACACCGGCTCTCTTTCCCGCCGCTCCATGGCCCTCGACAGGATAGTGAAAGAGGGATACCTGGAGCTCAACCCCACCGATGCAGCCAGGCTGCAGGTAGCCGATAGCGGCTGGCTAAAAGTCTCCTCTCGCCGCGGCGATATCCAGGTAAAGGCCAAAGTCACCGACCGGGTGGCAGAGGGCTCCGTGTTCCTTCCCTTTCACTTTGCCGAAGCAGCAGCCAACCGTCTCACTAACGATGCCCTTGACCCTGTAGCCAAGATTCCCGAGTTCAAGGTGAGTGCGGTAAAGGTGGAGAAGGCATAAGCCTCAGGGAAGACTAAGAAGGGGCAAGCAAGCCCCAGTCGATAATAAAAGATCAATAAAGAAGGGAGGGAGCTATTTTAAAGCTCTCCTCCCTTCTTGTTAAAACTCCTCTGCCAGCCCCCTTATTACAAACCGCGCCTCTGTGCTCTGTTGGCGATAACCAGTACCGACCTGTTACTTCTTTAGAGGAAGAGGACAGGCAGCATTTTCCGCGGTATGGGCATAGATGTACCAGTATATATGCCCTACGAAGATAGCACCTCCCACAATGTTGCCCAGCGTTACCGGGATCAGATTAGCAATGAAGAACTGCCCCCAGGTCACGTTGGCGCCATAGAAGATGCCCACAGGAATGAAGAACATGTTGGCGACACAGTGTTCAAAGCCCAGCGCCACGGAGGCCATGATGGGAAACCAGACGCCCCATATCTTGCCGATGACATCGACAGAGGCAACGGCAAGCCACACGGAAAGACAGACCAGCCAGTTACAACCAACTCCCTTGAAGAACAGTGGCCAGAAGTCCTGTGACACCTTTCCCTCGGCAATTCCTATCGTCGCGCTCAGCCAGGGGTCATTGGCCAGCATGTGGGTGAGATAGGCCAGGAAGAAGGCAACAAAAAGGGAACCTATAAAGTTCCCTATGTAAGAAACCCCCCAGTTCCTACCCACAGACGTCCATTTTATT
>JAGGYM010000037.1 GCA_021162545.1 Dehalococcoidia bacterium | reverse complement strand
CCCCACGCATGTGGGGGTGAACCGGTTTACTCCAGCCCCAGGGCGAAGCGCACGGCTGTTTCAACTTCTCTCAGCTTCTGAGGGCTCAGGGCAACCAGCCGGCTGCGCAGGCAATCTCTGGGGATGGTGGTAATGGTATCCAGGTTGGCAACGCAGTCCCGCGGCAGGCCATCACTGCTGCTCAAAGGCACTTCAGAGGGAATATGGCGGATGCGGGTGGTGACCGGCGCCACAACAACCAGAGAGCGGACAGCGCAAGCCTCATCGCGAGACAGAAGCACCACGGGACGGCGGCCCGCAGGCGGTTCTAATTCTGTCCACCATATCTCACCCCGTCTCATTCCCAGGGTTCCTCAGCCAGGATACGGCTGGCAGCATGGCGTGCTGCCTCAATTTCCTCCCCGGCTTCAGGCACCTGCCTGTAGGCGCACACATATTGCTCACTCATTTCCTGCTCCCGCCGCTGGCGCAGCAGCGCTTCTGCTGCGCTACGAAAGAACTGGCTGCGGCTCTCTCCCCTGATCTCACGTTCCCGCTCCACAGCCGCAAGCACCTCCTCGGAAAGGCTGATGGCAATCTTACTTGTTTTTGGCATAGCAGCACCTCTTCATACCGTATTCATACTGTAGTATGAAACACATGCCCCTGCCTGTCAAGATTTCATTAGATTGCCACGTCGCTCTGCTCCTCGCAATGACGGAAGGGGAGTGAGATTGACATGGAGCTTTGTCCCTCGCAAAGACGAAGGAGAAGGCGCAATGACGAGAGGGAAGTGAGATTGCCACGGCACTTCGTGCCTCGCAACGACGAAGGGGAAGGCGCAATGACGAGAGGGGAGTGAGATTGCCATGGAGCTTTGCCTCTCACAATGACAGGGGGGACGAGATTGCCACGGCACTTCGTGCCTCGCAACGACGAAGGGGAAGGCGCAAAGACAAGGTGGGAGTGCCCTACGCAGGGGGGACAACCTGGAGCAGCGGCAGCGCTATCCATCGGGCAAACACCGGTGAGAGAAGAACGAAGACGGCCAGGTGACATGTCAGATAGACAGGCACCGCTAGCCCTGCCACCCACCTCAGCTTCCCCTCCCTCCTGCCATGCCAGACGTCGAGCAACTGCGACAGCCCCAGTCCGAGGCCGATGCACAGTGCCCCCACGGTGGGATAAAAGTAATATACGAAGCTGATTCTATCGCTGATGAGGCTTATCGGTATCCAGAGGAGATAGCTGCCGGCGAACCAGGACAAGCCGAAGAGGCTGGCATCATTTCCCTTGAGCGCCCGAAAGACCATATAGCCCACCACAGGAATAATCAGCGCCCAGATGGTGAAGCTGATCGCCCCGATATAATGAGGCTGATACCAGTAATACATTATCTCCGGGCGCAGCACCCAGTCCCAGGGGCGGCTGAGAGCCGCATGAGAGGTGCCGGCAAAGGTGAGGCTGCTGCTCAAGCTTAACATGGTCCTTACCCTGTCTATGGGGTTGACCAGGTGCCCGAAGGCAGCAAAATCGAAGAGGGGCATCAGCAGCAGGAAAGACGCCAGTGCCACCAGCGCCAGGCCGGCAAAGCGCCACGGGTGGTCCCTCCTCCCCAGCAGCCAGTGCAGGAATATAGAGGGAAATGCCAGTGCGCCACTGAGCTTGGCCAGGGCGCCAAGCCCAAGGGAGACGCCTGAGATGAGATACCGTCCCCTGAGATAGAGATAGAAGCATATAAGCATGAAGGCCAGGCTGTAAACATCGAGCATGGCCACGCTCGCCTGGACGAAACTCAAATTGCTCAGGGCGAGCAGGAAGGTGGCCAGGAACGATGCTCGGGGGGACATCTTCAGCTGGCGGCAGATGAGATAGAAGAGAACGATGCAGATAGTTCCGAAGATGATGGAGAAGAAGCGCCAGCCGAGGGGAACATCACCGAAGAGAGAAATGCCCAGGGTGATGAAGAGCTTGCCCAGGGGAGGGTGCTCGGGAATCATGGTGCCGTGCCCATGAAGGATGGAGAGGGCATCGGGAACGTAGTGCTGCTCATCGAAGATGGGACATGAAGGCTGGTTAACGATGCTGAAGTGCATCGCTACTACGGCTAGCACCAGCAGGCAGAGCCAGGTATATTCCCAGCGGCCGGCACGGTGCAGCAAACGCCTCACTTTTTCCATGTCCACATGGTGTTAACGGAATAATTCCACAGGGTGGCCACCGCTATGCCGCACAGGTTGGACAGCAGGTAATACAAACCCAGGTGCTCGGTGAGCAGCCAGAGAATTGCCATGTTGATTCCCACCCCACCCAGGCTCACCAGGTTGAACTTGCCCAGACGCTTGAGCAGCGGCTTTATCCCCGAGGAGCGGCGGTCGTGGAAGGTGAAGAGGTCATTGAGGGTGAAGTTGGTGAGCACGGATGTTTCTATGCTGATAGCCGCCGACAGGAGGTAGAACAGGCCGGCAACTTCCGTCAGCAGCCACAAAAGGCCCATGTTGACAAAAACGCCACTCAGCCCCACCAGGCAGAACTTGGCGAAGCGGAGCAGTTCACCCTTCCTGCGCATCAGGCTGTAGATATGCTTCAGATAGTCTATCTGCTGCCTGGCGCTGAGCTTGCTTTCACCCCTTGTCCTGGTCTTGAAAGTATAGGGGACTTCCGTCACGCTGCGAAACTGGCCCATCATCAGTATTTCCAGGAGTATCTTATAGCCCGTGGGCCTTAAGTCGGCGCCCTCCACTACTCGCCTGTCGAGCATAAAGAAGCCCGACATGGGGTCCTTAATCCCCCTGGTCGCCGGCAGCAACAAATGGGCCAGGAACACGGCTCCCTTCGATATTATCCTCCGCACCAGTCCCCACCCCTGGCAGCCTCCTCCCGCAACATACCTGCTGGCCACCGCTATCTCTGCCCCGTTCTCCAGCACCTTCGCCATCTCCGCCAGCACCTCCGGCGGGTGCTGCAGGTCGGCATCCATCACGGCCACCATCTGGCCCTTCACCTGCTTCAGTCCTTCGACGACAGCCGAGGCCAGGCCTCTCTCATCCCGGCGAACAATCACCCTGACGGGGTACCGGGACGACAGCGACGAAGCTATTTCAGCAGTCCCATCGCCCGAGTCATCGTCAACGAAGACGATTTCATAATCGTAAGCAGAGAGAGCGCCGTCTATCCTTTCAATCAGCGGGGCGATGTTATCCCTCTCGTTGTAGGTGGGAATTATCAGCGAGATAACACTGCTCACGGAATAGTTATACCTGTCTTTGAAATTTTAGACATTCGAACTCAATTTGCGCCTATATTCTATCTCATTTTGGTTGCTCTTCGCCTTAGATGCATTGAAGTTTTCCTGCAAACTGGGATAAGCTGTCAGAGAAAATATGAGGGAGGATTGAGCATGGGAGAGAAAACACCCGGCGTCTCTTATGAGCGACGCTACCATGTTCTGGCGGTGCTCATGGTGGGCACCATCATGGGAACTCTCGATGGCAGCATCGTGAACGTCATCCTGCCCTCGGTCACCGAGTCCTTCAAAGTGGACATTTCCACGGTTCAATGGGTCCCAATGATATACCTCCTCATCATCGGCAGCCTGCTACTATTTTTCGGCCGCCTGGGAGATATCGTGGGTTACAAGAAGGTTTATCTCGCCGGGCTTGCCGGTTTTACCATCGCCTCTGCCCTGTGTGGCCTTTCTCCCTCGATTCACTGGCTCATCTTCTTCCGGGCTGTTCAGGGACTAGCCGCGGGAGCGATGATGTCGGTGCCTTTCGCCATCATAACTGCATCCTTCCCTCACACAGAGCGAGGCAAGGCGCTGGGAATCAATGCACTGATTGTCTCGCTGGGCCTGTCGCTGGGTCCCTCCCTCGGAGGGCTCATCACTTCCACATGGGGCTGGCGCTTCGTTTTCTTCATCAACGTTCCCATTGGCATTGCAGCGGTTATCTGGACCCGCCGCGCACTCCCCAAGATGAAGGGACAGCCCGGCAGGATAGACGTGATGGGCGCCGTGGCCGCATTTGTCTTTTTGTTCTCTTTCCTGCTCTCCGTCAACCGTTTCCAGAGCGCGGGCCTGAGCTATGCCACCGGCGTTATTCTCCTGGTTGCGCTCGCCTCCGGCATCGCTTTTTTCCGGTGGGAAAAGCGAACAGCACAGCCGATGCTCGAGCTGAGCCTCTTTCGCAACCTGACCTTCTCCATGGCCAACATCAGCTCGCTGCTCAACTTTGTCTCCCAGTACATCATGGTTTTTCTGACGCCTTTCTACCTGCAAATGGTGCTGCACTACGCTCCGCGCGAGGTAGGGCTAATCATGACCGCTTTCCCCCTGGCCGTCATGGTGACGGCTCCTCTCTGCGGCTCCCTTTCCGACAGAATCGGAACGAAGGTGCTCACCTGTCTCGGTGCCGCCATATGCGCTCTCTCCCTCTTCTTCATGAGCCAGCTGACGGCCTCCGCCGGTTCAGCGGATGTCATCTGGAGGCTGGTTTTATTCGGACTGGGCACGGGCGTCTTCCAGTCTCCCAACTACAGCGCCATCATGGGGAGCGCGCCGGAGGCGCGCCTGGGCATAGCCTCAGGAATTATGGCAACAATGCGCACCGTGGGCATGGTTCTGGGAGTCGCCGTGGGTGGCCTGGCAATCTATGCCTTCGCCCCCACCTCTGCTCTGGGAGAAACCTTACTCTCAAGTTCGGATGCAGCGCTTCTCATCCCGGGATTAAGGTATGCTTACATAGTGGGCGCAATCGCGACCGGCCTGGCTTCCGTCACCTCGGCCATCACGGGTAAAACAAGCAGCGGCGACCTCTAACTTGCATGGCGAGCTCTCGAGGGAAGGGACAGCACGGCGGTGCCCCTGGAACACTTCCTCAAGGGCTTTATGTCAACCGTAGGCAACGCTTACGAACTGGCCTACCTCAACCACCACACCACTTCCACAGATTGCCGCGTCGCCTGCGGCTCCTCGCAACGACCACCCTTCGTCTTTGCGCCTTCACCTTTCGTCTTTGCGAGGCAGCTCTGCTGCCGTGGCAATCTCGTCCCCTCTCGTCATTGCGCCTTCCCCTTCGTCATTGCGAGGCACGAAGTGCCGTGGCAATCTCACCCCTTCGTCTTTGCGCCTTCCCCTTCGTCGTTGCGAGGCACGAAGTGCCGTGGCAATCTCATGCAACGACCACCTCTTGTCTTTGTGCCTTCACCCTTCGTCTTTGCGCCTTCACCCTCCGTCTTTGCGAGGCAGCTCTGCTGCCGTGGCAATCTCATTCTCCCTGTCATTGTG
>JAGGYM010000010.1 GCA_021162545.1 Dehalococcoidia bacterium | reverse complement strand
CTCGGTGGTTTTACCGCCAACAGGAATCCAATGGCGGTTGCCTGTGAGATTATAAGACAGAAGAAAGGGAACCTGCATTTGTATGTACACTCCCACGGGCAGGCACTTGACCTGCTGATAGGGGCCGGTTGCGCCCGGAGAGTGGAGCTGGCGTATGCTGGTATGGGAAGGTTTGCCCCTACGATGGTGAGATTCAGGAAGGCGGTGCAAAATGGGGAGATAGAGTGGGAAGACTATACCAACTACCAGATGACGTTAAGGTTTTTCGCCGGCTCGCTGGGGATTCCCTTCATGGTAACGAAAACTTCCCTGGGCTCGGATATCGTTCTCAAGGAGGGTTTCAGCCCTGAAACGAGGAGGGAGGATAAAGTTGCCAGAAAGAAACTGGCCATTGTCAATAGTCCTTTCGCGGATGGCGAGGACAGGGTTGTCCTGGTGCCGGCAATAAACGCCGATGTTGCCTTGATACACGCCCAGTATGTTGGGGAGAAGGGAACGGTCCGTATAGAAGGATTGAAGTTCACCGATGTGGAGATGGCGAAATGCGCCAGCAAGCTGATTGTTACCTGTGAGCAGATTGTCCCAGAGTCCTATCTGAGGCGCAATCCGGACATAAACTGCCTCCCCTTTTTCCTTGCCGATGCCATTGTGCTGGCGCCTTACGGAGCGCATCCTACGGGCTGTTTCAATTGCTACGATTATGATGCGCAGCACCTGAAGATGTATCGTGAGATGGCAGAGGATGATGGGAAGTTCAAAGAATATCTCGACGAGTGGGTATATGGCGTCTCAGGCCATGAGGAATACCTGGCAAAGGTGGGAACCGAGAGGTTCCTGGAAATCAGGGCAAACCCGGCCTTTGGCTTCAGGCCCGGGTTAAAGAGGAGTTAAGGAGAGGTGATGGAATACGAGCCGAGGGAAATCATGGCCATCGCGGCCGGGAGAATGATTAAAAATGGCGATATCGTTTTCTGCGGCACCGGCCTTTCTATGATTGCTGCATCGGTTGCCAAGAGGATGTATGCCCCGGAAAGCGTCATTTTCTTCGAAACGGGTGGGATCGATACAGAATTGCCGGAGCTGCCGCTGACTGTATCCGACTCGCGCGTTATGTATGGAACCAGTATAAACGCCGGCCTGCTGGAGTCCTTTTCTATTCTGGGAAACAGGAAGCTTTACACGAAAGCATTTCTCGGTGCAGCGCAAATAGATAGATTCGGGAACTTGAACAGTTCTTCTATCGGGGATTACCGGCATCCTGCGGTTAGATTCTCCGGTAGTGGAGGTGGGTGCGATGCAGCCTGCCTGGCTGCCGAGGTGATTGTCTTCATGCAGCATGAAAAAAGGAAGTTTGTGGAGAAACTGGATTACCTGACAAGCCCTGGCTGGCTCTCAGGGCCCGGGGCAAGAAGAAAAGCCGGATTGTACCGGGGTGGGCCGGGCGCTGTGGTAACCGACATGGGAATAATGAAGTTTGACGAGAAGACCAGGGTAATGTATCTCAGTGAGTACTATCCAGGAGTAAGCCCGCAGGAAATCGAAGAAAGCACCGGCTTTGAGATAGATATCTCAAGAGCGGTTGAGTCTGAACCGGTTACAGCAGAGGAGTTGAGGATTCTGAGGGAGGATATCGACCCGCAAAAGCTTATTATTTAAGGCGTTTGGCATAATAGTACCAATAACCATACAGGAAAAATAGTTGGCCCCGGCTTTGCAATAATTGTCCGAGGTGTGCCTCTGGGGTACTGAAATGGGGGCATTTTCTTTGCAAAAGAGAGTAGCTGGTTGGTATAATGCTCTCTTGCGAGTTTGCTCCGGTGGGTGTCACAGGGGGAGGAGGAGATGAGTGCTTAAAGGGTGGGTGTGGTGGTGGATTGTGGAGAACGGTTCTTGTCGGTGTGGGGAAAGTTGAGTTCCCTGCCGTGATTTAGAAGGAAGTAAGAAAGTTGGCAACGAAAACGCTGAACCCATATACAGAGGCCAGAGATATATTGGTTGAGGTTGGTGGTGAGGCGTTCAAATCGTGTTACCAGTGTGGTACCTGCAGCGCTGTTTGTCCCTGGAACCTGGTAAGGGACTTCAGCCCCCGCCGTTTGATGCATGAGGCCCAGCTGGGGCTTTCTAGCTTCGATAGTG
Organism: Dehalococcoidia bacterium; assembly: GCA_021162545.1. Classification (GTDB taxonomy): domain Bacteria; phylum Chloroflexota; class Dehalococcoidia; order GIF9; family AB-539-J10; genus M55B177. The sequence continues at coordinate 9,054 of JAGGYM010000010.1, read as the reverse complement.
AAGATACCTGGCTTTGTGTTAGCTGTAATGCCTGCGTGCAGCGCTGTCCCCGCGGTGTGGAGATAATCGATGTCATGAGGTCCCTGCGGCGCACGGTGGCCGGTTTGGGCATCGCTCCCGTGCCCGACTCCCTCAGAATTACGGCCAAGAACATCACCGGCGTGGGCAATCCCTATGGTGAGCCTGAGGATAAGCGGGATGAATGGGCCAGCGGCCTGGATGTCAAGAGCTTCACTTCCGGCATGGAGGTTCTCTATTTTCCCGGTTGCGTTCCCTCCTACGACCCCGACGTAAAAGTGGTTGCCCGCACTGTAGCTGCCATACTGAAGAGGGCGGGCGTGGACTTCGGCATAATAGGTAACCAGGAAAAGTGTTGTGGTGAAGCGATTCGCAAGGCAGGTTTCGAAGATACCTTCCAGAGCCTGGCGGGGCACAACATCGCCGCTTTCAGGGAGCGGGGAGTTAAAACCATCGTCGTTTCTTCGCCTCACTGCTATCACACTTTCAAGAACGAATATCCCGAGCTCGGCGGCGAGTTCGAGGTGCTGCACATAACTCAATACCTGGCATCCCTGATAGAATCGGGCAGATTGAAGCTCACCAGGGAGATAAACAAGAAGGTCATTTACTCCGACCCCTGTTATCTGGGAAGGCACAACGATGTATATAATGAGCCGCGGAGAATACTGGAGAGTATCCCCGGCGTGGAGTTGCTGGAATTCCCGGAAAACCGCGAGTATGCCATTTGTTGCGGTGGAGGAGCCGGTAGGATATGGATGGACACTCCCCGCGAGGAGAGGTTCTCTGATATAAGGATGGAGCAGGCGGTGGAGCAGGGCGCTGAAATCATAGCTGTGGCCTGCCCTTATTGCTACCTCAATTACCGGGACAGCATGCTCAGCATGGACAAGAGCGAGGTTCTTCAGGTTAAGGACATAGCCGAGCTCGTTGCTGAAGCGATGGAGTAAAAAACGATAGATAGCTGGCGTTTGATTGTATTTTTGGGGAGATAGATGAGTCAGGATTCGGATTGGGAACCAAAGTTACTGGGCTTTTGTTGCCGCTGGTGCAGCTATGCCGGTGCCGACCTGGCGGGAACCAGCCGGCAGAAGTATCCGGCCAATATAAGGATAATAAGAATTCCCTGTTCCGGCAGGATAGACCCGCTCTTCATACTCAAGGCTTTGCGCCTGGGTTTTGATGGCGTGCTGGTTTCGGGTTGCCACCCGGGAGATTGCCATTACCAGACGGGGAATTACCGCGCCAGGCGCAAAATGGCTATCACGAAGAAGTTCCTGGAATACATCGGGGTCGAGCCGGAGCGGGTACAGGCCAGCTGGGTCTCGGCTTCCGAGGGCGGTAAGTTCACCCAGGTGGTCAGCGAAGTGACCGAAGACCTCAGGAAGATAGGCCCCAACCGGTTGTTTGAAGATGGAGAATAAAGAACTGGAACAAAAATTGCGACAGGAAGCCGGAGCCCTGCTGGAGCAGGGTAAGGTTGATTATATCGTTGGTTACGAAGCGGGAAGCCTCAAGTTCTCCACCACTCCCCTGATAACCCGCGACAGGGATGAAGTCAGCCGCCTGGTAATTAACCCCTTTATCGTCAACAACCTGGCCAACTTCCTCACCGGGCTCGAGGGGAAGGTGGGCATCGTTGTCAAGGGATGCGACAGCCGCTCCATCGTCAGCCTGATACAGGACAACAAGGTATCCAGGGACAACGTGGTCATTCTGGGCGTTCCCTGCCCGGGACTTATCGACCTGGGCAAGATAGAAAAGCTGCTGGGCAAGGAACGGGATGAGCTGGATGACGTCGTCCGTGAGGGAGACAGGGTGGTGGTGACGGCCGGCGGCGAGAGCAGTGAGTTCTCCCCGGCACAGGTTTTATTTGACAGTTGCCTGGGCTGTGAGCTGCCCACTCCGCAGGAGTACGACCTTCTCCTGGGAGAAGCTACTGCTCCGCTCAAGGAAAAAACAGCGAGCCAGGCAAAAATAGCAGAGTTGAAGGACATGACCCCCGGTGAGAGGTGGGAATTCTGGAAGGGCGAGTTCAGTAATTGCATCCGCTGCTATGCCTGCCGCAATGTCTGTCCTGCCTGTTTCTGCAACAGGTGCTTCGTAGAAGAATCCAGCCCACAGTGGGTCCAGCCCGCGCCGCGGTGGCAGGACAACCTGCTTTTCCAGGCAGTGAGGAATATCCACGTGGCCGGAAGGTGCACCGACTGTGGAGCATGCGAGCGCGCTTGCCCAGTAAACATACCCCTGAGAAGCCTGTCCAGGGAGATGTACGACATCGTTGGCGAGCTGTTCCAGTTCAAGCCGGGAATGGATAAGGATGCGGACCCCTTGATGACTCACTACGAGCAGGAAGAGGCAGAGGACCTCATCAGGTAGAGAAAATGGCTAAGAAGATTGACAAGAAAGACATATCGGGGCTTCTCTCCCGGTGGCAGCAGGAGTTTGCCGTGCTGGTGCCCTCGAAAGATGGGAACACCACCAGGATGGCCCTCTGGGATGGGAAGGATACCGGTTTCCTGGAGTGGTATCGCAACGTGACCGTGCCGCCGAAGGAGATATTTTTCCCTTCACAGGAAGAGATGTTCCGCTTTCAGAAAGATAAAGAAGGTTATCACCTGGAGGTTCCTCCTCCCGAGGAGAGCAAGAGGCTCATCTTTGCTATTCGTCCCTGCGATGCCAGCGCTATGACCATGCTGGATTATGTCTTTGAGAGCGACTATGAAGACCCATACTATCTTTCCCGCAGAAAGAATACCATGCTGGTCGGTCTGGGTTGCACCAACCCCTACAGCAGCTGTTTCTGCACTTCCGTGGGAGGTGACCCCTCCGATGCAAGCAACGTTGACATAATGCTGATGGACCTGGGTGATGCGTTCCTGGTTGATGGCGTCACCGATGCGGGCAAGGAACTCGTTGGCAGGACTGAAGGCCTGGTGGAGGGAAGCAAATCCGACCTTGCCCGGGCCGCTGAAGTTAAGAAAGAATCGCAAAAGAAGATAATGAGAAAGCTGGATACGAAAGACATTGAGCAGAAGCTGCTTTCCTGCTTTGAGGATAAGGATTACTGGGAAAAGGTATCCGCCAAGTGCGTGGCCTGTGGTATCTGCACTTTGCTCTGCCCCACCTGCCATTGCTTTGATATCAACGATGAGATGACAAAGAAGCAAGGAGCCAGGGTCAGGAGCTGGGACAGCTGCGCTTTTTCCTGCTATACCAAAATGCCTATGGAGAATCCCAGGGAGGACAAGTGGCGCCGGGTAAGGCAGAAGGTGTGCCACAAGTACGAGTTCTTTCCGATGAATTTCGGCGTTATAGCCTGCGTTGGCTGTGCCAGGTGCGTTCGCTTTTGCCCCGTTAACTGGGATATCACCCGAACGATAGAAAGCGTGCCGGCCGCCCCCGCTACCGCCGCGGAGAAGTAAAAATGAGTGGTGTTGACGATATCATCCGAAAAAAGAAGTTCCTCGCCGAGGGGAATGTCTATCTGCCCCACATAGCGGTCATTGAGAAGGTGATTGAGGAAACCCCCGCGGTGAAGACGTTCCACTTCAATTTCAAGGACGAGAAGCTGCGGGAGGAGTTCACCTTTGAGTCGGGACAGTTTGGCGAGTACTCGGTGATGGGCTTCGGCGAAGCTCCCTTTTGCATTTCCTCTAGCCCGACGAGGCGCGACCATTTCGAGGTCGCCATGCAGGCTGTGGGCAAGGTGACCCGTGCACTGCACCAGCTTGGCGTCGGCTCAGAGATAGGCTTCCGGGGGCCGTATGGCAACAGCTTCCCGCTGGATTTCCTCAAGGGCAAGAACCTGGTCTTCGTCGGTGGCGGCATCGGGCTAGCCCCGCTGCGGTCTCTGATATGGAACGTGATTGACAACCGCGACGAGTATGGCAGGGTAAACATCGTCTATGGCGCCCGCAGCTCGGCCGACCTCTGCTTTAAGTATGACCTGGATGCCTGGGAGAAGGACGACTCCATAGACATCGTCAGCGCCATCGACCGGGAGGACGGCGTCTGGACCGGCAAGATAGGTCTGGTGCCCAACGTCCTCGGTGAAGTGGCGCCCGCGGCGGACAACGCCGTGGCCATTGTTTGCGGTCCGCCTATCATGATCAGGTTTACCTTTCCCGCTCTGGAGAAGCTGGGTTTCACTCCGGAGCAGATGATAACCACACTGGAAAAGCGCATGAAGTGCGGCATAGGCAAGTGCGGCCGCTGCAACATAGGCAACCTCTATGTCTGCCGTGACGGCCCGGTGTTCACCTATTCCCAGATCAAGGACTTCGTTTCCAGCGAACACTAGGAGAGTGGGGTGTCCTCTCTTACTGCAGTCTCCAGTTCGTCCAAATGATGGGGCCCTCCTCAAACCATTTGCAGCGATTGGGATTAGAAGGTATTCTTAGTGCATAAAAAGAGCAGCAGAACAAGCGAGGTTCTCAAACCTTAACGGTGGGAGAGAGAGACAATGGTAGATAAAAAGGATATCAAGGAAAAGATAAAGAAAATTTACGAGGTTCTGCCCAAGTTAGATGACCAGCAATGTGGATATAAAACTTGTGGAGAATTCGCCAGGGCAGTAGCTGAAGGAAAGGCGCCGTGTCATGGATGCGTCAGGGGTGGTCCGGAGGTAGCTGCCAGGGTGTGTGAAATTATGGGAGCCAAAGTTCCCGAAGAAGCGTTCCCTCAATTTGGTTCTGGTCTTGGGCTTTCCCTGGCTGGGACAGGTGCAGGTAGAGGCATGGGTATGGGGATGGGACGAGGTAGAGGTCGGGGCATGGGGCGAGGCTGGGAGATGAGGCCCGGTGGTATGGGGCGAGGCCTGAGTCGTCGTGGAAGATGAAAAGAGTCTCTTCCGATGTGAGGTGAGCCTGAAGGGGGGATGACTTCTAAGACAAAGTGAGCCTGATAAAAGAGGCGGCTTGCTGAAGATACTGTAACTGCAGGTCTCAGTTTTTCTACGGTGAGGTCAATGAAAGAAAAGGGGGCAAATCCGGAAACTGCGAAACTCTCACCGCAACCGGTACAGAAAGGGGGCACCCCACTGACCAATAATACACAATGCAGAAGGAAGGATAGCGATGAAAAAGGTTCTGGGTATCGGTGGTAGCCCTCGAAAGGGAGGCAATTCGGATATATTACTGAAGCGGTTACTCAAAGGAGCAAGAGATGAAAGTGTTGCTGCCAGGGAGATTCAGCTTCGGGATTATCAATTCCAAGCGTGTATTGGTTGTGAGCGATGTCGCAAGGATAAGCGATGCATAGGTCTTCAAGATGGCATGCAACTCATATATCCGGAAATCAGGGAAGCAAGTGGCCTGGTACTGGTATCCCCTATATATAACTACAACATGACTGCACTCATGAAATCATTCATAGATCGCTTATACTGCTTCTATAACTTCGGTGATGAACGTCCGGGGCAGTGGTCTAGCCAGTTAGCAAACCAGGGTCGAAAAGCGATAATCGCTGTTGTCGGCGAGCAGGCTACTCGTGAAGCAGCTGGAATGGACTTGACGTTAGAGGCTATGCGCCGTCCTGTAAAAGCTCTGGGTTATGAAGTCATTGATGAATTGCCGGTACTCGGCATTTTTCATAAAGGAAAGGTAAAGGAATATCCGCAAGTTCTTGAGCAAGCGGAATCCCTCGGGATACGGTTGGCCTCTCTGTTATGAATGAAACAAAATTCATAGTTGGTATTGCCAACCTTATTATGCCCAGTTAACCAGTCACAATGCTACGAAATTGAATCATCAAACGTTGCAATCACCCATTCGGGGCCTCTAAGGCACGGTTTATTTTTCAGGAGGTATCATACGCATACGCCGTATCTGTTTTTACAGGAGACCTGAGACTTCACCAGTACAGTTGACATTTCTGTAATGTTGCCGCATAATCTTCTGTACGGCAATGCGTTGAGGTGATTTGATGAAAAAGATGACTGTAGTTTTTGATGACGATGCCCTCTATACTACAGTGAAGGTGGAGGCAGCCAGGCGTAATCAACCGGTCAAGGAACTTGTCAGCCAGGCGCTAAGAGAGTGGCTGGAGGCTCAAGAAGATGCCGAGCTTCTCTCTGAGATAGAGACAGCTCGGGCTGAGTGGCAAGAGAAGGGAGGCATCGAGGCCAGCGAATTCTTCGCCAGGCTAAAAGCCCAGGCCAGGCCAGATGCCCTATAGAGTAGAGATTTCACCACCTGCAGGAAAAGACCTTAGACGCTTGCCCCTTCAGATTTGCGAAAGGCTGGAGGCGGGTATTCTTGCTTTAGCTGATGTCCCCTATCCTGGGGGAGTTCGCAAGATTCAAGGAACGCAAAGAGCCTATCGCATCAGGACAGGAAGTTATCGGATCGTTTACGAGGTCTATAGAGAGCAACAAATGGTAGTTATCCTGCGGGTAGCTCGACGCAGTAAAAGCATCTACAAAGGAATCTAGTGTAGTGTGTTGCAAATGACTGGAAAGCCTTTTATCATAGCCTTACCCCCGTGTGAAAAACCAGGAACATTGACCCACAAAAGAGGGTTTTAACCACCAACATTGACCCACCTTAACCAGGATCTTTGACCCACCCGGGAAATAAATAAGCTACCATTGCCGCAAACTTAAGAGAAAGGAGAGGCAATGGCATACAAGGAGGTTTTCCGAGTGGAGATTACAGAAGTAGTAAGGCAATGGCAGGCAGGTCGTGGCATCCGGGAAATAACGCGATCAACCGGTGTGGCCCGCAACACGATTCGAAAGTACATTTTGACGGCACAAAGCTGTGGTCTGGTGCGTGATGGGCCAGCACTAAGCGAGTCTCAACTGATTACCCTGGTACAGTTGAACAAAGCCGGGCCGCACCAGGTAGCGGTACCCACCAACGAAGTGCTTGAGCCCTGGGCTGACCAGATTGAGCAGTGGCTCAAGTCTGATCGGCTGAAGCTTACCCGGATTCAGGAGCTTTTAGCTCAGGAGCACTGCCTGGTAGCCTATAGCTGCCTGCGTCGTTTTATCATCAGGAGAGGCTGGTTGGGCAAAAGCTCACGGACAACAGTGCGCATGGCAGATACCCAGCCAGGGGAAGTAACCGAGGTGGATTTTGGCCGCCTGGGTTTTGTTTGGGACCAGGAGAGTGGTCGAAGGCGTCTTGCCTGGGGAATGCTGGTGGTGCTGGGCTACTCTCGCCATTCCTTCTTATGGCCGCTGTTTAGTCAGCAGCTTGGTGATGTTATCGAGGGACTGGAGGCAGCCTGGGCATTCTTTAGCGGCATACCACGCTACCTGGTGCTGGATAACTTCCCTGCAGCGGTAGCCGGTACGGATCCGCTCAATCCACGGCTGACCCGTGGCTTTCTGGAGTATGCCCAGCACCGCGGCTTCATTACTGACCCGGCACGTCCGGGGCATCCCAAGGACAAGCCAAAAGTGGAACGCGGTGTACCTTATGCCAGAGAGCGATTCTTCAAAGGTGGTGAGTTTCATGGTCTTCAAGACATGCGTCGTCAGGCAAGAGAATGGTGCCTGGAGGTCGCTGGTCAGAGAGTCCATGGCACCACCCGGCGTCTGCCGCTGGTGGTCTTCCGGGAAGAAGAGCAATCTAAACTTCTGCCCTGGGATGGTGAGCTCTATGATGTCCCTGAGTGGCATAGCGCTACCGTACATCCCGATCATCACATCTACTACCGCTATGCCATCTACTCGGCTCCTGACAGCACATGCCCTCCGGGGACAAAGCTTGAAGTAAGGGGTGATAGTAAACTGGTGCGGCTCTATCATAAGGGGGCACTGGTCAAAGTCCATCCCCGTAAGCCACGTGGAGGGCGATCCACTGACCCTGAAGATTACCCATCGGAGCTGGCCCCCTACACCCTGCGCTCACCCAATTACCTGCGCCAGCAGAGCTCTAAGCTGGGGGAAGCTGTAGGTGCTTTCGCCGATAAGCTTCTGTCCGGTCCCATGCCCTGGTCAAAAATGCGACAGGCTTACAAGCTGCTGCGCCTGGGGGAGCGATACACATCTTCCCGTCTTAATGCTGCCTGTGAGAGGGCCCTGGAGGTAGACCTCATTGATGTACGCCGCCTGGAGCGCATCCTGGTAGAAGCACTGGAGAAGGAGACCGTGCCGCTTGTGGTGGCGCCAGCGCCCCCAGGCCGCTTCGCCCACCCTGGCAATGTCTTTGCCATCTGCGACGGCAACGGTGGCAATCACCATGGTGACCAAAATCAAGGAGGATCGCATGACAACTACCAGTGAACTTAAACCACTGCTCAAGCGTCTCAGACTGGGCTACCTGCTGAATATCCTGCCCGAACGACTTGCCCTGGCCAGGCAGGACCAGCTGGACTATGCTACCTTCCTCCAGGTATTGCTCTCCGACGAGATAACCAGGCGTGATAACCGTAACATGGAGATGCATCTTCAGAAGGCGGGATTCGAGGAAATCTGCCGTCTGGAAGACTTCGATTGGACTGCCGGGATAAGTGTAGAGCGGCGTCTGCTGGATGCCGTCTTTTCCCTGGACTTCCTTAACCGCCACGAGCATGTGCTCTTTGTCGGTCCAGTAGGTGTAGGCAAGTCCTTCTTGGCACAATCCCTCGGTTACGCCGCGGTGCGCGCTGGATTCAGCGTCCGCTTCACCCGGGCTGATGCTTTCTTCAGGACGTTAGCTCAGTCAAGAGTCGATCGCACCCTGGAGAAGAATTTCCGTTCTTTCCTCAGCCCCGACCTGCTCATCGTGGACGATTTTGGGCTGCAAAAACTGACTGCTCAGCAGTCAACTGACCTCTATGAGCTAATTATCGCCAGGCATCGCCAGTCCAGTTTTATTATCACCAGTAACCGGGCAGTAGATGAGTGGCTGGGACTGTTTGACGATCCCGTCCTGGGCAACAGCGCCCTGGACCGCCTGGCCAATGCCAGCTACCAGATCGTCATTGAAGGCACCAGTTACCGTGAAAGACTATCTCCACACCGGAGAAAGGAGGTGTTGACTCCCATGAGCACAACGTGATAAAAACTAATCAACCGGGTGGGTCAAAGTATGTGGTTAGAGGTGG
>JAGGYM010000056.1 GCA_021162545.1 Dehalococcoidia bacterium | reverse complement strand
GTGCTGGTGGGGGAGGATCCGGCCTCGCTGGTATATGTCGGCAAAAAGGCGGGGGCCTGCGAAGGTGCAGGGATTTACGAAGAAACGGTGCGCTTGCCGGCAGATGTTCCCGAGGAAGAAGTCCTGCAGGGCATCGACAGGCTTAATGAGGACGAGCGGTTTCACGGCGTTCTGGTGCAATTGCCTTTGCCCGTGCATATCTCTGTGGCGAAGATAACCAGCCGGATCTCTTCGGAGAAGGATGTGGATGTCTTTCATCCGGTCAATGTGGGGAGGCTGGTCTGTGGTGATCCTTATTTGTTACCCTGTACACCGCATGGCATTTTACAGCTTTTGCTAAGGAGTGGCTATTCATTTGAGGGCAAGCATATAGTTATCTGTGGACGCAGCAACATCGTGGGGAAGCCCCTGGCTGCCATGCTGACGCAGAGGGGTATGGAAACCAATGCTGTTACCATGTGCGATACTATGACCAGGAACCTTGCTTCCATAACCAGGCAGGCGGATATCCTGGTGGTCGCTGTGGGCAGCCCCAAATTTATAACTGCCGATATGGTTAAGCCGGGAGCGATAGTCGTGGATGTTGGTACCAATCGCCTGGATGATCCTGCGGCGAAAAATGGGCATCGACTGACAGGCGATACGGATTTTGAGGCCATCAAGGACAAGGCAGAGGCAATAACCCCGGTTCCTGGTGGAGTGGGCCCTATGACGGTAGCCATGCTTTCCTATAACGTGATAAAGGCAGCGAGGAAGTGCGCAGATGCTCAGCAACATTGAGATAGCTCAGAGAACGGAACTTTTGCCCATAGTAGATGTTGCCGGGAAGCTGGGGGTGCGTAGTGACGAGCTGGAACTTTACGGCGATTTTATGGCTAAAATTGACCATGAGAGGGTGCTGCAGAGGGTGAAAGACAGGCCTCGCGGCAAGTTCATCACGGTTACGGGCATAACGCCCACCCCCCTGGGTGAGGGGAAGACAGTTACCAGCATTGGCCTGGGCCAGGCTCTAGTCAGGCTTGGTCTGAGCGCGTGCAATACACTGAGGGAACCTTCCAAGGGGCCTAATTTTGGCATCAAAGGCAGTGGTTGTGGTGGGGGTTATTCCCAGATGCTGCCCATGGAAAAGATTAATTTGCACTTTACCGGGGATATTGCTGCTGCTGAGGCGGCACAGAATCTATGCGCTGCAGCTATAGATAGCAGCATCTTTTTTGGCAACCGTCTGGATATTGACCCCCTCAGCATTAGCTGGCCTCGCTGTGTAGATGTCAATGATCGGGCGCTGCGCCGCATCGTCCTCAGCTCCGGTGGGAAAACTGAATCCGGTTCTCGAAACGGGAACTATGTCATTACTGCTGCTACTGAGGTGGCGGCTATTCACAGCCTGGCTGCCGGGTTGGCTGATTTGAGAGATAGATTTGGTGAAGCGGTTATTGGTTTCAATAACAAGGGTGGGTCTGTAACGTGTGAGAACCTGAAGGTTGCTGGAGCGATGACCGCTTTGCTGGTGGATGCCCTTAAACCAAACCTGGTGCAATCTACGGAGAATCATCCCATCCTGTGCCATGGTTTTCCCTTTGCCAATGTGGCTCATGGTAACAATTCGATACTGGCTGATTTGCTGGCCTTGCAGCTCTGTGATTATGTGGTCAGCGAGAGCGGTTTCGGTGCGGATTGTGGCTTCGAGAAATTGATGAACGTCAAAGTCCGTCAGAGCTCGATCAATGTGGATTGTGCTGTAATCGTAGCTTCGATCAGGGCTCTCAAACAGCACGGCGGTGCCTTTCATCTGCGTCCGGGGAAATCCTACGAGACCGTCAGGGATGCAGCGGAAAAGGAAAACCCGGGTGCGGTGGAAAGGGGTTGTCAGAATTTGGCGGCTCATATAAAGATCGTCAAGGCGTTTGGCGTTCCTGCGGTGGTAGCCATAAACAGGTTTCCTGCCGACACCGAGCGCGAGCTAAATTTAGCCTGTCAGGCGGCTTTAGCCGCGGGAGCTGACGCCGCTGTGGTTCATGAGGCTTGGGGGAAGGGTGGTGCAGGTGCCGTTGATCTGGCCAGGGCAGTTGTAAAGGTGGTGGAGAAACCGGTGGCAAATAAGTTTATCTATGCGCAGGGCGCTTCTATAAGAGAGAAAATCGAGGCTACTGCCACGAAGGTATATGGAGCTGACGGGGTTGTCTATGCCCCTCCTGCCCGGGAGAAGATTAAAAAATACAGTGACCTGGGCTATGATGGTCTGTGTCTCAACATGGTCAAGACGCAGTTCTCTCTGACCCATGACCCCGAGATGCTGGGAGCTCCCGCGGGATGGACGTTGCCCATTCAGGATATCGGGCTCTGCGCCGGCGCCAAATTTATCTGTCCCTTAACGGGTAACTTCCTGACCATGCCGGGTTTTCCTTCGTCCCCTTCATTCGCTTCGGTGGATGTGGACTTGAGTACGGGGAAAATAAGGGGGCTCTTTTAAGGATGACAACGGAGATACTGCGAAGTAAAAATCTGGCTACCAGATTCCAGATTCTCCTGGAAATAGCGGCAAACCAGCCCTATGTCCAGCAGAAGCACGTTGCTGAGAAGCTGGGGATAACTTCTCAGGCGGTTTCGGAGTACGTCAAGGGCCTGATCAGAGATGGCTGGCTCACTTCTCAGGGGCGGTCCCGATACAGCGTGACCAGAGAAGGGGTGGACTGGATTTTGAAGATGTCCCGGCAATTACAGGGCTATTCCGCCTTCGTCAACAAGGTGATAAGTGATATATCGACATCTACGGCTATAGCTGATAGCGATCTGTCGGCAGGGCAGGAAGTGTCCCTGTATATGAAAGGCGGGTTGTTGTTTGCCTCTGGTGAGGTGAGAGGAGGGGTCTCCAGAGGAATAGCTACAGCTGAAGCTCGCGAGGGGGAGGACGTTGGCGTTTCTGCCATAGAGGGGGTGATAGAACTTACCACGGCCAGAATTACCATAGGAAAAATTCCTGGAGTGGTGGAAGGCGGTTCGCGGAATACTGACATCGACAGATTGAAAGCTGAGGTGGACAGAGCTAGCACAGTAGGGGTTATTGGACTTGAAGCTTTGGTGGCATTAAGATTGGTGAACAAAGAGCCTGAATATCTCTATGGTGTTGAAGAAGCAGCTGTGGAGGCAGCCTATTGTGGCTTGCCCTTCCTGGTTGTTTGCAGCATGGATAGCGTGGCAGCACTGGTGCAGAGAATGGAAGCGGAAAACATAAATTACGACATCGTTGATTTGAAGAAAGGCGCTGGCTGAAGCCTTATTTGCCCGGTAACGGCATCCAGAGAAAAAACCTGCCTCAGGGATGGGCTATCCGGCATTTTTGATGCGCCGGAAAGCGATATATCCTACCACGATGCCCATGGTAACCATGAGTGCTATCCAGATGCCAAGTATGGTGGGGTAGGTCTCGGGGCTGAAAAACCTCTCCGACACCTTGCCGCCCAAGGCACCTAAGGCCAGGAAGATTGCCTCCCAGACCAGTATATGTGCAATGACGGCGATGAAAAAATGTTTGTGGCCTATTCTGGAAATGCCGCAGACTATGGAACTGACGACAGAGAATCCCGGTGTGAAGCGCGCTGCAATTATGCTGGGTACGGCGAGTGTCCCTAGCTTTTGCTTTGCCAGCATGATGCGCTCCGGGGTGAGGCGCAGGTATTTGCCGAATTTACTTATGATAGTATCTCCCCAGGAGGATGAAAGTTGGTAAGCGGAGGTGGAGCCGCAGATGCGGCCCGTGCATACTATTACCAGGAAAGGTACTGCGGCTATGAAATATCCTCCGTGAGCAATCTGGAAACCGGTAAATACCAGCATGCCTTCCAGGATTGGAGAGGTTACGGGCAAGCCAATCTCACCGAGCAATGACAGGAGGAAGATAATGCCCAGCCAGAGTAACCCGCCTGCGGTAACTGCACCAAGAATTTGCCAAACAATGTTCATTGCAACTCTGCTATGATTATACCTTGATTTTTGCCTCAAGACTAGATTATCATAGTCACCGGTGTTTTGACTATCTCTTATTGTGTTGCTCCGAGTTGAATGCAGATAGAAATAATTTATGATGTGAATTTGGACCCTGCGTGAAGCGGTAAGATATGGAGAAGATAGTTCTTGTCAATCTCACGGGTGGCCCGATTCTCAAGGGTGGTGGTTTCTACTTTACTGAAGGAGGGCTGGTGCATGCCCTCTTCTCTCTGGCAAATTTAACTTCAGATTACGATGTTACGATTTTATGTCCCAACTATGCGGGAAATAAGCGGAGACAGGTAACTAAATACAGGGGCGTTAAAGTTGTATGTCTGGGCGAAAGCAGGTGGTTATGGTGGATGCACAGCGGTGGCTTATCTTTCCTGCGGGAAACCTGGAGATACATTAGAGCGAACGAGCCTGATATCCTGATAGGCAACGGAGTTTCGGCGGCGTGTTTTCTTCGCTTCGTTCCTACCAGAGCCTGCAAAGTGGGAGTTGTTCACCACCTGTATCACACAGCCTCGGTGAACGGCTCCTCCAAGCATGCCTTCTCGGGCATGGCAGTGATGGAGAAATGGGCGCTTAGCCTGACCAGGCTGGACAAGGTTGCCGTGATCAATCCCATGGTTAAAGGCGCTCTGGAGAGGGAGAAGTTTTGCCCGGGGAAAATGGTGGTTGTGGGCAATGGTGTCGATGTGGGGGATTATCGTTTCTCCAAGGAGAAAGAGCCCTGCAGCCTGGCTTATGTCGGCAGGTTGACCGAACTCAAGAGAGTGGATTCCCTTCTTGATGTTATCTCCAGGGTAAGGGAAAAATTTCCCGGTGTGGTGTTGCATATTGTTGGTGATGGGCCCAGGCGTGAGGAAGTGAACCGCAAGATCAAAGACCTGGATTTGTCGCGCAACGTCGTTATGTATGGTTATGTCCTGGAGGAGGAAAAGATCGCGGTACTGGAGAGGTCTGCAATTTATCTCTCTAACTCGGCCTTTGAAGGATTCGGCATTCCCTTGGTTGAAGCTATGGCTACGGGAGCTGTTCCCATAGTCAGCAATATCTATTCCCACAAATTCATCTTTCAAGGAGAAGAGGTCGGTTATCTGGTCGATGATGAGGAAGAAATGGCGGAACGAATAGTCGCCTTACTTGGCGATGAGGCCGAGCGCTCCAGGCTGGCCAGGAATGGGCGTGGGCTTGCAGAGCGGAGGTGGACGTGGACGCGGGTGGGAGAGAGGTATAAAGAGCTTCTTGAAGGGTAGACGGGCAGAATAGAGGCGGGGTGGTTGGAGAGTTGCCTCTTAGCACCGCCATTTCCGGTTTCCTGTTAGAAAATTGCCTCATAGAGATTGAGATGTTTTCCTGGAATGCGCTCCGGGTGTTTTGACAAAGCAGTGCTACGAAAGCTACAATCAAGTAGCATGGAATATAATCAAGTGCATTTAAGTTAATCTCCTGGTAAAATAGTGAAAACCATGTTCTGCCGGTTTGATATTCAAAATTTATCGCGAAATAGTTGGGGGAGTGCGCCATGACAAATCACAAGATTCGATATATAAAGAAAAGAGACGGCGACGTTGTTTCCTTTGACGCTGCCAAGATAACGGAAGCTGTATTCAAAGCAGCTAAAGCGGTGGATGAGGGGGATAGAGCCGGGGCGGTAGATATATCTCAGAAGGTGGTTTCCATTCTGGAGATTACGTGCAGGGACGGCAGGGTTCCTACCGTTGAAGAAGTGCAGGACCTCGTTGAAGAGATGCTCATCAATGGGGGATATGCCTCGATCGCCAAGGCTTATATTCTTTACCGGGACCAGCATGCCAAGTTGAGAGATGCGAGGAGGCTGTTGGATGGGGCCAAAATAATGGTCGATGACTATGTGGGCAGGGGAGACTGGATGGTGATGGAAAACAGCAACATGGATTATTCCCTCCAGGGTCTGAATAACTATATCTCCTCCGGAATCGCATCTCGTTACTGGCTGGGCAGTATATATCCCCCCGAGATAAGAGAGGCTCATATTAAAGGGGATTTCCATCTCCACGACCTGGGAATTCTGGGTGCCTATTGTTGTGGGTGGGATTTGAAGGATTTGCTGATTCAGGGATTTAAGGGAGTCCAGGGAAAAGTGGAGAGCACTCCTCCAAAACACCTGCGCAGTGCCCTGGGGCAGATCGTCAATTTCTTTTATACCCTTCAGGGGGAAGCAGCAGGAGCCCAGGCCTTCTCCAATTTTGATACTCTCCTGGCACCGTTTATCAGGCATGACGGGCTCGGTTATGAAGAAGTTAAACAGGCGATGCAGGAATTCGTCTTTAGCCTCAATATTCCTACGAGGGTTGGTTTTCAAACGCCTTTTACCAACCTTTCCTTTGACCTCCTGCCTCCACCCACGCTGAGGGATGAGGCGATCATAATCGGGGGAAAATACTCTGATGCCACGTATGCTGAGTTCCAGGAAGAGATGGATATGCTCAACAGGGCTTTCTGTGAAATCATGATGGGTGGAGATGCCAAAGCGCGTATCTTTACCTTTCCCATTCCCACTTATAGCATCAGCAGGGACTTTGACTGGCAAAGTGCGAAGCAAGATGCCCTCTGGAAAATGACGGCGAAGTATGGCATTCCCTACTTTGCTAATTTCGTAAGCTCCGACATGAATCCTGACGATACACGAAGCATGTGTTGCCGGTTGAGGTTGGATATTGGAGAGGTCAGGAGGCGCGGTGGCGGGCTTTTCGGGTCTAATCCTCTTACTGGCAGCATAGGTGTCGTGACCATTAACATGCCAAGGATTGGCTATCTTGCCAGCAACGAAGGAGAATTCTTTGCCCGGCTGGAATACCTCATGACCCTGGCTAAAGAGAGCCTGGAAATTAAGAGAAAGACCCTGGAAAGATTTACGGAAGACGGCCTCTATCCTTATTCAAAGTTCTACCTTTCCATGGTAAAGGAAAGGCTTGGTTCCTACTGGGCAAATCACTTTTCTACCATCGGTCTCATCGGCATGAACGAAGCGTGCCTTAATTTCCTGGGGAAAGATGTTTCTACAGAGGAAGGAAGGGAACTGGCAGCGAAGGTGCTTTCCTTTATGAGGGAGAAGTTGACCGGATTTCAGGAGGAGACGCAGGGGCTTTACAACCTGGAGGCTACACCGGGAGAGGGTGCTTGCTACCGGTTGGCGAAACTTGACAGAGAAAACTTTCCCAATATTATCGCTGCAGGTGAGGAGGAACCGTACTATACCAATTCAACCCAGCTATCCGTAAAGTATGAGGGAGATCTCTTCGATGCTCTGACTCATCAAGATAAACTTCAGAGCCTGTATACCGGAGGCACGGTGTTTCACTGCTTCCTTGGTGAGAGAATTGATGACCCCCAGGTTTGCAAAGCTCTGGTGAGGCGGATTGTGGAGAACTTCCACCTGCCATACTTCACCATCACGCCGACCTTTTCTATTTGCCCTGAGCATGGCTATATCAGCGGTGAGCATTTTGAGTGCCCGCAATGCGGGCAGGAAACAGAGGTTTACTCTCGCATCGTGGGATATTTCAGGCCCGTTCAGCAGTGGAACAAAGGTAAACGAGAGGAGTTCCATGAGAGAAGAGAGTATGAGCTGGAAACCTCTGTAGCTTGAGTATGGTCCTGCAAGATGCGAATTTGTGGCGTCCAGGGAGTCTCCCTGATAGATTTCCCGGGGAAGGTATCGTCTGTCCTCTTTCTTGGCGGCTGTAATTTCAGGTGTCCATTTTGCCAGAATCGCAGTCTCGTAGAAGGGTATAAGTATTTGCCCTCTATTGGGGAGGACTCGGTGCTTGCTTCTCTCAGGCGGAGGAAGGGGTTTATCGATGGCGTTGTTATTACCGGCGGTGAACCACTGCTTGACGGGGTGGAATTGCTGCCATTTCTGGGCAGGGTGAGAGAGATGGGACTTCCCGTAAAGCTCGATACCAATGGCTATAATGCAGATTTGCTGGTCACCATTCTGAAGAATATGGCTGTGGATTATGTTGCTATGGATGTCAAAAGCTCACTGGGGAAATATGAAAGGGCTTCGGGAAGGCCCTTGAATACAGGCAGAATAGTAACCAGCATCCAGGCCATTATGGGATCATCCATTGAATACGAGTTCAGAACGACCTGTGTGCCGGGGCTGGTCGAGAGCGACGATATAGAGGAGATTGGCCGCTTGATTAAGGGGGCGAAGCGGTATTATCTCCAGCAATTCAGAACCGGTGAGCCTACCCTGGTGCCGTCTTATATGGAGATAGCCCCGTATCCGAAGGAAAAGCTGGAGGAGTTTCTGGACATCGCCCGGACGTATGTCAAAGTAGCCGGCATCCGTGGGATATGAGCTTCCAGATGCCTGGCTGCCATAATTGGCTCTCAACCTGATTTGACATGTCAAAGGAGAGCACCTATAATTTACTAAATCTAGTGCACTTGTTTAGAAACAAGCCTGTTTGTATAATTCAGTGAGACAGGGTGCGAGTGTTGCTTGAGATGATTCGGCGTGAGATTGAGCAGTTGCCATCAAGGAGGTAAAAATGAAGCGCATTGAGAAGAAGTTTGGTGTTCTGGGTAGTTTGTTGCTGGTCTTAGCGCTGGTAGTGCCAGCGTTGTTTCCCTTAACTATTTTAGCCACTAGCTATCCCCTGACTCTCACTGATGACTTTGGCACAGAAGTTACCATAGAGGAAGTGCCAGACAGCATTGTCTCTTTAGCTCCTTCCAATACCGAGATACTGTTTGCTCTGGGTTTGGGCGATAAGGTGGTGGGAGTGACACCTTACTGTGATTATCCACCGGAAGCTCAGGGAAAAGAGAAAATAGGGGGGCCGTGGGGTGGGAGTATAGATGTTGAGAAGATAGTTGCCCTCGATCCCGATTTCATATTGGCGGCAGATATTAATGGTGAGGATGTTGTTATCGCCCTGCGGGATTATGGGCTGACGGTATTTGCTATACAGTCCACCGACCTGGAAGACGTACTCCATGATATCAACACGGTAGGGCAAATAACTGACACGGAGGCAGAAGCGAGCGCGCTGACGGCTGAAATGCAAGGGAGGATAGATGCGGTGACTGCTAAAACTGCGGGGCTTTCTCCGTCAGAAAGGCCCAGGACGTTCCACATCTGTTATCACGACCCCATATGGACTGCGGGACAGGATACTTTTATTAACGATTTAATTGTCAAGGCTGGAGGGGTGAACATCTTTGCTGACCTTGAAGGGTACCAGTCAGTCGATATTGAAACCGTGATTGCACGAGACCCTGAAGTGATTATAGTAACGGCGATGGGGGGCACGTCATCCGGGACATGGGAATGGGTAAATACAGAGCCACGGCTTGCAACCGTGTCGGCTCGTGAGAATGGCAGAGTCTACTTCGCGGAGTCCAACTGGGTTGAGCGTTCGGGGCCGCGGATAGTGGATGGTTTGGAGCAGGTAGCTAAATATATTCATCCGGACCTTTTCTTTGACCCCTGGGATTACGACCTCGATGATAATGAAGTCATCAGCAAATCTGAGGCCGTCAAATCTGTTCAGGATTACTTCAATGGTCTGATAGCCAAGGCACAGACGGTACAGGTCATAATGCTGTACTTTGGATGATAAGGATAGAACATGATGGGGAAAGCAAGAAGAACACTATCGATAATCTTCCTCGCCCTCCTGGTGGCAACGCTCATAGCTACGCCCGTCCTGGCGTCACCTGCCTTTGCCACGAGGGCTCTCCCTTCGTCGGTGGCATCGGGATCTGAATTCGATGTTGCTATTGAAGCCGGGGGATGTGGCGCCTTCGGCCAGGTGGTAGAAACCCTGCCTGATGGTTTTACTTATCTTCATTGCAGCTCAGGTGATATCGGGGTTGAGCAGACAGGGAATGTGGTCAAATTCTCTTTTCTCGGCGATGCGGTGAACTTTGCTTACACTGTCAGGGCACCGAGGGTGGCTGCCACCACTGCCTTCACTTTCCAGGGTAAAGTCCTGGATGAGGACAGGGTTTCATATCCCATAGAGGATGATGAGGTAATAGTGCTGGTGTCTTCAGGTATTAGGACGCTTCCGACAGTGGTGGCATCAGGAGTTGAATTTGATGTCGCCATCGAAGCTTCAGGCTGCGGTGCTTTTGGTCAGGTGGTGGAGACGCTGCCCGGCGGTTTTACCTATGTGAGCAGCTCATTGCCGGAAGAGCAGGTTGAGCAGATAGGGAATATGGTCAAATTCTCTTTTCTCGGCGATGCGGTGAACTTTACTTACATGGTTGAGTCTCCGGAAGTTACCGCTGGCGCTGCATATACCTTCCGGGGTAAAGTCCTGGATGAGGACAGGATTTCATATCCTATCGAAGACGATGATATAACTGTCATGTCTCCGCCAGTACAGGTTCGCACCGCTACCGGTACTGGAATTGCCGCCTTTTCTTCGAGCCTTGGTAACGTTGCCAACCTGGTGGCGGTGTCAGAGAGAACGTTGCCAGCCGCCGGCAAACCGGAGGGATTTACCTTCCCCCACGGGCTGTTTTCCTTCGATATTGTTGGCATTGGCCCGGGGGCCACTGTGACTGTAGCTCTGGCACTCCCTTCAGCGGTGTCTACAGGCACCCTGTACTGGAAATATGATGCGCCCGAGGGCTGGGTTGAGGTGACATCGCTTTTGGGCGATGACGATGGCGATAATGAATTGACGTTGACCCTTACTGATGGTGGCCCGGGTGATGCTGATGGCGAGGCCAACGGCACAATTGTTGAGCCGGGTGGGCCTGCTCTGGTAGGGGAAAAGCAGGAGGTTCATAAAACCTATGTGTTGCTACCGGAGCCAGCAGACTTTTCCTCTTCTTATCTTTATATTTCGCCGCAGCAGGTTATGCCCGACCAGCAGGTTGAGATTTCCGTCAACATTGCCAATCATGGTGGAGAGAAGGGGGACCACACCGCATCCCTGTATATCGATGGCAACCTGGTGGATAGTCAGACAGTTGGTGTTTCTCCAGGGGCTTGCCAGAGCGTGGTCTTCAGGGTAAGCGAGGCGATTCCTGGTACTTATCATGTCTATCTGGAAGGGCAACAAGGCCAGTTCACCGTCATTGCTCCAGCAGCAACGACCTGTTTCGCCGGGGGCTTGGGCACAGGGGGGATAGTGGCCATTGCAGTAGTGGCTCTAATGCTTATTGCAGCGCTGGTATTTCTATTCGCCAGAACTGAAAGGGAGTAGGCAAGAGATTTCAAAACGGAGATAGAGGAGAGTAATACTTGATGGAGGAATGGGCGCTGCACTGGTTGTGCCAGGTCAGCACAAATATAGTGAGCGTTGCCCGGGGATAGACATAAAATGGTGATTAGGAGAATGCTATCGAGAAGTTTTATCTCTGTGATGACAGCGGTTATGCTGACAGCGCTTGTAGCCGTACCGGTCCTGGCGTCGCCTGCTACCGCCGTGAGAACGCTCCCTGCATCGGTTGAATCGGGGGGAGAATTCGATGTTACCATTCAGACCGAGGACTGTGGTGCTTTTGGCCAGGTGGAAGAGACGCTGCCCGGTGGTTTTACCTATCTCAGTTGTCTTCCGGAGGACATTGGGGTTGAGGTGGTGGAGGATAAGGTCAAGTTCACCTTCCTCGGTTCGGAAAGCTTCACCTACAGGGTTGAAGCGCCAGCAGTTACAGCCACCACTAGCTATGCCTTTCAGGGCATAGTCAGGGATGAGGATGGAGATTCATATCCCATGGATGATGGTGAGATAGAGGTGACGGCTGTTCCTCCGGTAGTAACTGCCGGTGATGCCAGCGATATCACAACTGATTCAGTAATGCTAAGTGGGGTCCTGGAATCTCTGAGCAACAGCTCAAGTATAGATGTCTCTTTTGAATGGGGGACGACTATGGACTATGGCCGTGAAACTGCGGCACAGGAAATGACTGCCGCCGGGTCATTTAGCTTCTCTCTTGCTGATTTATTACCTCAGACCACTTATCATTTCAGGGCTAAGGCAGCAGGAAATAGCACTGGTTATAGTGGGGATAAGACCTTTACCACGCTATCGCCTTGTTTCATTGCTACTGCGGCTTATGGCACACCCACGGCAGAGGAAATAGATATCTTAAGAGAGTTCAGGGACGATGTCCTTCTTCCCAGCAGAACAGGAGCAGCATTTGTTGCTTTTTACTACAGTGTTAGCCCTCCGGTAGCTGACTTCATCTCGCGGCATGAAATTTTGAGGGCGGTGGTGAGAGAAGGATTTGTTGCTCCCATTGCAGCTGCAGTGAGGTCTAGCCGGAGCCTGTGGAGCAGCTAGAGCTATCAGGGCTCGATTGTGGCCGGGCTGTTTCTGCTGTTGTTGGTGGGCAGAATCCAGGTGGGGCAGTGGGAAGGGGGACGAGTGTGGTTGCTGAAGCGTGAGCTTCAGAGCGGCAGACGTAAGGTCACGGTGATGCGCTCCGGGTAAACGGTAGAGGTAAAAAGATGATGAAGCAGATACTGTTGGGGAAGCTGCTTCCTGTAGTAGCTGCGGCAGCACTGGTAACGGCACTTGTGGCTGTACCGGTCCTGGCGTCGCCCGCTTCAGCCACGCGGTCCCTCCCGTCGTCGGTGGAATCGGGGGATGAGTTCGATGTTGCCATTCAGCCCGAGGGGTGTGGTTTTGCCGGCCAGGTGATAGAGACTTTGCCCGCAGGGTTTACTTACCTTAGTTGTCTCACGCCCGATGTTGGAGTTGAGGTAACGGGAAATACGGTCAAGTTCACCTTTCTTGGTTCAGATAGCTTCACCTACAGGGTTGAGGCGCCGGCGGTTACTGTTACTACCATCTATCCCTTTCACGGTGTAGTCAAAGATGAGGACAAGAATGAATATCCCATTCCGGATGACGACATAACTGTAAGCTCATCTGGTACGGGAACCTATACCATAACCGTGGCGGTGCAGGGGAATGGTTCAACCACTCCTTCAGCAGGTAGTTATACCTGTGATTCTGGTGATGTGGTAAGTATCAGTGCCACGGCGGACCAGGGATGGGAATTTGACCGTTGGTCTGGCGACGTCGCTCACTCTGGTTCCTCCTCTACCACGGTAACTGTGGATGGCTCTAAAACGGTTACTGCCCATTTCTCTCCCATTTCGGCAACGACTTATCTTTTAGCAGTGGAGTGTGAGCCGGGTGACGGAGGGAACATCGTTCTTTATCCTGCAAGAGGAGATAACCGGTACGAAGCTGGCACTTCAGTCGAGTTGACTGCTGCCGCTGCCGGGGGCTATGCCTTCTCCTGCTGGAGCGGTGATCTCAGTGGCAGCGCTAATCCCGTCAGCATAGTTATGGATTGTGCTAATAGCGTTACCGCCAAATTTGTGCTGCTTACGCAGGAAGGCCAGGCTGACTTTGCAGTGTCTTCTCTCAATATTTCCCCGGGGCAAGTTCAGCCCGGTCAACAGGTTGATATCTCCATGGTTGTAACCAATAGCGGGGAGGAGACTGGAAGTTACCAGGCAACTCTTTATCTTAATGGAGACCTGGAGGATACTCGCACGGTGGAGGTTGCCTTGAATTCATCTCAGGAGGTGGTTTTCAGTATAACCAGGACAACCCCGGGTACTTATACTGTCCTGGCGGGTGGGCAGCAGGGGGAGTTTACTGTGGTGGGTGGCCAAGCTGCCGGTGATGGTTTGAGTGCTGTTACTATAATAGCTATTGCAGCTATAGTAGCGCTTGTCATAGCTCTGGCATTCGTCTTTCGCAGGATCAGGGGAAGGATGTAAGCATACCCCCGGCGTTTTAAGTGAGAACAAGTTGTTCCTCGGGCCGGCACCGGCTTATTTGCTGCGCGCACTGGCAGCTTTGCCAAATCAACTTCGCTTGTTTATAACAAAGTTAAGCTGTAAAATGTAGGTGATTTGCTGTCGAGCATAAACAGTTTTAAGGTTCAGGTGACATGAGAAGCTCAAGATGGTGTTTGTTATTTCTGGTCCTGGGCCTTATCTTCTCATTGGCCTGTTCTAATACCGTAGCTCAGCCCGCGGGAGTAGTGGTTGATGATTCAGGAAGGGTGGTTAATATAGCGGGAATACCTCAAAGGATTATCTCTTTGTCCCCTTCCAATACCGAGATACTGTTCGCCCTGGGTTTGGGTGATAAGGTGGTGGGAGTAACGGATTATTGCAATTACCCTTCCGGGGCGCTGAGTAAAGCAAGGATAGGAGGATATTCTACGCCGGATATCGAGAGGATAATTGCCCTGCGCCCCGATTTGATACTGGCTGACAGCATTCACGCTGAAGAAGTAATCCCTGCACTGGAGGCGAAAGGCCTGACCGTGTTTACCTTGGCTCCTGAGAGCCTTGGTGGGATACTTGAAGATATTGTCATGGTGGGAAAGGTAACTGGAAGTGAGAAAGAAGCAACCGAAGTTGTAACTCAAATGGAAAACAGGATTGAAGCGGTAACGAATATAACTCAAGATGTGGCGGAGAGGCCGGGAGTCTTTTTTGTCACCTGGCATGACCCCTTGTGGAGCGTTGGCTCGGGGACCATTATCCAGGAACTGATGGAAAAGGCAGGAGGGGTTAACCTTTTCTCTGATATATCCGGGCATGGCGCAGTCGACCTCGAGCTGGTTGTCGCCCGTAACCCCAGGGTAATTATTACCTGTACCGGCCATGGAGAAGCTGAAGGCAAGCCGTTTGAATGGGCCATGAGCGAGCCCTGGCTTCAGGTTACCGAAGCCAGGAAGAACAACAGAATATACCAGCTTGATGCTGATCTGGTTAACCGCGAAGGGCCAAGAGTGGTTGACGCACTGGAATGGTTTGCTTATTTCATTCATCCTGAAGTTTTCGATGAGCCCGGGAGGTGATAAAGTGAAAGTTTTTTCTTCGTGGAGTGGAGGCAAGGACTGCGCCCTGGCAACCTATAAGGCAATGACGCAGGGGCATGAAATTTCCTGCCTGGTAAATTGTATTGCTGAAGATGGGCAGAGGTCGAGGTCTCACGGCATTAAAGCCGGTGTCATAGCCCTGCAGGCAAAGGCTATGGGAATACCCCTGGTTCAGGTGAGGACGTCCTGGGAGGACTATGAAGAGAACTTTAAGAAAGTTGTGGCGGAACTCAAGGGTGAGGGGATAGAGGGGGGAGTTTTCGGCGACATAGAGCTGGAGGAACATAGAGAGTGGGTAGAGAGGGTCTGTGGGGAGGAGGGAGTAGAGGCCTTTTTGCCTCTCTGGGAGATAGAGCCAGGAGAGTTGATTGATGAATTTTTGAAGGCAGGGTTCAAAGCGCTGGTGATAGCTACCAGGCTGGACGACGCTTTGCTGGGGAAAGTCCTGGATGAAGCCCTTGTGGAGAAGATTACAGGACTTGGTTCTCATCCCTGCGGAGAAGGCGGAGAGTATCATACTTTTGTCACGGCGGGCCCTATTTTTAAGAGGGAACTTGGAATTGTTCAGGGGAGGAAAGAAAGAAGAGATGACGTATGGTTTTTGGAAATCTCGGCTGAATTGCAGTGAGCATCGTATGGAGGAATTGTTATGAAGGCAAGAGGACTGATTCAGGTATATACAGGTGAGGGCAAGGGGAAGTCCACCGCCGCCATTGGCCAGGCGGTTCGGGCTGCCGGCCACGATTTTAAGGTTGGTCTGGTCACTTTCTTTAAGGACCCGGATGCCTTTGGATGCGGTGAATGTGTCTCCCTGGAGAAAGTGGGGATAGAGATGTTCGTCTTTGCCAGGAAGCATCCGCATTTCTATAAGGACGTAAGCGCCGGTGAAGTCAGGGGAGAGTGCTTGAAAGGACTGGGGTTCATTGAAGAACTCTTCCGTGATGAATCATGGGATATGCTGGTTCTGGACGAAATAAATGTCGCTGTGCGCGATACTTTTTTGAGTGAAGAGGAAGTTTTGTCCCTTCTGGAGGCGAAGCCGGAGAAGCTGGAGCTTATTTTGACTGGCCGTGGGGCTACAGGAGGTATCGTGGATAAAGCGGACCTGGTCAGCGAGGTCAGGAAGGTGAAACATCCTTATGACAGGGGCATACAGGGGAGAAAAGGTGTTGAGTATTAAACAGGCACTTTCGGGATATTGAAGTTTTACAGATAGAGTTTGATGATCTCACGGACCACGTCGGAACAGATTAGCGAGCCTGCCATACCTTATACCCTCCACTGGAGGAGCAGGATTTATGCCCTGATCGGGCTTTCAGGGTTGCTTGTAGTGGTGATTATCTTTGCCACCACCCTGGGGAGCGTGCATATACCTTTTGCCACCTGTTTTCAAGTGCTCTTCTCTCCATTGCCTTTTCTTCATATCACGCCGCCTTGCTGGCAGACCCTCGATGCGGCTACCCTGCATACTATAATCCTGGACATCAGGCTGCCGCGCGTTCTTCTGGCGGGCCTGGTGGGGGCAGCTCTGGGAGTGGCAGGAGCTACTTACCAGGGATTGTTCCGCAACCCGCTGGCTGATCCTTATCTTCTCGGAGTGGCGTCGGGAGCCGGTTTGGGAGCTACCGTTGCTTTTCTTATTCCCTTCACCATTTCGTGGATGAGTTTTGGAGCTGTTCCTTTGTTCGCTTTCGCTGGTGCTGTAGGCGCTGTTGCCGTGGTCTACTCACTTGCCCGCGTGGGTAGAACTCTGCCGGCGACCACCCTCATTCTGGCCGGAGTAGCTCTGGGGTCTTTCTTCTCCTCAATTACCTCTTACCTGATGACTATTTGCGGCGAGGAGTTACACGGAATCGTCTTCTGGCTGATGGGAGGTCTTTCCCTGACCAGGTGGTCCGAGGTATTGACTGTTTTCCCCTGTGTGCTGGTTGGTACCGTGATTATCTATCTTCACGGTCGGCCTCTCAATGTAATGCAGCTTGATGAAGAGCAGGCACAGCAACTGGGGATCAATGTCGAGAGAGTTAAGCTTATCTTGCTGGGTGCTGCCAGCCTGATCACCGCTGCTGCAGTCTGTTTCACCGGGCTGATAGGTTTTGTGGGGATAATTGTCCCCCATGCGGTGAGGCTTATCTGGGGGCCGGACTATAGATTTTTGCTTCCTTTATCCACCCTGGTCGGTGCTATATTCCTTATAGTTGCTGATACCCTGGCCCATACCATAATCCCTCCCACAGAAATTCCTGTAGGAGTAATCACTGCTTTCTGCGGTGCGCCCTTCTTCCTTTACTTATTGCGCAAAAGGCAGGGTTTTGCTTTCTTCTAAGAGGAGAAATAAGGGAAAAAGCTAAAATCAACCTGGAAAAAATGAAGACAGGAGTAATTTATGAACAAAAAGAGAGGCCGTATTTCAGCGGAAAGGGTGAAATGCTATGATTGAACTGAAGGATGTCAGCCTGGGTTATAACCGCCGGGCTGTCTTGAGCCATATAAGCTTGAAGGCAGCGCCAGGAGAGATGCTGGGTCTCATCGGGCCCAATGGCTCGGGAAAGTCAACCCTGATCAGGGGAATGACCCGGATAATCGGCCTTTTCTCCGGGCATATCCTTGTTAATGGCCGTGACCTGGAAGATATGGAGAGAGAAGAACTGGCTCGTATTGTTGCCACGGTGCCACAAAGTGCTGCTTTGCCCGGAGCCTTCACTGCCTTTGAGGTGGTGCTGATGGGGAGAACGCCTCATCTGGGATTCCTCCGCTATGAAGGAAGAAAGGACCTGGATATTGCCTGGCAGGCCATGGAAGCAACGCAAACGGAATATCTCGCTGAACGCAGAGTGGGCGAACTCTCCGGGGGAGAGAGACAGAGGATTGTTATTGCCCGAGCCTTGACGCAGCAGCCGAAAGTGATTCTTCTTGATGAACCGACGACGTATCTCGATATTAACCATCAGGTTGAGGCCCTGGACCTGGTCAGGAAGCTTTGCCTTGAGCAGAGTTTAACTGTCGTTGTTGCTTTGCATGATTTGAATCTGGCTGCTCAGTATTGTGACCGGCTGGTCATGCTGAATGAGGGAAGGGTTTTTACCGAGGGGGGGCCGATGGAGGTGCTTACCGCCGTGAATATCAAAGAGGTATATGGTGCCGAAATAAGTATCCTTCATCATCCGGTCAATGGCTTGCCCGTGGCACTCGTTACGGCCGGTGAGAGTAGATAAAAAGAATG
Source organism: Dehalococcoidia bacterium (assembly GCA_021162545.1). GTDB lineage: Bacteria > Chloroflexota > Dehalococcoidia > GIF9 > AB-539-J10 > M55B177. The sequence continues at coordinate 4,263 of JAGGYM010000056.1, read as the reverse complement.
ATGCTGCAGTTGTTCTCGGGAGAAGCTATGGAGGTTTTGTTCGTCTTCTTGCTGGCGCTGGCTTTCGACTTTTTCCCTGGCGAGCTGCCTCGTTCGGTACATCCCGTGGTCTGGATGGGGAAATTGATATCTCTTATGGAAAGAGGTGTCCTGGTCCGCAGGGCCGGAGTTCAGCTTGCCGGTGGCGTCGCCATGAGTCTGTTGCTTATCCTTGCTTTCGCCCTGTCCTCTTATTTCCTTCTCTCGTTTCTTCATGGGCTGAGCCTGACAGCCTATGTCGTCGTGGCAGCTTTGTTATTGAAGTCCACCTTTGCCTTTAAGGAATTGCGGCAGACTGCCCTGAAGGTCAGAACATCTCTCTTGCGGAATGACCTGGAGAAAGCCAGGTCTACCATGCCGTCTCTGGTTAGCCGTGACGCTCGAGAGATGGGGGAGTCAGAAATGGTATCGGCAACCGTAGAATCCGCGGCGGAGAATATCTGTGACAGCTTCGTCGCGCCGTTGTTCTATTTTCTCCTCCTTGGTGTTCCTGGCGCCATGGCTTACAGGGCGGTTAACACCCTGGATGCCATGATTGGATATCATGGCAAATATGAATACCTCGGCAAATTTGCTGCCAGGCTGGATGATGTTTTGAATTTCCTGCCGGCGCGAATATCTGGGCTGCTGCTGGTCGCGGCGGCCTATTTGCACCATAAGAATGGCAGGAATGCCTGGCGAGTTATGCTTCGTGACCATGGGGCAACGGAGAGCCCCAATGCCGGCTGGACTATGAGTGCTATGGCGGGAGCGCTCAGGGTAAGACTGGAAAAGACGGGCTGCTATGCCCTGGGCAATAGCGGTGGCCCCCTGGCAATTCAGCTTATTGGCTCGGGAGTAAGGTTGCTTGATATAGCGGTGCTGCTTTGCAGCGGTCTTTATTTGATAGTGGGGGTGGCGATTTTTGCCTTTGTTGTCTGATAGCACGGTGAAGAAGCTCGTTCCCAATCGCGCCAGTGTGATTCCCTCTATCCATGGAGGCATCGATTACTCCGAGATGGAAGCGCTGGGAATTGCCCCTCATGAGGTTCTGGATTTCAGCGCTAATTTGAATCCCTTCGGCCCGCCGGCGGGCGTAATGGAGGCGGTCAGCGGAGCGGACATCGTGCATTACCCTGATTCCCGCGCCACCCGTTTGAGGCGCTCCCTGAGTGGAAAGCTGGGAGTAGGGGAAGACAACGTCATTGTGAGCAGTGGCTCCAGCGAACTTATACGTCTGGCCGCGCTGGCTTACTTTGATGAGGGAAGCGAGGTGCTCATTATCGAGCCCACTTTCGGCGAGTACGAAGTGGCCTGCAGAATCGCCGGTGCTTCCGTGATAAAAGAGCAACTGGCCGCGGAAAATGCTTTTCACCTGGATGTGGATGGGACTGCCGGGTTGATACAGCGACATTGCCCCAGGGGTGTCTTTCTGGCCAATCCCAATAATCCCAGCGGGAGGTATATCTCCGAGGCAGAATTCGGCAAAATCCTGGCTGTGGCCGGTGACTCTTTGCTAATTCTGGATGAAGCTTATATCAACTTCGTGGAGAATCGCTGGTCCGCTCTCCGCTTTATCGGGGGAAATAACCTGCTCGTTTTGCGCTCTATGACCAAGGACTACGCCATGGCGGGGCTTCGCCTGGGATACGGTGTGGCAGGTGTGGAGATCATCGATAGCCTGCGTCGCATCTGTCCTCCCTGGAACGTTAATGCCGTAGCCCAGGCGGCGGGCATTGCTGCTCTGGAGAGCGGGGAATACCTCGAGGATTGCCGGACAAGACTGGGGAGGGCCAGAGACTATCTCGTGGTGGAACTCTCCCGACTGGGCTTGCCGCCGCTTCCTTCCGAGACGAACTTCTTTCTGGTGGAGGTTGGCGATGCCGCGGCATTTCGGCGCAGCTTGCTTGAGCAGAAGATACTGGTGCGCGACTGCACCTCCTTTGGCCTTCCCCGGCATGTCCGTATCGCTCCCCGTGCCCTGCCGGAATGTGAGAAACTGATTGCAGCCATTGAGGAAATTTTGCCGTGAAAAGGAGGATGATACCTTGAACAATTTGATCTCTCGAGTAATTAAGGAGATAAAGCCCCTGGATGAAGAGGCCATGGGGGCGGCGCGAAATCGACAGAACGAGTTGACCAAGCCCAGGGGTAGCCTGGGGCTTCTGGAGGAGCTCTCCATTCGGATAGCTGGCATCAGAGGCGGCATGGTATCGAGCTTTGAACACAAGGCTGTCATCGTCATGGCTGCTGACCACGGCGTGGTAAATTCGGGTGTCTGCCTCTACCCCCAGGAAGTTACCCGGCAGATGGTATTTAATTTTCTTGATGGAGGAGCCGGCATAAACGTGCTGTCTCGCCTTGCCGGCGCTCGCGTCGTCGTAGTTGATATGGGAGTAGCCGGTGGATTTGAGCCGCGTCCCGACCTTATCTGTAAAGCGGTCGGTTCCGGCACAGGGGACATGGCGCAGGGGCCAGCGATGACGAGGCAGCAGACACTGGATTCTATCCAGGCAGGTATCGAGGTGGTGGAGGGAGAAATCTCCAGGGGGCTTGACCTGGTGGCCACGGGAGAGATGGGCATTGGCAACACCACTGCCAGCAGTGCCATATGCGCTGCCGTTACGGGTGAGCCGGTGGAGACGGTAACTGGATATGGTGCAGGACTGGGCGATGAGCAGCTTGCTCACAAGGTTGCGGTAATCAAGAAAGCGCTGGAACTCAATGACCCCGACCCCGGGGACCCCATCGATGTATTGAGTAAGGTCGGGGGATTTGAAATTGGTGGTCTGACAGGGGTCATGCTGGGGGCGGCGGCGCATCGTATTCCCGTGGTGCTCGACGGTTTCATTTCCGGAGCTGCAGCGCTCCTGGCCGCTGGGCTTGAGCCCGGAATGAAGGACTATTTCATCGCAGCCCATCTCTCTGCCGAGAGCGGACACGGGATTTTGCTGAAGTACCTGGGGCTGTCTCCTGTTTTGAATCTGGGAATGCGCCTTGGCGAGGGCACGGGAGCGGCGCTGGGGATGGCCGTTGTCGAGGCGGCGGTAGAGATGCTGGCGGGAATGGCTACCTTTGCCGAAGCCGGAGTCTCCCGCAATAAAAGAGAGTCACTATCTTGATGGAAGAAATGTGTCTCCAGAGAAGGGGTGGTAGTATGGAGAGGTGGATTAAAGAAGGGGGGCTGGGCAGATGAGGTTCTGGACTGCCTTGCAGCTTCTTACCGTGATGCCCTCTCCCCGCCGCAGCGAGTTTACCCCTGAGGCTCTGGGGAAGTCACTGGGGCTTTTCCCCCTGGTGGGGCTTCTCCTGGGGGCTATCTTGCTGGGGCTGGATATGTTGCTGAGCCTGTTTTTGCCGTTACTGCTGGTGAATGTCTTACTGCTTATCGTGCTGGTTCTCCTCACCGGGGCACTGCATATCGATGGCTTTATCGATACCTGTGATGGCTTTGCCGTCAAGAGTTCGATAGAGGAAAAGTTGAAGGCCATGCGCGATAGCCGCGTTGGTGGTTTTGGTGTGGTGGGGGGATGCTGCCTTCTGCTGGCCAAGCTTGCTGCCCTGATAGTCCTGCCTGAGGGCTTGCGGGCGAGCGCCCTCATTTTGATGCCGCTTCTGAGCCGCTGGGGAATTGTCTATGCCATTTTTGCCTTTCCTTCAGCCAGGAGAGAAGGAATGGGATGGGCTATCAAACAGGGGGCAAACTGGCGGGGCATGGCCGTGGCGACGATAATTTCTCTGGCAGCAGCGGTGATTCTGCTGGGCTGGTGGGGGGCATTGTTGGGGGTAGCTCTCTGCCTTGTTCTTTTGCTTTTCTCTAAGTATCTCTGTTCCCGGTTTGGAGGCCTTAGCGGAGATTCCTATGGTGCCGTGAATGAGTTTGCCGAAGTAGCCGTGCTCGTTCTGTTCTCTATAGCGGGTGGGTTGGGGTGCACGGTGTGGCTGGGAGCGGCACTGTGAAGGAAATAAGTAAATGTCGTTGAAGAGACTGCTATCGAGGAGATGTTTTTATGGCTGAAAAGCTGATTTGTGAAAAACCACGAACATTGACCTACTAAAGAGGGTTTTAACCACGAACATTGACCCACCCTGGAAATAAATAAGCTACCATTGCCGCAGACTTATTAGACCTATCTTCTACAGTTTGATACGTTCTCCAATCCTGGATACAGCAGGTTTCGTTTTGGTAAATCGCCTGGTTATGCCCCGATACGCATTACTCCCTCGTAGATTGTACAAATGAGC
>JAGGYM010000054.1 GCA_021162545.1 Dehalococcoidia bacterium | reverse complement strand
TTGGAGAGGCGTAAATATGAGCGACATCCTGGATAAAGCTCAGGCACTTATCAAATGCAAGGAGTGCCCCTGGTACAAGAATTGTCTCACTCCGATGCAAATCAGCGCCGAGGACGTCGGTCAATTCAGAACGATGATGAACGGAGCGAATATGCCGGAGCAGGTCAAAAATGACCTGGACAGATTCATCGAAGGCACCGCCGCCTCGGGGCAGAACATGCTCCTGCAAAGTTGTCCCGTCTTCACGCAACGACTGAAGGAAAGCCCCCGGCTGGCCCAGCGAATCAAAGACTTGATGCTGAACTGGGGAAGCGAAGAGGAAGAAGGCTAATGGCAGAACAACTGGGTAAAATAGAAAAACCGGAAGCAGAGCCCTTCAAACAGGGCAGGAAAATATACCTGGTCCCCCTGGTATATTCAGGTGAAGGCGTACCTTCCGAATATAAGGAGAAGTGCGCCTCCTACTGGCAACAGGTAGAGCAACAACTAGCCAACCTGGAGACGAAAATTGGCAAGGTAAAGCACGTTTATCACGAGTCCATACCTTCAGGCAACGAGGAAGGCATGCAAGCCATGGAAAAATCCAGCCCCGACAGCTACCGGATTGCCAGGAGCAGATGTGAGAACGGAGCTGCCCTGGAAACATTTGAAGACAGGGAATTGCTGGCGGAGACCACAGACTGGGAAAGATGTATCCTCATCGGGATAACCAGCCCAAAAGTGGCAGATAAAGTCTTCCAGTTTTACCGCGAATCCTCCCAGAAAAGATTCGCTTTCATGATTAACAGGGTAAGCGAGACCCTTCAGGAAAGCGAAGCGGGACTCCTCTTCCTCAGGGAAGGCAGCAGCCTGCAATTTCCAGATGACATAGAGGTATTCAGCGTATCCCCTCCGGCGCTGGACGAAATTCACCGCTGGATCCGCGACCAGGCTAAGGTCAGAGAAGAAAAACCCGTCGATTAGCATTTTGGGGTAAGCCATGAAGGTAAGGAAACCTGCCGCCTCGGGCACGTTTTATGCTGGCACCGCCAGGGAACTGGTAGCGCAAATCGAATGGTGCTACCAGCACGAAGTGGGCCCGGGAGAAATACCACAGGTAAATGCCAGCGGCGAGAGGAAAATCATCGCCCTGGTGGCACCTCATGCAGGATATGTCGCTTCCGGCCCGGTAGCAGCTCATGCCTATAAGGAACTGGCCAGCGATGGAACTCCCGACACGGTTGTCTTGATTGGCCCCAACCACACAGGGTACGGCAAGCCCGTTTCCGTGTGGACAGAAGGTGCCTGGGAAACACCTCTGGGAAAAGTTGCGGTAAACGAAGAGATGGCCCGGAAAATCCTGGGGGGCATAATTCAACCCGACGAAACAGCTCACCTCTACGAGCACAGCCTCGAAGTTCACCTCCCATGGCTTCAGCACCTGTACCAAGAAATAACGATAGTCCCCATAACCATGATGTTCCAGGACATAGAAACAGCCAGGGAAGTGGGAAAGGCAATTTCACAGGCGGCAGGAGAGAACACCGTAATCATAGCCAGCACCGATTTCACTCACTACGAACCTCAATCCATCGCGGCCGAGAAAGATTCTTTTGTGATAAAGGCTATCATCGACCTGAATGAGAAGCAACTGTATAAACAGGTTGAGTCACTTAACTGTACCATGTGCGGCTTCGGCCCGGTGGCTTCAGCCATAGTGGCAGCAAAGGAAAAGCAGGCAAAAGAGACAACCCTGCTGAAATATGCTACCAGTGGCGATACCATGGGCGATTTCTCCAGAGTGGTGGGCTATGCCTCCATCTCCATAAAGAGATAAAGCCATCACAACAACCCTGCCAGCTACACTTCAAGAGGGGGCAAGTAGACCTGTAAGCCGAGTTCTGTACTCCAAATGGAGCGGTGGCCATCCATCTAGCCCTGACGTTACCATCAGGGTCAAGCAACCAACCCGAGGGCTTCCGGCCGAGCACCGTAAACCTGGGACCCCCGGGAAGCCCGCAGACTACCCGGGGCAGTTTGTGCCCTTCTATTTGGTCTTGCTCCGGGTGGGGTTTACCCAGCCAGCCGGTCACCCGGCTGCTGGTGAGCTCTTGCCTCACCATTTCACCCTTGCCCGCACCAGTTACAAACTGGCCGCTGGCGGTATGTTTCTGTGGCACTTTCCATAGGGTCACCCCTCCTGGGTGTTACCCAGCACCCTGCCCGGTGGAGCTCGGACTTTCCTCCCCGTCTCACAACGGAGCGACCACCCTGTCTACTTGCCCAAACTCAGCTTACAATTGATGGACGGGGAAGTCAAATTCACGGAATTACTCTAAATACAATATTCTGCCACAGTTACTGCACTGGACCATCTCGCCAGACCTGGCTTTCTGCCACTGGCCTGTGGGCAGGGCAATGTGACAGCCCTGGCATTTCCCCCTCTCCACCCGGGCCACCGCCCATCCGCACGTTGATTTCAAGAGGCCATAGAGTTCCAGTGCCCCTGAATCAATCGACTCTACCTCACCACGGCGAGCTTCCTCAAGTTCAACAAGCTCGACCTCAAGTTCACCTTTCCTGCGGCCAAGAGATACCTGCCTCTCCTGCCATTCCCGCTGCAAATCTTTCAGACTCTCGCTGTCAGCACTGACCGCTGCCTCCAAATCCTCCACCATGGTCATCAATTCCAGCAACTCGTCTTCCCACTCCTTCGTTCTGCTTTTAAGGCTTGCAAGTTCGCTCTCCAGGTTGGACAGCTCCTTGGGATTCTTAATTGCGCCGCTGTAGAGCTTATAGTTGACCTGCTTTTTCTTGTCCTGCAGGTCTCCCACCTCCCACTCCGCATCCTGTTGCTTCTTCATCGTCACCGTCAGAGACTGCTCCCCTGCAGCCAGCCTGTCCCTGGCTTCAACCAGAGCACTATCATCCTGCAGAGAGTTTTCAACCTCAGTCAGCACCTTCCGTTTCTCCTGAATCTCCAGCTCCACCTGCTGCAACCTGTAAAGCTGCCCCCCCATGTTCATATCAAGGATTATTGTATGGTCACAACGGGAACTCTGTCAAAGACGCGCCAGCCCATTACGTGCATCCACCACCGGTTCAGAGGCCCCCCAACACCTTCGTATCCTTTCCTCTCAGGAGACAAGATATACTCCTGGTCACTGTGCTCCACATCGCCCTCCTTAAACCGTAAAGCAAATCCGGCAGCGCTCCTATCCCCCCAATACCCGGCATTCTGCCTAGCAGAGCTTTATTTGACCGTTTTTTGCAGGCGATGCTAAACTATCTTGGGGCAGCGTAGCTCAGCGGTAGAGCAGGGGACTCATAAGCCCTTGGTCGCAGGTTCAAATCCCGCCGCTGCCACCAGAAATAACGTCTAGACCCTCACAATTGGAGAGCTAGCAGAGTCAGAGATGTAAATTTGTGACCCGGTTCAACTATTACTCCTGACATAGGCTAAAGACAAGGATAAATCAAAGAAAAAAGAAGGAGGACCAATCAAGAAAATGGGCAATTATCTAAAGGACAGGGTGGCCATAATTACCGGCTCGGGACAGGGAATTGGCAAAGCTATAGCTCTTGCCATGGCGGCTGAAGGAGCCAAAATTGTGACCAATAACCGCAAACCCGGCACCCAGGGGGGAGATGCAGAGACCGTAGCTCAGGAGATCAGAGACAAAGGAGGAGAAGCAGCGCCTTTCTTTGGCAGCGTCTCCGAGTTCGACCAGGCCGAGAAGATAATACAGCTGGCGGTGGACACCTTCGGCAAGCTAGACATCGTGGTGAACAATGCCGGCGCCGATGCGCCTCACATGGTGTGGAACATGACGGAAGAAGAGTGGGACAGAAGCGTGGATTCTTTCCTCAAAGGGTCTTTCAACTGCATTCGCTTTGCCTCTGCCCTGATGAAGCAACAGAAATGGGGCCGCATAATAAATACCACCTCCACCGCCTACATTGGCACAGTGGGACATTGCAACTACGGAGCAGCCAAGGCAGGCATCGTAGGCCTCACCAGAGCCGTGGCCAGGGAAGTAGGCCGTTACGGCATAACCTGCAACGCCTATGCCCCCACTGCGGGAACGCGGTTTACCCTCAGCGCAGATATCGCAGCCGGATTCAAGAAGAGGTACGAGGCCGGGCTGATGACCAAAGAGAGGTTCGAGGAGCTAACCAACCCTCCCAACCCGGCAACGGTAGCTCCTTTCATAATTTACCTCTGCACCGACGCTGCCGCCGACATAAACGGTCGCACCTTTGACGTCACGGGGAACAACATCGCTCTCTACTCGGAGCCAGTAAAGGAGAAGTTCATCTTCAAGTCCGGGGACATGTGGACGGTGGAAGAACTGACAGACATCGTGCCCAATGTCCTGCTGTCGGGATATCAGAACCCGGCGCCCGCAGAGAAGAGCAAATAAGGAACTACCCCCAATTCACCAGGAAACTACGGCAACAGGTGCCTTTACCGGCACCTGTTGCGCATTATACGTGGTAACCAGGGCAGGGGAGGGGGGCCGGGAGACCTATTGGTGGCGGTCTGCGGAAGCTGTAACCAGATATTCCAAAGGGTCATTTTACGTTCAAACTAGAACTTTTGCGTCAATTACCCAAAGCATCTTTTATACGTAAAATACCAACTATTGGCAACCTGTTTTAATTCATCCATTAGCTTTTTGTTAGCTATTTTCTAGCTTCAGTTTGAACGTAAGACGGTAACAATAGACTAATTTGTTGACACTACAAAAAGGTGTGTTGACAGCGCCCACTGGTTGGTTGCCCCAGGAGCTTGGGTCACCAGTCGCTCATAATGAGCGAAGTGGGGCATGTGGTATGATTTTTGAAGCTGCCGTGGGGAATGGTTAGCGATTTTGAGCCTCAATCAGTTCCTTGGGGGGGAATAAAATGAGCACTTTTGAGTTATGACCCAAGCTCCTATAGGTGGGGAAAGTAGCCCATCTAAGGGTGAGGGGTTATGGCTACAATGGTAATTATGGGGATCCGCTTACCCCTACTATCCACTTCATGAGGGCCATAATGCCAAAATACCCTATAGTCATCTGAAGCATATGCCTCAAATACCTTCATGCCATAACGCCTTGTCAGCGACTTAAACTCATGGGTTTCAAGGGATGGGCTTCGGATATTTGTCTCTAAATATCCCAATGTTTTTCTAATTTGTTTGAGGACACCTTTTAACGCAGGACTATCTTCTATAGTTGCAAGTTCCTCATCAGCCGTAGTGGTAAAGCGTAAATTATGATGCATCCTCTGTATATTCTGCAAATGAGCCACGATCCATTGTTAGCCCATTAGCAGACTCTACCATACCCCTATCTATTGAAGCTAAGACTTCCTTATTCTCAAATAACCATGCTTCAGATGCGGGGATTGTCACTTGTGGGTCTAACAATATTTGTCCCAACTTATTGCAATATATGTGATAGGTAATGCCTTCTTTTACCAGAGCTTTAGGCAAAGACACACGTTGCCTTGCGTCTGGTCTTACGCTTCTTCCTATTCTCGTCAGCTCTTCATCTTTACTAATAAAGGTTCCCATATTCCTCACCCCTATCTATCTACACACATTATACACTAGTGGGATTTGTTGTCAAGTGGGATAAACCCATTTCCCCACATTTTTCAAAGCTAATCAGACCCAGGAGTCTGTCCGGGTAATAGTTTCAGGTAGTCATAATGGGGTATAATTGGGGTAAGTCTTAGCGAAGGAGGCGCCTGTGAGCAAAACCTTTCGTCCTTATGAACCCGACCAGATATTTCTCATGCC
>JAGGYM010000018.1 GCA_021162545.1 Dehalococcoidia bacterium | reverse complement strand
GTCGTGAACCATGGGCCTCGTAAAAATAGCTGGCTCCGCCTTTGGTTTTGGGATTTGCCTACCTTCTTTTACCTGAACCCTCACTCTCCATAATCTTTACCTTCGCCTCACCATCGACAACCACCTCGCCCCGCTGGTTCCGGCAGGTCGTCTTCAAGCGCAGTTCGCTGCGCTCGCTCACCTTTTCCAGCACTTCGGCACCGCCAAGCTGAAGCACTCGACGTGCCCCTCCGCCAACTTACATCCACCCGGGCGGGAATATATTCGGGTAAAGTAACGCTATTATACACAGGAGGGACTGTAGATGCTATAGCTCAATCAGAGCCATTCTACCCGCAAAGCAGCACCATCTGGAGACGCTTACATCGAAGCTCGAAGGGGGGCCCTTACCCGGTCCATGCCATCGGGTGCTTGCCAGCACTTCTCCGGAGTGACGTAAGTTGCACAACTCCGACGCCAGCAGTGTATTCATTCACAATGAATGACAAAACAGCAACTTCGGTATAGAATTTATGCAGAGGTTTGCTAAAATTACAAGAGAAGCTCTTGATGGCGGTTAAAAAATAAATTACTGAAAGGCGAAGGAACAAAAATATGCTGGAAATTAAGGGCTTAACTGTGGAAGTGGAAGACACGGAGATATTGCACGGCATAGACATGACGATCAACCCTGGAGAGACACATATCCTCTTCGGCCCCAATGGCGGAGGGAAAACCACCCTGCTGATGGCAATAATGGGCTTCCCCAGGTATAAAATAACCGGTGGCAGCATCTTCTTCAGGGGCAACGACATAACCAGGCTACCGCTGGATGAGAGAGCACGCATGGGAATCGGCATGGCCTTCCAGAGGCCACCGGCAGTTCGTGGAGTGAAAACGCGCGACATGGTCGCTGCCGGGCTCAAGGAACGAGCAAGCGAGGAAAAAGTCCGCCACCTGGCTGAAAAAGCTGACCTGGCTGACTTCCTGGACAGGGAAATAAACTACGGCTTCTCCGGTGGAGAGATAAAGCGCTCCGAGATGATGCAGCTACTGGCGCAAAATCCAAGGCTAACACTGCTGGACGAACCTGAGTCCGGCGTTGACCTGACAAACATCGCCCTTATAGGCAACTTAATAAACGAGTTATTGCATAAAAACTGTCCCATACGCACGCGAAAATGCATGGGACTCATCATTACACATACCGGTTATATCCTCAATTATGTCAACGCCCGCAGCGGCTATGTCATGATTAGCGGCAGAATAATCGGATGCGGTGACCCCCATGAGATACTGGCAACTATCAAAGAAAGGGGCTACGCAAAATGCATCAAATGCGCGAAATAAAATCTTCCAGAACCTACAGAGACAGTGCTAAAGAAGCATCAGATAAACCTGCTGCCTTCGGCGAGGACATAGATTTAAGTTCTTATGCCAGTTCAGCTGAAGAGAAGCATTACCAGGATGATCCTTCAGAACTTCCCGACACGACTAAAGAAAAGATGCTGGAGGTAGGAGTCACTCTGGATGAGCCAGACCAGAGGTCGGGAACTTTCATCCAAGAGGACAATACTCCCATCCACTGCTCAGTCAGACAAGAAGGCATCGAGGTTATGGCCGTCAGCGAAGCTCTGGAAAAGTACGACTGGCTATCGGACTACTGGTGGCGGGCAATAGCCGTGGACACTGACAAGTACACCGCCAGCGTAGAGATGAATCAGAACAACGGCTACTTTATCAGAACCCTACCGGGATACAAAACCACTTACCCTGTTCAGGCCTGTCTCTATCTGGCCACGGCACAACTATCTCAAAACGTACACAATATCATCATCGCCGAGGAAGGTTCAGAGCTACACTTGATTACCGGATGCACCAGTTCTTCTGAGGAAAACGCTGGCCTGCACCTGGGAGTATCGGAGTTCTACATCAAAAGGGGAGCTAAAGTTACCTTTACCATGATACATAACTGGAATCCCGGGATAAATGTCCGCCCTCGCACGGCAACCATCGTGGAAGAGAATGGCCTATTCCTCAATAACTACGTCCTTATGAAGCCAGTTCGCTCGCTGCAGATGAATCCTGTGGCCAGATGCGTGGGGGAAAACGCAGTTGTCAGGTACAACAGCACCCTGGTGGCAACTCCTGGCTCTTCAATGGACGTCGGTTCCCAAACAATTCTCGACGCCAGAGGAGCAAAGACAGAAATCATTACGCGCGCCATAACTACCGGAGGCGATATTATATCCCGCGGCTACATTGAGGGCAACGCTCCCGACGTTAAAGGTCACCTGGAATGCCGGGGTTTGATCCTGCAGGAAGGGGGCATGGTTCATGCCATACCAGAGCTTAAAGGCAACCTGGCCGGCATTGACCTCTCCCACGAGGCGGCGGTGGGCAAGATAGCCGAGGAAGAAGTAGAATATCTCATGGCGCGTGGCTTAACTCAAAATGAAGCTACGGCCACCATAATTCGGGGGTTTCTCAAGGTGGATGTCGAAGGACTGCCGCCTATGCTTAATGCAGAAATAGAGCGGGCAGTCCAGGCCAGCGAAAAAGATATTATGTAAATAGACCCCCCTCCCATGCCGAATACAGTACCACGAGGCATACAGTTTATATTCTTTCTTTGCTTAGAATTATTATAATGTTATAATGAAACTATGAGTTTTGAGGCGAAGGTTCACAGCTTGAAAAGAAAAGGGGTTCCCCTGACCACACAGCGCTATGCAGTTCTGGAATACCTTTATCTGAATCACACCCATCCTACGGCAGAGGAGATATATCAAAGTCTAAAAGAAAATTTCTCCATAATCTCGCAGGCTACAATTTATAATGCTTTGGTGTTCTTGAAAAATCACAGCCTTATCCGGGAGATAACGATTGAAAAGGGCAAAGCTCACTTCGATTATGAAATTGAACCACATCATCATTTTCTCTGTCGCCGGTGCGGCCATATCTATGATGTTCATGTTGAAGGATGTCCCCTTGAAGGAAAGAAGACAGTAGATGGGTATAAAATTGAAGAACTGCGGCCTTACATCATTGGTATTTGCCCGAAATGCTTAAGCAGATCCGGAAAAAATGAGATACCGCAATAAGATGTGATGAAGGAATTGATTTGAGAAGTCCGTCGAAAAGAACCCCTATATAACCTATATAAATAGAATGCAAGGAGGTTGAGATGGATACCAGAGCGCTATACAAATTAAGCTACGGACTGTACATCGTATCTTCCCAAAAAGACGCTGGGGGCAGGCTTAACGGGCAAATTGCCAATACCGTATTTCAAGTCACCTCAGAACCACCCACTGTCGCCATCAGCATCAACAAGCAAAATCTGACTCACGAATTCATTCACGATAGCCGCGTCTTCGCCATTTCCATCCTGGCAAAGGATACTCCTCTGAACTTCATCGGACATTTCGGTTTCAAGTCAGGAAGGAACATCGATAAATTCGACCAGGTGAACTACAAGCTGGGAAAGACAGGAGCTCCGGTGGTTCTGGACCACACCCTCTCCTGCCTCGAAGCAAAGCTAATCAGCGAAATGGATGTCGGAACCCACACCATCTTCACGGGAGAATTAGTGGAGGCAGAAAATCTCATCAGCGGCGAACCTATGACTTATGCCTACTACCACGAAGTAAAGCGCGGCATGTCCCCGAAGACTGCTCCCACATATATAAAGGAGGAGAGGAAAATGGAGAAACCAGCTACATACAGGTGCACCGTCTGCGGATACATATATGACCCTACAGAAGGCGACCCGGACGGCGGTATAGCCCCGGGGACTCCCTTCGAGGATATACCTGACGACTGGGTATGCCCCGTATGCGGTGTCAGCAAAGACATGTTCGAGAAAATAGAGGAATAACTGGTGAGTGGCGCAATGACAGGAAATCTGAGCAGAGAACAATTAGAGGGGATACTGGAAGCCACACAGAATATCGCCAGGATACGAGAAATTGGAAGGGAAAAGCGCTTACAGGAGTAAGTATTAGAAGGAGGACAGGTGAACATTATTAGAGAGATAAGACCCGAGGTATACTCCGTGGGGGCAATAGACTGGAACAGGCGTCTATTCGATGAGCTGATACCCCTCCCCGACGGCACGAGCTACAACTCCTACCTGATTAAGGGCAGCGAGAAGACAGCACTTATAGACACGGTAGACCCCCCCATGAAAAACGTGCTGCTGAATCACCTGGAGCAACTCGGCATCGAGCACATAGATTACGTCATTGCCAATCACGCCGAGCAGGACCATTCCGGAAGCATTCCATATATTCTGGAGAAGTACCCCCATGCCAGCTTAGTCACCACCCCCAAATGCAAAGGCATACTGATGGACTTATTATCTATCCCCGAAGGCAAATTCATTACTGTAAGTGATGGCGAGATTTTATCCCTGGGAGATAAGACATTAGAATTTATCCATGCCCCCTGGGTGCACTGGCCGGAGACAATGCTGACATACCTCAAGGAGGAGAGGATTCTCTTCCCCTGTGACCTTTTTGGCTCGCACATCGCCACCACAGATTCATACGTAACTGACGAAGGCCAGGTTTATGAAGCAGCAAAGAGGTATTATGCCGAAATCATGATGCCCTTCCGCAGCAACATACAGAAGCACCTGGAAAAGCTGAAGAACTACCAGATCGACATCATCGCCCCCAGCCATGGCCCCATCTACGATAAGCCGGAATTCATTCTGAATGCCTATCGCGAGTGGGTATCGGGCATGCCCACGAATACCGTGGTACTGCCTTATATCTCCATGCACGGCAGCACGGGAAAAATGGTAGAGCACTTCGTCGAGGCCCTGGCTGCCAGGGGAGTTACCGTAAAACAATTCAACCTGTCGGTAACGGACATCGGGAAACTGGCGATGGCACTGGTAGATGCAGCAACTATAGTCATTGGAGCGCCCACGGTCCACATCGGCCCTCACCCCAACGTCGCCTATGCCGCATTGCTGGCCAATGCACTGAGACCCAAGGCCCGGTTCGTCTCGATTATCGGCTCTTATGGCTGGGGCGGCAAAGCGGTAGAGCAGCTTCAGGCAATGATACCCAACCTCAAGGTAGAGGTGCTGGGGACCGTGATTATCAAGGGCTATCCACAGGAAACCGATTTCGCAGCCCTGGATAACCTGGCCGGCACCATTGCAGAGAAGCATAAAGAGCACGGCTTTGTATGATAATGTTCCCAATGTTTTAGAGGAAGGAGGAGAGAGATGTCCAGAACCATAATAATTTATGAGAGCAGAGTTGGTAAAACAGAAATGATGGCCAAGGCCATCGAAGAGGGTATAAAAGAGGCCGGAGTTGACGCTGTATTGAAAAGGGCCACAAATGCCAAGGCAAAAGACCTGGCAAACTTTGATGCCGTAGTTCTTGGCTCCCCGACTTACCACCATAACATGATTCAGCCGATGCAGACATTCCTTTTCGAGATGGAGAAGGCAAATTTGAAGGGCAAGGTCGGGGCATCATTTGGGTCCTACGGATGGAGTGGTGAAGCTGTCCAGATGATGAGCGATACTATGAAACACATCTTCGAAATGGATGTCATAGAACCAGGGCTGAAAATCCAGCAGAAGCCGGATGAAAATGGCCTGCAACAGTGCCGTGAATTTGGCAGGGCAATTGCGGAAAAAATAAAAGGAAAGTAGGAGGAGGTGCCAAGATGAAATTTGGGGACATCCTGAAGAGCCAGGAAACTGAGGGAAGAGAAAAACACGTTCCTGTAATCGAGCTCGGCAAGGGAAAGGGAGAGTCCGGCGCAGACATCGTCCATGTGGTAGTGGGAAGGGAAACTCCCCACCCCAACACCGTGGAACATCACATCGCATGGATAGAGCTCTACGGGGTAAAGAAGGAGGGGCAAGTGATAAACCTGGGACGTTCCACCTTCGCTCCTTCCTATACCAGCCCCAACGTCAGGTTCCAGGTACAGGTGGAGCAATTCAAATCCTTCTGTGCACTCGCTTACTGCAACATACATGGCGTATGGGAAAATTGCATCGAAGTATGACTAGAATATTATGTAAACTGCATGGAGAAATCCACAAGAGAAAAAGTTGAAAAAGGAGGAATGAGATGGAAGAAGTAAAGGAGCAAGTAATAAGCCTTCCCCGATTGGGCGATCCGGCACCGTCATTTGAAGCGGTAACCACCCATGGGGTACTCAAGCTGGAAGATTTCAAGGGAAGCTGGCTGGTCATCTTTTCTCACCCGGCGGACTTCACCCCGGTGTGCACCACTGAATTCATAGCTTTTGCCGAGATATTCCCCGAGCTGCAGAAGCGCGGCGTGGAACTCCTGGGCTTGAGCGTGGACAGCGTCTCCTCACACATCGCCTGGGTGCGCAACGTCGAGGAGAAAACGGGAGTAAAGATACCATTCCCCATAATCGCCGACCTCAGCAAGGAAGTCTCTCTGGCTTATGGCATGATTCACCCCGGGCAGAGCAAGACTGAGACCGTCAGATGCGTCTTCATAATCGACCCCAAGCAGATTATCAGGACAATACTGTACTACCCGCTAACCACTGGCAGGAATATGGCTGAGATACTGCGAATAGTAGATGCCTTGCAAACAACCGACGCCAATGCAGTGGCCACGCCGGCTAACTGGAAGCCGGGGGACATGGTGGTTGTACCACCGCCGAACACACAGGAAATGGCGGAGGAGAGGCTGAAGCAGGTTACGAGTGCACGGACTGGTATCTCTGCAAAAAGAAGCTGTAGGCATCTTTTTCAAGGAGGGGAAT
>JAGGYM010000059.1 GCA_021162545.1 Dehalococcoidia bacterium | reverse complement strand
CTGAGACCTCCGCGCTTCTGAGTGCCCTTGGGGAGGCTGGAATAAACGCCACCGTGATAGGCAGTGTGACGGCGGCAGAGGAAGGAGTCATGATGCGCACTGCGACGCGGACAAGAGAGTTGCCCCACTTCGAGCGAGACGAGCTGGCCAGGTTTCTGGATGACCGGAGCCGCGCCTCCTGAAAACTTTGTCTCTTCCGTCAGATAATGAGAAAATAGACCTTCATGATGCAGAGGAGTTGCTTTTGAAATACAAGCTCATTGCGGTTGACCTGGATGGCACCATTGTGCACCAGGATGGCGATATCTCCGCCGGCGACAGGGAGGCCATTCAGCATGCCCTTGGCGCAGGGATGATGGTCACGCTCGCTACCGGTCGCATGTATCGGCCCAGTGCCCGTTTTGCCAGGGAACTGGGAATCAGGATTCCACTTATATGCTACCAGGGGTCTCTGATTAAAGATGCCTGGGATGGGAAGGAATTGTGGCACAAGCTTTTGCCGCTGCAGATTGCCCGTGAGGTAATCAGGCGAATCCGCCGGGCGAACCTGCTTCCCTATTTCTACCTCGATGATGAGCTGTACCTGGACGAAGTCACGGAAAGGGTAAAGGAGTATGCCCAGCGCAACGGGGTTGGATTCAGTCTCGTCGATGACATAATTGCCTCCCTCAAGAAAAAGCCCACCGAGATAGTTGCCATAGGAGAGCCGGAGAACGTTGCCCGTCTGGTGCTCCAGCTCGAGGCCGAATTCAGCTCAAGCCTGCTCGTTACCAAATCCTACTCTACCTTCTGTGAGATTGGACACCCCCAGTCGGGCAAGGGCAAAGCGCTGGAACATCTGGCCCGGTATCTGGGCGTGAAGCAGAGCCAGACCGTGGCTATCGGGGACGGTATCAACGATATCGGCATGCTCCGGTGGGCAGGGTTGGGAATCGTCATCGACTCCAATTCGCCCCGTCAGGTTATCGACGCCGCAGACTGGGTAGTTGATAAAGAGAAGGGAGATAGCTTCCCTCAGGTAATGGAGAAACTGCTCGGCATGTAGCCCGGAGGGCTTCTCAATGCCAGATCAGGGCATCTGCCTTTGTCCTGAGCAGGGACTCGGGAACGGCACCAAGGCTCTGGTCGACCACCCTGCCGTTCTTGAAGAAGAGCAGCAGCGGTATGCTCTGGATCATGTACTTTCCTGCAACCAGGCGGTTCTCGTCAACATTTACCCTGCAGAACTTGAGCCTGCCCTCGTATTCTTTGGCCAGTTTTTCCGTTATGGGGGCAATAGCGCGGCAGGGGCCACACCAGGGAGCCCAGAAATCGACCACCACGGGCACGGTAGATTTCAAAATTTCGCCCTCAAAATTATCGTCCTTCACCTCCAGAACCATTGCTGGCATTGCTTCTCCCTTGACCTTGATGTGGATCAGGATATCTCCCTGGCGGCCATCGGTTAACTGCAGCGCATTGCTCAGTCTGACGACGCTGCCCGTTACCACTCCAGCAGGTATGTCCACCTCGATTTTCTTGTCATGCCTCATCAATATCCTGGTGGTTCTGCCCCCGGCTTCTCCCGCATCGAGGGTAAACTCATAGTGGACGACATCCACATTGCCAACTCGCTCAAAGGACTCGCTCATACTAATCTTCCCTCCAAACTAGATTATCTGATTCACTCTCTTCCGGTCTCCGAGTTCGCCGATACCAACCCTGCGATTATACACCAGACCGGGGCACAGATTGAAGGCGCATTCCTGTGCTATGAACTGCCAGCTCTATATGATTAGAGGCGCATCTCTCTGCCAGAAACTACCACCCCCCATGTGGTTAGAGGTGCATCATTTCTTTCGCTCTTCCTCCAGCAGCTTATCCAGCTCCTGGAACAATTCCTTTTCCCGCTCGGTCAGCTTTTGTGGGGTCACCACTTTAGCTACCACGTACTGGTCACCTCTGCCGTGACCGTCCAGATGAGGGATTCCACTGTCTATTATTCGCAATACCTCGCCATTTTGAGTTCCTTGTGGTATATCGAGCTTGAGGTCGCCATCCAGGCCGGGAACATCAATCTCACCACCCAACGCTGCCCGGGCAAAACTTACCTCCATGACCATGTAAATGTCGTCGCCATGTCTCTCGAAGATGGGATGCTCCTCTACTTCAAGCACAACATAGAGGTCACCTGGCGGTGTCCCTTCATCACCCACCTCTCCCCTGCCGTCGATTCTTATCCTGTACCCGCTATCGGCCCCTCCGGGAATAGAAATTGAAATCCTGTCAGTTTCTTCCACCATGCCTTTGCCATGGCACTTCTTACACGGTTTCTGCACTATCTTTCCTGTCCCGCTACATTTACTGCAGGCGTTAATCTGGCGAAATACGCTATATCCCGAACGGTGCTCGGTCACGACCTGACCGGAACCCCGGCAGCGATCACAATCCTTCAGTCCCCCCTCCTCAGCACCCGTTCCATGGCAGGAAAGACAGGTCCGCGTTATGGGAATCTCTATCTCCTTTTCTACCCCGAAGGCAACCTCCTGAAGAGTAACTTTCAGCGTATACTTGAGGTCCGCTCCCCTCCGGGGTCTTCCTGGCCTCGCCCCTCTTGCATTGAAGAAACTGTCAAAGATGCCCCCGCCGAATCCGAAGTTGCCCAGGCCGAACTCCCGAAAAAGGCTCGAGAAATCGACGCTGCGAAAGAGGTCATCTCTGGAATAGCCCTCAAGCCCTGCATGGCCGTAGCGGTCATAGAGGTGTCTCTTCTCATGGTCAGACAACACGGCATAGGCTTCATTTATCTCCGCCATCTGCTTCACAGCTTGCTTATTGCCCGGATTTCTGTCGGGGTGATATTTCATCGCCAGCTTGCGATAAGCCTGCTTGATGACAGCGACATCAGCGCTCCTGTCGATGCCAAGGATTTCATAATAATCTCGCTTTTTCATCTAGAATTCTGACACGTGACCGGAATTTTTCAATTTCCGGATATCGCGTCCTCCTTTTTGTTGAAGGCGATGCTTCCTCCCTCGATGCCGATCTCGACCGTATCTCCATCTTTGAACTCACCGGCCAGCACCTTGACGGCCAGCGGGTCCAGAACGAGTTTTTGTATGGTGCGCTTCAGTGGACGGGCGCCGTATGCCGGATGATAGCCTTCCTTCGCCAGAAGGTCGGTGGCGTCATCACTGAGTTCAATATCTATGTGGCGCTCGGAGAGGCGCTTCTTCAAACTGGCGACCTGAAGGGCCACAATTTTCCTGAGGTGTTCCTGGTCGAGCTGATGGAAAACTATCACCTCATCTACCCTGTTGAGGAACTCGGGGCGGAACTGTGCTTTCAACGCTTCTTCAATCCTGTTCTTCATTTCTTCCTCCTGCCCCTGGCCAAGGTCGATTATCCACTGGCTGCCCACGTTGCTGGTCATAATGAGCACCGTGTTTTTGAAGTCCACCGTGCGTCCATGTCCATCGGTGAGGCGTCCGTCGTCCAGTATCTGCAGCAGGACGTTAAAAACGTCGGGATGCGCTTTTTCCACTTCATCCAGCAGCAGCACGGCGTATGGCCTGCGCCGTATAGCTTCGGTGAGCTGGCCGCCTTCTTCATATCCCACATAGCCCGGCGGTGCACCGATGAGGCGCGACACGGTGTGTTTCTCCATGTATTCCGACATATCCAGGCGCACCATCGCTCTCTCATCGTCGAAGAGAAACTCTGCCAGTGCTCGCGCCAGTTCCGTTTTGCCCACGCCGGTAGGCCCGAGGAAAATGAAACTGCCCAGAGGCCGATTGGGGTCCTGTATGCCCGCACGAGCACGCCTGATGGCATTTGCCACCGCGGTCAAGGCATCGTCCTGTCCGACCACGCGGAGGTGCAGTCGCTCCTCCATGCGAAGCAGCTTCTCGATTTCGCCTTCCATAAGACGGCTCACCGGGATTCCCGTCCAGCGGCTGATGACCTCAGCGATGTCCTCTTCACCCACCTCCTGTTTGAGCAACTGCCGTTCCTTTCTGGCAGAAAGGCGCTCTTCCCTTTCCTTCAACTGTTTCTCCAGCTCAACCAGGGTGCTGTACTTGAGCTGTGCCGCCTTCTCCAGGTCAGCCGAACGCTCTGCCTTCTCTATATCACGCCGAACTTGCTCCACTTTCTCCTTGAGCTGCTGCATCTCCTGTATGCCTTCCTTCTCCTGCCGCCACTGCATCTCCAGGCGACTGTAACCTTCTTTCAGGTCAGCCAGCTCCTTCTCCAGATTGCCCAGGCGCTCCCGTGAGGCAGCGTCCTTTTCCTTCTTCAGGGCTTCTCTCTCTATCTCAAGCTGCATCTTGCGCCGCTTGACCTCGTCGAGCTCTGATGGCAGGCTGTCTATCTCGGTGCGCAGCTTGGCGGCGGCCTCGTCCATCAGGTCTATCGCCTTGTCGGGTAAAAAGCGGTCGCTGATGTAGCGGTTCGAGAGCACAGCGGCGGCTACTAAAGCCGAATCCTGTATGCGCACTCCGTGATGCACTTCGTAGCGCTCCTTAAGCCCACGCAGTATGGAGATGGTGTCTTCTACCGAAGGCTCTCCGATCATTACCTGCTGAAACCTCCGCTCCAGCGCGGCGTCCTTTTCGATATACTTGCGATATTCGTTCAGAGTGGTAGCTCCAATGCAATGCAGTTCTCCACGCGCCAGCAAGGGTTTGAGCATGTTGGAGGCATCCATAGTGCCTTCAGCAGCGCCGGCGCCAACCACGGTGTGGAGTTCATCGATAAACAGGAGCACCCTGCCTGCCGATTGCTGAACTTCCTTGAGCACCGCTTTGAGCCTTTCCTCGAACTCACCGCGATACTTGGCGCCTGCCACCAGCGCTCCCATGTCCAGGGCCACGACCTGCTTGTTTTTCAATCCTTCGGGAACATCACCTCTGACGATGCGCTGAGCCAGCCCTTCGGCGATGGCCGTCTTGCCCACCCCTGGCTCGCCGATGAGCACCGGGTTGTTTTTGGTGCGCCGGGAGAGGACCTGAATAACGCGCCTTATTTCTTCATCGCGTCCGATAACCGGGTCGAGCTTGCCCTGCCGGGCTATCTCGGTCAGGTCGCGCCCGTATTTCTCCAGGGACTGATATTTTCCTTCCGGGTTGGCGTCGGTTACCCTCTGTCCGCCACGAATGGAGGTCAGCACTTCGAGGATGCGGTCTCCGGTTATGCCATGCTTCCTGAGTATTTCCCCGGCGGCGCTGCCATCTTTATCAATGATAGCTAACAGCAGGTGTTCTGTACTGACATACTCGTCCTTGAATTTGCTGGCTTCTTTCTCCGCCATGTCCAGCACCTGCGACAGGTTCTGGGACATATAAACCTTCGCTGCCCCGGAGGTTTTGGGCAGGCGCTCCAGTTCGCTCTCTATTTGCAATTTTATCTGCGCCGTGTTCACTCCCAGCTTTTCCAGTATGCTGGGCACGACGCCTCCTTCCTGGTCAACGAGGGCAAAGAGCAGGTGCTCCACCTCCATCTGAGGATGGTGACTGTCTTCTGCCAGGCGCTGTGCAACCAGAATAGCCTCCTGTGCCTTTTCCGTAAATTTCTCTATATTCATATTTGCAAAGCCTCCCTATTTCTTATTGAAAATATTATCCTGAGATGCAACTTTACCCTGAAGGGGCGCATTTCTCAATATCTCCAGAATGTCATCGAGCAGATTTTCCAGGCGCTGCCGGCTTTCAGCTTCATGATTTGCTGAAGCGAGCACCTCTTTCATGCCCAGGATTCTATCCCGAATCCCGAGGGCGAGCCTTACCCCCGCCATGTTAAGCCCCATGACGTTCACCAGATGCTTTATCTCCCTGAGACGGGTGATATTATCTTCCGTGTACAGACGTGCCTTTTTGCTTCGCGATGGCGTCAGCAAACCCTCCCTCTCATATTTGCGCAGTGTCTGCGGGTGCATGCCGGTAAGCTGCGAAGCTACCTGCATAATGTAAATGCCTTGCACATCTTTCGTGCTCATTCAATTCCTTTTCCTGTTCTTGCCCCGAGGGACACGGGTATATTATATATCTTGATATTCATGATGTCAAGCATGTAGATAAAAATTGTCAGGTAATATAACAATAATTGTTTACCAACTTGACAATAGGTGTAAAGAAAGATATAATAACTGCTGAAGTTACAGGAGGCGGTAGAGCCTGAAGATAAGCTGTCAGGGAGAGCATTTTTATATGGCGAAAGAGTTTGAGGAAAGGGAAATCGCCAAATATACCATGGCGGTGGCGGTGATGCTGACCGGGTTGGAGGCTCACCGCATAAGGCGGTTCGAGTGCTATCAACTGCTCTGTCCTGCCAGAACAGAGAGCCGGCAGCGGCTATACTCGGATAGGGATATCGAACGCGTCAGAGAAATAGCCAAACTCGAAAGTGAGGGAGTAAATATGCAGGGAATCCGGATAATCCTGGAAATAAGGAGTGGCAGGAGAGAATAGAAAATATCTCTCGTAAGGAAACTAAAAAAGGATTGAGGAATAAGGTAAAGTGACAACACCTGGTCTATCAGAAATAAGATTGATGGGCTCTTTTCCATCTCTTCACAGCCGGGGGAGGCGACTGTAAAGGGATAAAGCGTACAAAAAATAGATAAAGGAGGTTAACTAAAAAATGGCAATTATAATCAACAGAAGAGACCCTTTCGCAGAGTTGCTATCACTACGAGAGGCGATGGGCAGGCTTTTTGACGAAAGCTTTGTTTCACAAGAACTTGCTGCTCAGCCTAGGGGGGCTGTCGCCAAGCTCATGCCCATCGACCTCTATGAAGAAAATGGTAACTATATTATCAGGGCTTATCTTCCCGGGGTCAAGGCCGAGCAAATGGAGATAAGCGCTGATAAAAATTCCGTGACCGTTACCGCCAGGGTTTCAGAAGGAGCAGAAGAAGGCAAAAGTGAGAATCTCAGATGGCTGATGAAAGAGCTGGAACATGGACAGGTTACCCGCACGGTTAGTCTGCCTGCTCCCATCGACGCCGACAAGGTTGATGCTGCCCTGGAAGATGGCGTCCTTTCGGTCACCATACCCCAGGCAGAAGAAGCCAGGCCAAGACAAATTGCCGTAAAAGCCGGCTAAGGTCACTGCGCCGGGGGGCACCTCCCAACACCCCGGCAGGTTGGAAAACCTGACAAGCGCAGAGGGGGGAAGATTAGCTTGAGCCAGTCTTCCCCCCCTTCGAATTATCCGGACCTGCTTAAAGTCCCTTTCTCCTCCTGGTGGTCTTGAAATAAGCCCACGCTGTGTCCATGTCTTCCCCGGTAATATCGGGGAACCACTTTTTGACATGATAGTACTCGGCGTAGGTGGACTGCCAGAGCAAAAATCCGGATTTGGCTTCCCTCTCCTTTTCCTCTTCCCCTGTCCTGACAACGAAGTCACAGGGAGTTTTCACTTTCAAGCTATCCACCAGGTCCTTTTCCCTCAAACCAAAGAGTAAATTCTTCACGCGATTAAGCGGAGAAGAAATGGCGCTCATGAGTTCCGCCTGGCCGGTGTAGCCCATCAGCATATTCAGCACTTTATTGTTATAACCTCTCGTCGTTGTTCTAATTCTGTCGAAAATGGCGGCGAGTTCTGGAGGAAAGGGCTTTGCATTCGTGGAGATGATGTTGACCTTCACTCTGTTCTTGTGAATCTTTTCTCTATGGAGGAGCTCCGCAAATTCGACCTGGTAAATCTCATAGAGTCTTTCCAGTTCCCCCTGCGGCCTCTTGAAGTTTTCCTCGCTCAAGCCGTACACGGTTATTTCAACTATCTCCGGATTATCGATGCACCACTCAATAAACAGTTCGGTCTTTCTTGCTCCTTGCGCGTGTCCTTCCCAGGGAGCGAGGCCTTTCTCCTTCGCCCATCTCCTGTTCCCATCGGGAATCAGTCCTATATGATATCCCGTGGCCTTCTGCGCATGGGGTGATACAAAACCTGCATCCATATCTTGCAGCAAGCATAGCACAAAGTGAGCCTCTGTTATATAACAGAATGGGACCTGTTTACCTTCTCCTCTTAGATGCTACAATATAGTTGTACAATCACAGCTATATGAACGCTGAATCGATCGAAGAGATAGAAGCTGGGTTTTTTATGGAACCGGAGCATATCTTCCGCAGGAAAAAAGGAGGTAGCACATGGCCGGGCACATTGGCATAGTTGCCTGTAGCGCAGAGGGGGCAGCCCTTTGCTATACCACGATTTGCACAGAAGGAGCGAAGTTGACGGAAAGGTTCGCTCATCCTGAGATCACCATGCACACCTTTCCCCTCAACGAATACATGAAATACGTCGAGGCGGGCGAATGGGAAGGCGTGGCCAGTCTGATGCTGGCTTCAGCGCTCAAAGTGGCCGGCGCCGGGGCGGACTTCGTCATATGCCCCGATAACACGATACATCAGGCCTTCGACCTGGTTGCCGGAAGGTCGCCCATCCCCTGGCTTCACATCGCCGGGGAAGTAGCCAGCGAGGCAAAGCGGCTGAACTACAGGCGCGTTGGTGTTCTGGGAACGCGATTCCTGATGGAGGGCCCCGTTTATGCCGACAAGCTCGCTGCCGTGGGTATCGAGTGTTGCGTCCCGGATATGGAAAGCCGTGAGCGCATCAACGACGCCATTTTCGACGAGCTGATTTCTGGCGTCTTCCTCCCGGAAACCCGCTCCTTTTTCAAAGAAACGATCAAACACTTCAAGAAGGAGGACTGTGACGCCGTCGTCCTCGGATGCACCGAGATACCACTGCTGATAACGGAAAAGGACTCTCCCCTGCCCGTACTGGACTCGACCAGGCTGCTGGCAAGAGCTGCACTGAGAAAGGCGATCTAGCTTCCCTATGCTAAGCGTTTCCAACCTGTCCAGGATGTATGGTGACCAGTTGCTCTTCAGCGAGGTCACTTTCAATGTGGCTGCCAGGGACCGCATAGCTCTTATCGGGCCGAACGGCTCGGGAAAGACAACGCTCTTCGATATCATCGCGGGGAAAACAAGTCCCGGCACGGGCCGCGCGACCATGCGCAGGGGGGCCACCATTGGATACCTGGAGCAGGACATCAGGCCATCTTCTCAGCGGCGATTGCTCGATGATGTTGCCAGAGCCTCAACGCTGATAACCGGACTGGCGCATCGCATCCAGGTAGTCAGCGCGGAACTGGAGGAAGGGACGGGTGATGAGAACCAGGCAATCCTGCTGCGTGAACTGGGAGAGTTGCAGCACCGCTTTGAGGCAGCAGGAGGCTATGACTCGGAGCACGAAGCCAGTATAGTCCTCTCGGGACTGGGATTTGCCCGGTCGGATTTCCAGCGCTCCCTGGACGAGTTTAGCGGTGGATGGTTGATGCGGGCGGCGCTGGCCAGACTCCTTCTGCTTAACCCCGACCTGCTGCTCCTCGATGAGCCGACGAACCACCTTGACCTGGAGGCCTGTATCTGGTTTGAGGACTACCTGAGAAGCTACCAGGGCGCCGTTATGGTTACCTCCCATGACCGTGCCTTCTTAAATCGCGTGACGGACAGGATATTCGCCATCGAGCAGGAAAGGATACTTCTTCACCGTGGCAACTACGACAGCTTCATTATGGCAAGGCAGAAAGAACTGGAGGTTATGGAAGCCACGGCGAAGAGGCAGGACGCCAGGATAAAACAGGAAACGCGCTTTATCGAGCGCTTCCGCTCCAAGTCCTCTAAGGCAACCCAGGTTCAGAGCCATCTGAAGCGGCTGGAAAAGATGAAGAGGGTAATGGTTCCCAGGACGACCAGGAAGATGCACTTCTCCTTTCCAGCTTCCTCCAGGGGGGGAGAGGAGGTCGTTGCTCTGAAGCATATCTCCAAGTCTTACGGAGAGAACGTCGTTTACCGCGACCTCAACTTGGTTATCCATCGAGGGGACAGGGTGGCGCTGGTGGGGCCCAACGGAGCGGGCAAGACGACCCTGCTCCGGGTACTGGCCGGCGTGCTCCCCTTCGAGAAGGGTGAGCGCAAGCTGGGATACAACGTCTCCACGGCCTATTATGCCCAATATCAGCTTGAGTTACTCGAGCCGGAAAACAGCCTGATGGCTGAACTGCGGCGCACCTCCACGGAAGAAACGGAGCAGAGGCTCAGGGGAATCCTGGGAGCGTTTCTCTTTGGCGAGGACGAGGTCTTCAAAAGGGTTGCCGTTCTCTCCGGTGGGGAAAAGGCCCGCCTGGCGATAGCCAAGATGCTGATACAACCGGCGAACTTCCTGCTGATGGATGAACCCACCAACCACCTGGATATCCCCTCGCGTGAGATACTCACCGATGCACTGGAAGCCTACCGGGGCACGCTTTGCTTCATCACCCACGACCGCATGCTCATTCGGCAGATAGCCAGTAAGATAATCGAGATAAAAGACGGCACGATCGACGTATTTACCGGAGATTATGACAGCTACCTCCGCTGGAGAGAATCCAGGGACAATGAGGAGCAGCCTGTTCCACAACGGAAAAAGGCGAAGAGACAGAGTGAAAGCTCTCCGGTAGAAAAAGCGCGCCGCCGCAAGCTCGTGGAAGGTGAACTGAGAAATAAATATTACCGCAGCAGCGCTCCCATCAGAAAGCGCATCGCCGCCATCGAGAGCGAGCTGGAAGAGCTGGAGCGGAATTTCAGGGAAATAGAGGGCAATTTCTGCAATCCGGAGCACTATCAGGACGGCGCCCGGGTAGTCGAGACCATCGAAGAGCACCGCAAGTTAAAGGAATCCATCGCCTCGCTCAACGAGGAATGGGAGCGGCTCTCTCTCCAGGCGGAGGAAATGCAAAGGGCCTTCGAGGTAAAGAAACAGAATATTCCGTTATGAGGGCAGCGGATGCTGCAAAAGACAGGGACTGTTAATGCCCGTGCGTCCGAGATCTGTCGTCCATGCTAGCCACAGGGTGCTTCTTCAAGAGCCGCAGAAGGACTGAGGATGAAAAACTCTTGGTCGATGTCCAGGCCCGTCTCAATCGCCTCGTACTGGACAATGGTTCGGCCGGACTGCTCGTTGCTCGATATCATTCGGAATGGGATGCGCACTCCCTGCACCTCCCGGTAGTCCTCGTACCTGGTCTCAACGGGTATGCCGATATTTCCCTCGGTGAGCACGACCTCCATAGATTTGAGAACATCGCCGCTGGCCTGGTCAACGTAGATGGTTGTCGCCGGCAAATCGTCGCGCCCGAGCTTGAGGACATATACCATGTATCCATCGAGCTCTTCTGCCCTCAGCATTTGAATGGAGTCGTAGAAGTCGCGCCAGTCGCCCACGAGCGCTGTGGGGTAGCCTTGCTTTAACTGTTCGAGGATTTTTCCGTGCATCTCATCGAAGGGGGCAAAACTGGATTCGGTCCAGGCCCGGTTGCCGTTGAATGCCACCCGGCTATAACCATACCTGCCATAGTCGGTGTCAACGCGGTAGCAGTTGCCGCCCGAGGCGTAGAGCGAGACCGTGCCCGTGACTCCGGACTGAAGGCTGTCGAGGCTGCCGTTGAGGTGAAAATCCCCCATCAGACTCAGGGCATCCCTGCGGCCTTCGCTATCCCGCAGGATAAGGAACTCCTCCACCGATGGCAGCGAAGTGCCCTCTACCCGGGGCAGCAGGAACTCTTTGCCGTCCTGGAAATAAGTTAACGACTGAATTTGTCCGCCTGGCGACTCGTTGAATTTCAGGGTGAATTTCTGCGAGATGCGGAAGGCCCATACGCCATCCTCACCGGGTGGATATAACTCATAGACCATCTCCCTCGGCCAGTCGATGGCGAGGCGGTTGTTTTGAATAACCACCTCGGCGGTAACGCCCAGCTCTTCGCTGCGATAGTTGCCGAGGTATTTCTGTAACTCCTCCAGGGGAATCTCAGGGGCAACCTCGATGCCCCGCCGCGGCAATTCGAAGGTATAGCCCGCCTGATACAATTTCATGCCGGTGACGTTGCCTTCCCCGTCCCGGTTAAACGATACCGCGATGTCATCGGAGATGGCAAAGTACCACTTGCCCTCTTCGTCGGGTTCTTTCAACTGGTAAACGGTCTGTCCAGGCACGTCAACCGCCAGGTGGTTGTTCCGTACCAGCACCGTAAATTCCTCATCTTCGAACGTGCCGAAGTTGGCGGTGTACCGTCCGGTATATGGCTCGTATTTTTCCTTATCCCCGGCAGCGGTGTCCTCCCATTCCCCGAGCAAGGTCTCCCAGACCATGCTCATGGCCTGTTGCGGCAGCGGGCTGACAGACGCGTTGGTCAGCAGCACGAAGCCCAGGTTGGATTCGGGCAACAGGGCCACCTGAGCCGTAAAGCCATCGACGTTGCCGCCATGCTCGATGACGGGCTGCCCCTGCCACTCGCTGAGCATCCAGCCGAGGCCATAATCCACGCCGTCGGCGATTTCGATTTGCCCTGTCCACGTTTGATGCAACTGTTCTTCGCTGAGCAGTCGCTGTCCCTGGTACTCGCCCCGTCCAAGCAGAAACCGCAGCCATCGGGCCATGTCAAGGACGCTGGAATTGATAGCTCCCGCCGGCCCGATGTTGTCTATCGCGCGCATCGGCTTGTGTTTGTATTGCTGCAGGTCTTCATCCCAGAGATATCCAGAGGAAAGGCGAGGGTTCGCCTGTGCCTGGTGCACCGACGTACTGGAGTCGCTCATGCCCAATGGCTCGAAGATGCGTTCGGCCACCAGTGCATCCCAGTCCGTGCCCGCGGCCTTACCGGCAGCAACTCCCGCGGCGCTGTACATGACATTGCTGTAGTAGAACTTCTGTCGAAACTCCACCCATGGCTCGGCCGCGGTGGCGGCGCGCAGCACTTCCTCCCGGGGAATAGTGCCGCTGGCAAATAAAAGCCCCATGCGGGTAAAGCCGGTGCGGTGACACAGCAGGTCATGGATAGTAACCTCTGCGTTCGCGTCTTCGCTTTCTATCCCGAGCGTAAAATACGGGAGGTAGTCGGTCACGGCATCGTCCCAGTCCATTTTTCCCTCGTCCACGAGCATGCCGACGAGTGCAGAGGTGAAGGCTTTGGTGGAAGAGCCGATGGCGAAGATAGTCTCCGGTGTCGCTGGCGTTTCTTCTTCAATGTCCGCCAGGCCGAAGCCCTGCGCCAGGACGACCTTATCGTCTTTGACCACGGCGATAGCCATGCCGGGGATATGCTGTTCCTGTCGCTGCTGCTCGAGCTGTCCGACTAGATGGTCCAGGCGCTGCTCCAGCGATACCGTTGCCGGAGCGGGCGCGGTGCAGGCAGAGACCAGTGGCACCAGTAAAGCCAGAGTCAGCATGCAGGAAATCAGTAGCTTCTTCACCGCTTTGCTCCTTTTGTCTTACCAGCCTGCCGCGCTCATCTTGAGATGCTGTCTAAAGTATAGCTGATTTTAGCGAAGGGGAAAAATTGCCGGAGGGGTGGCTTGCATTTGACGCACCTCTCTAAACTTTTCACCATGCCTTCCGTTTTATTGATAGAGGCACGCGCAGGCGGAGCGCTGGCGCGCTCGTGTTATAATTATCTCTAAGGGTGGGAGGTATCCATGAGAATGAAACTGTTGATAGGATTGCTGATCCTGGGCATACTGATACTCGCGGGCGGGCTGGTAGCGATAATTGCCGGGGTGAGTTGAGCTCTCCCTCCTCACTGAGCAGACAGTCACAGGTACAAACCAGGGCGAACTGCAGGTCACCTGTCAGAAAAGAGAGCAATGGCACATTTCCTCTGATATTATGTCAACAACACGGGCGCTTACAGCAGGATATTCTTTCTGACTGAGGCGGTTCAGCTACTTCACACCCAGCTCATCCAGGAACTGTATCACCCTCAGTGATTCGCTGGTGCAGATGGTACCCCCCATGGCTATAGCTACCGAGCACACCTCTAGAATTTCATCCCTGGTGGCTCCGGCTTCCAGCGCTCGCCTGGTTCGAGCCAGGATGCAGGGAACGCAGCCCGCTTTTATAGCTATGCCCAGACCTATCAACCACTTGACCTTTATGGGAAGGGCGCCATCCCGATACACTTCGCTCCTGACGGCGCTCTGGGCGGTGGTCAATGCCGGCAGCGCCTTCTCGAACCTGTCGCTTACCTTCATGATTTCGTCAAGGAGTTTTACCTGGCTTTCCATGTTATAGGCCTCCTCCGTTATATATTACTGCTTGCTACCTGGCCATGGTCCCCTCACCAACATGATGGGAGCATTGCCCGAGCGCAGGACCATGTCGGCAACGCTCCAGAAGGCTCCCTTCCCTGCGCCCGTCCGCCTGTGCGTCGTCAGTGCCACCAGGTCTGCATGGAGTTCGTCGGCAGCCCTGATGACTTCCCTGGCGTCGGTGCCGACTCTCACCACAGATTTCACGGTCACACCCCTTGCTCTGAGCGGGGCGCTCACCCCCTCCAGGTATTCCATAGCGTGCTCCTTCAGAGCTTCCATTTCGTTTCTGTCATAGGGAAGTGGTGCCACCGTTCCCCTGGCAGCGTAAACGTGGTGGGCCATTTCCACCACCTGAAGGAGGATAACTTCAGCCTCAACCCTGCGGGCCAGATCCTCGATATAGGGAAGTATTGTTTCGCTTTCCTTCGATCCATCCAGCGGAACGAGTATCGTATTGAGCATGTCCTTCTCGCGCATGCCTGTCATCCCATGATGGATTCCTCCGGTTCTGATGAGAACCACCGGCTGGCTCGCTGCCCTCACTACCTTGTCAGCTACGCTCCCCAGTGCCCAGCGTCTGACTCCGGTCCTTCCATGGGTCGCCATGATAATCATGTCAATATCGCTCTTTTCGGCATAATCTACGATTTCTTCAGCAGGATATCCCTCCATGACCACGGACTTTACCCTGATGTTTTCTTCCTGGTCCTTGCCAAGGTGATGCACGATATTGCGTTTCACCAGATCGGCCTCCCTTTGAAGGTAGACTTCATGCTCGTGAAAACGCTGAGATTCACCTGTCTCACTGACCTGCAAGAGGGTAACCTCGGAGGAAATTCTCCATCCCAGCTCTTCTGCATGGGGCAGGGCTACCTCGGCCAGCTCCGAGCCGTCTAACGGAACGAGTATCTTCTCATACATTGCTCACCTCCTCTCCATGTAGTGCAATTCCATCAATGCCGGAACTCTGCTGTCCCCGGCAAAATCACCCTCTTCAATGCTATAAGCACACCGGCTTTCTGTCAAGCGTTGCATCCCCCCAAAAGCGCTTTTCTCTACCTGTTTATGCCCATCGAGTGGATTCTATGTGCCCGTGTTCGTCTCCTGTCGTGCCCCTTCTCAAATCTCTTTTCAGGCGGATTGCACACTCCGCTAAAAAATGTGATTGAATTACTTCACCTTAGAGTCTGCAAATAGGCAGTGAATTGATGCCTCTTGCTTTTTGTAATATTACTCACTATAATGAGTATATGCTCACTGTTTGGAGTTAAGTTTAATGCTAAACTCACACATCATTACCACAGTCAACCAGAAAGTCCTGAGCTTTCTCGCCAAGTTTTCAGATAAAGAATTCTACGAGAGGCAAATCGCTCGTAAGATTGGCATAGCTTACGGCTCAGCAAACCGTGCCTTAAATGAGTTGCATTCTACCGGCGCTATCAAACGCAGGCGTGAAGGGAAAATGTATTTTTACTCCGTCGACATCTCCAACGCAACCATAATCGAGTTTAAGAAATTGGTAAACACTACACTTATTGAACCATTGATCGAAAGGCTTAAGGATATATCTAGCAGGATAGTACTCTATGGGAGTTGTGCCCAAGGGGCCGATACTTCCCGGAGTGATTTAGATTTGTTTATCGTGTCAGATGACAGAGAACGGATAATGGAAGCGATTAGTAACTTCAGCTTCCTGAGAGGATATGAGAATATTCATGTTCAACCGGTAATTAAGAGCCCTGCCGAACTTTTGGAGGCAGGGGAATCAGAGCAAGCTTTCCTCGAGGAAGTAGAGCGGGGTATAGTCTTGTGGGAAAGGGTAGCTAATGAACCAAGAGTTTAAACAGTGTCTTGAGAGCAAGAAGATTATTCCCTTCGCGGGAGGCAAGAAACTAGTTGAGAAAGAGCTATCAATCGCCCAGAGCGACTTGTCGGATGCGAAAGCAGGCTTTGACAATCAGCGATACAAGTGGTCAACCATCCAGGCCTACTACGCTATGTTCCATGCCTCTAGAGCACTTATCTATTCCCGAGGCTATCGTGAGAAGAGTCATTACTGTCTTGCCATAGCATTAAGAGCGCTATTTATGAATGAGGGTATAATGGAAGCCCGGTCAATACGCGACTTCCTCAATGCCATGAATCTTCGTGAGGCAGCAGATTATGAGGCTGAGTTTTCTCAGTCAGGGGCTAAAGCGGTTATTGTCTCTGCAGAAAGATTTATCATAAAAGCAGTGGCAATTCTGAATGTCAAGGAGTAATATTTGAATAATCCGTCTAGCTTCGAAGGAGCCAAAGCTAATGCCTAAAGCCTTACCAAATAACTACAGCTTATCCAAGGAGCCTGGATTATGGTTTCAGAACCGCGGTTTGTTT
The DNA here is from genome assembly GCA_021162545.1 of Dehalococcoidia bacterium. Classification (GTDB taxonomy): domain Bacteria; phylum Chloroflexota; class Dehalococcoidia; order GIF9; family AB-539-J10; genus M55B177. The sequence goes on along the minus strand of JAGGYM010000059.1, from coordinate 16,973 downwards.
TCTAACCATTTCCTTGAGGCACGCCTGCCTCAAGGAAAAGAGTGGAAGACTGGTGAAGAGCTTCCTGCTTTCCGCCAGGGGCTTTTGTCCTTATACGAATCAAGGAAGGGTATTTTACCCAACCTTAATGAAGCCCAAACGGAAGACGAATTTATCAAGCCATTGCTCGATTTCCTGGGTTATGCCAATAGCTACATAGTTCAGGCCCCTACGAAGGTAGGTCAACAGACAAACCGCCCTGATTATGCTCTTTTTCCGGACGAAACAACAAAAGATAAAGCTTATCAGAAACTAAAAGACAATGATTATACTCAGTGTATCGGGGTTGCCGATGCCAAATACTGGGAACGGGAGCTTGACCTATCTAAATCCAGTGAGCGGGATACATTTACTAATCAGAATCCGTCCTTTCAAATAGCTGGTTATCTCACTGGCACAAAGCAGAAGTGGGGTATCCTCACTAACGGCCGCTTATGGAGATTGTACTGTACTGAGTCACATCTACCTTTGGGTAACTACTATCAGGTTGACCTTGTTCAGCTTCTTGATGGTCCAGAAGAGAGTCTCAAGTATTTCTACCTCTTCTTCTGCAAAGCTGCCCTAATTCAGGTTAATGGTAAGTCGTTCCTGGACCGTGTGCTCGAGGAAAGCAATCAGTACGCCGTCGAACTGGAAGCTGATATCAAAGAGCGTGCATATAAAGTGGTGGAGTTTTTATGCCGCGGCTTCGCCACTGGTTTCTCTCCCAATCAACTCAATGAGCCAACGCTGAAAGACATTTACGATAATTCTTTAACGCTTCTCTATCGCCTGCTTTTCGCATTCTACGCCGAGGCAAGGGAACTTCTGCCCCTGACCGCCAGTGTAAGCTACCGTGATAACTATAGCATACGTAAAATAACTCGCGATATCGATGAGGTAATCAGGAAAGGGCAACCGCTCAGCTCTCAATCAACCATTTACTATCAGAGAATTGGCAACCTATTCAGTTTGATAAATACAGGTGACCCAAGCCTCGGTGTGCCAGAATACAATGGTGGGCTTTTCGCCCTGGAGGAACATCCTTTCCTTGAGGGGCATGCTATTGCTGATGCCTTCCTAATTCCAGCAATCCAGCAGCTTGCTCAAGTATATGATAAGGAACTGAAGCGAGTGGTTGCTGTTGACTATAACACCCTGAGTGAGCGCCATTTGGGGAGTATCTATGAGGGTCTCCTGGAGTTTAAGCCATGCCTTGCTCCGTACGATTTGGTAACCATCAAAGAAAAGGGCAGCATAAAATATGCTCCGGCTGGTAAACACCCTGGCAAGAAGGTAGCTTATGGGAAGGGGAACCTATATCTTGCTAATGATAAAGGAGAGCGAAAGGCCAGCGGCTCTTACTACACCCCAGAATACATCGTCAATTATATTGTGGAAAATACTATCGATCCTCTAGTGAAGGAAGCCCAGGATAAGCTCAAAGCTCTAAAGCCAAAGGTAGATGAGGTAATTGCAAAATGGCAGAAACTGAAGGAACAAAAGCAGGACTTGGAGCCAACTGATAAATATGACCGTGCAATAGCCGGGGAGCGTGAGCGACTCCTTGAGCCTTATCTTTCCTTGAAAGTGCTTGACCCGGCCATGGGTAGCGGTCATTTCCTGGCTCGGGCCACGGACTTTCTGGCCGAAGCTATTGCCACTGACCCGTATATAGAGTCGCCAACGGAGCTTACTGAAGAGTCGGAACTAACCTATTACCGCCGCCGAGTGGTAGAGAGCTGCATCTATGGCGTTGACCTGAATCCATTAGCTGTTGAACTTGCTAAACTCACGCTGTGGTTGAGCACTATGACTAAATCCAAGCCACTTTCTTTCCTTAACCACCACCTGCGGGTGGGTAACAGCCTGATTGGCGCCAGAGTAGCTGACCTTGATGAGATACCAAAAGCCAAGGGAAAGAAAAAATCCGCCGACCTCAGCCTGGTACCGGTACAGATGGGGCTGTTCCAGCAAGTCTTCAACCAAAAGCTCTATGATTTGCTCCAGAATCGGGTATTGATTGCTCAACTACCCACTGAAACACTCGAAGATGTCCATAATAAAGAAAAATGGGAGAAGGATTTTGAGCATAATATGGAGCGTTTTCGTATTCTGGCTGATGTCTGGGTAAGCACGTATTTAGGGAACAAGGTAGCATGGGATGAATACAATACCCTAGTGGAGAACCTCCAGTCTCCTAACCCCGAATGGAAAAGGCTTCTGGAGCAGGAGTATGTCAAGAAAGCTGTGGCTATGCGAGAGGAGCGCCACTTCTTTCACTGGGAGATGGAATTTCCCGAAATCTTCTATGATGAGCGAGGCAACCGTAAAACTAACGCTGGCTTTAATACTGTAGTGGGGAATCCACCGTATGATGTACTTGCTGAAAAGGAACAAGGTATAGATGTTGAGCCTGATAAGAATTTCTATAGCCACTGCGATTATTTGCAACCAGCGTTGGGAGGAAAACTCAACCTTTATCGCCTGTTTAGCGCACTCAGCATATGGCTATGTCTCCCATCCGGGTACCATGGGTTCATTGTACCTATGGCATTAATCGGCGATGCGCAAGCAAGATCCATCCGTACTTATATGCTGACTTACACACAACTCCTAACCATCGAAGCATTCCCGCAAAAGGATAACCCGAAAGATCGAGTATTCGAAGATGCCAAACTGTCAACATGTGTCTATATCTTGCGCAAACAAAAACCATTGGCACCTTTTTTGCTTCGCATACATCCTGGAAAGCTTATACTTACTACTTCACCGCAGATTGATTTATCTGGAAAAGAAGTTGAACTGCTTGACCCCAACGAACTGAGTATTCCGAGCATGCCTGGAACTAACGCTAAACATGTTGCCTTGGGAATTGCCCTGGCAAAACGGTGCTTAGGACATCGATTCAAAGAGGTCGCTATTTCGCAACAGGGCGAGGTTAATCTGACTACTCATGCCCCCTTTTTGTCTGATTTACCTGTAGGGCAGGAAGTGTTGAGAGGCGCAAATGTGGACAGATACGAGTTCAATGAAGAACCCAAACAGGGAATGCCTGTCTACCTTCAAGTCAAAGAATTTCTGCATGACAAAAAGCTGGATTCGAAAGCGTTCGACCACAAAGATATCCGAATAGGTTACCAGCGTGGAGCTGCGATTGACAACTGGCGCCGTATTATAGCTTGCATTATTAAACCAAACAACTTCTGTAGTGACACAATCAACTACATCGTCAGGCCGCAGAATGACCTGTACTATGTACTCGGTCTCCTTAACTCACAGCTTTTTGAGTGGAGGTTTCGCCTGACCAGTACGAATAACCATGTCAATTCGTATGAGGTTGATTCGCTACCCCTACGTCCTATCAAGCTTGCAGCTTCAGAGAAAGAACGCAAGCAACTTCTGGAACAAGCTAAAGAACTATATCAGGAATATCTCCAAAACCAGGGTTGGGATAAAGTTCTCACCTTCGTAACTGAGCGCCTGCCTCAAAAAGCCGATGGCACCCCGGATATGGAACACGAGCAATCAGACGTGGTGCATGACCTGCTGGCTTTCCTGGCTGAGGGAATGACACGCCTCAATAAAGAAAAGCAGTCAAAGATAAAGAGCTTTTTAACTTGGTTGGAAAAAGAGATATTGAAGGGCTCCGTTGAAGACCAGAGGAATAAAACCAAGATTAAAGGCTTTCACGAAAGCAACTTCGAGGATTTATTGGACATCCTCAAGAAAAACAAGGCTGTTAAGGATCCGTGCCCCTCTGATACGCGAGATATTATAGCCGGCGAATTCTCCGCGGCCATGAAGGTACTGACTCCACTCAAATCTCGCATTGAAGCGACGGACAAACTCATCGACCAGATGGTCTACAAGCTCTATGGGCTTACCGATGATGAAGTAGCCATCGTGGAAGGACAGGAAATATAATGAACCAACTTGGGATTGAGCCCAACCAATATGAGAATTTATACAGACAGCCATCAATTACACAAAACGTCACTTTGTTCACAAGAGATTCACAAAGATCGGGATAAGCGGGCTACATATCTTTTTCCCTATTGTGCTTGGAGTTTATGGTACTTGTCGATATACTCGTGGATCGCTACCACCACGGCGGCATGGCTCCAGGTCAGCGGTGATACACTGAGCGGAGCATGACTATGCGGATGAATTTGCTCAGCAAGAACATCACTGGGGAGAGCACAACGCTGAGCCCAGATAAGGATTTGCAGGGCTGGTTTTAGTTCGTCCACCGATTGAGCTCTGGCAATATGGTACTGTGCTATCCACATAGTACAGACAAACCAGGGATTACCGGGGATATTGGAGATGTCCTGACTGACTTGCTGATAGCAGTCGTTCTCATAGCGGGCAATGCCTCCCACCTCGGTCTTACACCAAAGCCGGTCTATGAGTTGTGTCATTGTGCTTTTGATGAAGGGATCAGCAGCTTGGAGCATGCCGAAGAGAAATGGACCACAAATACTGCTATCGATAGTATAGTCCGGTTCCACCACACTGTCAGCGTCAACCTTGATTGAGCGCAAGAAGCGCCCCAACTTCTTGTCAAAAAGATGCTCAATAGCAGCCTCTTTGATTTCAGCGGCAGCCTGGCGGTACTGTTTCGTGAGTGCTGCCTCACCAAACATTTCCGTGAAGTTGGCCGCAGCTTGTAATCCTGCCCAGACCGCAGCAACTGTAAAAGAGTGGATGCCACGGCGTTCCTCCCAAAGATCATATGAAGGTGCTGGAAGGTTGGTATGAGGCTCTCTGTATCTAACCATAAAGTCGGCAGCGTTCTTAATCAAGTTTCGATAATGGGAACGGATGAACTCTACATTGTGAAACTTGTTGTAGTGATGCCAGAGGCTGTATATGACTAAGGCAGTCCCATCCTCTTGAATTGGCAGTTGCAGCTTGCCTTCCTCGTCTGCCCACGGCATCCAGTGGCCTGCCAGACATCCATCGGAGGTATACTTATGAAGGAGGAAGCCTTCACTGGTAATGACATTGGCGCAAAAATCGAAGAACTTGTGGCTGACTTCATCATAGTTGGCCATGTCCAGAGCCTTAGCGGTGAAGGCGCCGTCGCGACCCCACACATAAGAATAAGTATCCCTCAGGACCTCGGTGATGTCTGAGTCAGTGCTGGCGATGATAGCACCGCGGTTATCGATCTGCACACGCATGGTGAGCAAGCTGCGCCGGTACAGTTCCGATATAGAGGCTGGCAAGTTGGCAAAGTCTAGTGATTCCTTATTCACCCAAGCTCGCCAGTAGTCACAGGTGCGCATGATGAATGACTCAGGTCCGCGTTCGTGAACCAGGGTATCGAGTTCCTCAACTCCATGGAAGCGGGTACTTGCCGCCAGCCAGTGATAAATGGTTGAACTTCCCCTAGCGGGCACAGCGGAGTCATAGAGCCCGGTGACACCCTCAGCGAATCCACACGTAAGAGACACCTTCCCCAATTTGCCATCTTCGGCATCGTGCCATGCACTTTGTTCATATTCTGATTTTGTGCTTCCAGTTGTCCAATCGTCAATGCCAATCCTTTTATTTACTTGGCCACCTGCCAGGAAGTAACGCCGCTCTTTGTACATCACCAATGCTCTCAGCCTTGGGTGGTAGTAGATAGTATCGCCGATTTCATTGCCCAGAATCCGTAGCGCATAATGGAAGAATAAGCGTACATCGCGAGGGTAATCCCGGTGATTGGCTATCTCAACCCGCCTGAAAAAGATGTCCCTGTGAAAGTCCACAACATCAGAAAAGGTGAGAGTGAGCCCTATTGCATGGTTGGTAGCAATAACATGGGTGACCAGACTATCGCTTTCATAGTCCATTTCCTTCAGCCACTCGGAGCTGTCAATCCATGCGAAGCTTCCGTCAACCCAGATGCCAGTACGTGATACACAATCTTCAGCATGGTTCTCTTTGCCAACATAAGGATAATAGATGTCCCGGACGTTGTAATCAGTATCGAAATTGATGAGCAGGCTGCCATTGCCTACAGGTAAGTCTCTGGGCATATTAGTTGTTAGCTTACTCCCTCTCTTGATTTAATGCACTATCATCGGCCTTTAGGGTTTTCTCATCTGCCCGGCCCCTGCCCCATGAAAGTTTTCCTGCAGTCTCCCTGGCATGCTCACTCGTGGTCTTTCTAAGTTCGAGTGGCTTAATATCCTATTATAGACGCCTATTGTTTTCTGAGCTACCCAATCCCATGAAAGGTTTTCTACGGCCTCCCTGGCATGCTCACCCATGGTCTTTCTAAGTTCGGCATTTAAAAGCAGCGACTCGATTTTTGTTGCCAGGTCATTGACATCGGAGGGCTCTCTAAGTAGGAGGCCATTTACCCCGTCGATTATAACGTCGGCAGCTCCGGCAATCCCGCTGGTGATTACGGGTAAGCCGCTAGCCATAGCCTCGACAATGACCAGGCCAAAAGGCTCATATATGGTAGGAAAAACGAATACATCGCTGGCAGCATAGTATTCCCACAGAACGCTGGTGTGAGAAACAAAGATTATTCTTTCCCTCACCTGCTTTAGCTCCGCAAGTTGACCATAAAGTTTCTCGTCGCCGCTACCAACGATCAGAAGTTTGACATCCGGACGGGGAAGCAGCGAAAGCGCTTCTATGGTATAAGACACTCCTTTTCTCTCCCAATCACCCCCAGCGATCATCAGTACCAGGTCACTACGGGATATGCCATGCCTTTGCCTGATCCTATCCCTGTAGAGAGGCCGATTTGCAGGATTAAACATCTTCAGGTCTACCCCATTGGGGATTACGATAATACTTTCGGCGGCATCGCCGTAATGACGAATGAACTCCCTTTTCATAGATTGTGAAACTACGATACGCGCTTTGGGGCTGTTGTGGCTGAATGCTAGTCCCTCAACAAAGGCGGCTAACCTGCGATATATCTTAGCGTCAAGGGCTTTCAGTTTTTGCAACACACTCCTGTGCGGGACCTCAATTATGTTGGCTTTCTCAAGACGAAGGCCCTCCCTCTCACAGAAATGAAAGGTGATAACATCAGTGGAAAAGGCACAAACATATCCATGAATGATATCAAAGTCCCTTTTCCTGAGGAGGGAAAGAACGGTGAGGATAATGGTGCTGGATATCAGGAAGGTAATGTATGCTAAAAACTTGGGGCGGTTAACCGCTGGCACCTCATAATGCTTAATTTTGGATAGGTCAACTCCCTCAATGGTGTGAGAGAAAACCGAAACCTGATGGTCTTCACAAAGCCTCTCAACCAAGGCAGCGGTGACTCTTGCTGGGCCTGCATGATGATTAACATCAAATGCGATGATAGCGACTCTCAAATATACCTCCAGAAGGGGTCTCTAGCAGGAGGATCTGGCGGATGGTCCTTTTGCGGGAGAACACCAAACCTTGCCTCAAAGAGCTAACACCAACCCCACCACCATGGCTACTGCTAACATGGCGCTTACCCTTTGGGACTGTAAACATTATACCACAATGGACACGGTGTGCATAGAAACTTACTCTATGCCAGCTACTGCGCAAGGGATCGAGTCTAAACAAAGGAGGGCAAGCTCCAAAGCAAGGAATGCGATTCACATTGAGATGAACAAAAAGCCAGAAAATGAAGGTTGAAAGAGGCAGCGATAGATTCCAAAGGTTAGAGCCTTGTGGTTATCCAGTCATTATTCCTGAGTGTGGTATTATTATGCGGCAGAAACACCTGCTGATGGAAGGATTCTATGGATAAGGACAGCGTTCCCGAACTTCATGCTATATGGGATGAAGCCAGGAGCCACATTGAATCGGGCAACTATAATAAGGCCATCGAAATATACAGATATATCCTGATCAGGTATGGTGATAACGATGTTGCTGCCGAACACGCCAATGCATACCTCGGCGATATATTTCTCACACTACAGAAGCTTGACCCTGCAGAAGACTACATCAAGAAAGCGATAAACCTCAAGCCGGAGAATCCTGCTTATCACTACATCTTGGGCTTCATATACTCAAATAAGCAGCAGTGGGACAAATCCATTGCAGAGTTCGAGACAGCGGTTGCTAAGGAACCGAACAACGGCGAGTATCTACGCGGGCTGGCGTGGACTGTATACAGCAGTGGAGATGTAGCCAAGGGGTTAGCCTCCCTCGAAAAAGCAAGTCGCCTGGCGCCCGCCAACGCCAATATCCTGATCGATCTGGCAGTCGCTTATCTGTCCTCGGTCAATATCAACAAGGCCAGGGAATATGCGGAAAGGGCAGTACAGATGGACCCCATCAATACCGTAGCGCAGGATGTCTTGAAAGAAGTTCTAAGCTTTAGTAAGGGATTCAGACAACGAGGCGAGAGAGCTGATAAGGCCGTAACCAGACCCTCAGCCTATTCTGACACGCATTTCATCCACCGGTTCAAAGTCTCACTCAGGGACAGGCCTGATATCTGGCGCATTATCGACATCAAAGGAAACCAGATGTTATCCAGCCTGCATAAAGCAATATTCAAAGCCTTCGATCGTTTTGGGGAACACCAATACAGCTTCTTTTTAAGCGACAAGCCCTTTGACAGGGAGAGTGAGTATACTTCACCCGGCATTAGTGCCGATGGAATGGGTAAACTTGCCACCCGCATCAGGATTGACAGCATTACTCTGTACGGTGGACCGAAATTCCTCTATCTCTTCGACTATAGTGATGAATGGTGGCATGAAGTTGAGTTGATTAACATAATTGAAAGGGTTACCCGAGCCAGTTATCCCAGAGTTGTAAAGAAACAGGGTAAATCACCCCCGCAGTATCCTAATGAGGGGCATGGCTCATAAACAATACCTCGGAAAGGTCAATTTGCTTCAGGTCAAGCGAGGTTATTGGGATCTTGCTATCAGGATAGCATAGTAGCTGCTATTTGAGCATCGAAGAAGTCCAGGGATTTCAGCTGGCGGCGTTTGACCAGGTCAAAGGTTAACTTCAGAGTTCCCCGTCCGGGAAATATTCGCAGAATATTTTCTGCCTCCCAAATGGGTTTGATAACATCTACGGCCTCACCCGGGGATAGAGGGTGTGATGCCTTCATAAATATCTCTCCGGCTTAGACCTCCTCTGATTCCCATGGGGCAAGCCTTCAAATCAATCCTCTTAACTTCCTCAGATTGGGGCTTATTTTCTTTCGTCTTTGTCTTCAGCCACTCATCTACCTGCTCTTTGTAGAAACGGTAGCTCCTGTAGCCCATCTTAACCGCTGGAATTTCTCCTTTTCGGGCCTTGCTGAGAATAGTCTCCCTGTTAAGCCTAAGATATTCAGCAACCTCATCAGAGGTCAATAGCTTGTCCATTGTTAATCTTCTTTACCTACCTGTAAAAGATTATACTGGACTAAACTTGACTTATCAAGTACTTGTAAACCACCCCCCACAGGGTAATCCGGTCCAGCGATAATAGCTATCTTCGAGCCTGTTGCACAAACCCACCTGCCAAAGCTGAGGCAGCACGGATGTTAGCTTCAGAAAACTCCTTTATGCAACAGGCTCCTTATCTTCCTGGATAGCACCGCGTAATCTCCCCGCAGCCCCCATTGCTTAAGAGGAGCTACACATATACCGCGTTCTCGCATATAATTAGTCTATCCAGGAAAGCCCGTCGCCGGGCGAAAAGCGCATATCGTGGACAGAGAGAAGTTCGAGGGATTGGTGGCAAAGGCGGTTGACGACCTGCCGGAAGAGTTCTTGACGGAAATGGACAACGTCGTCGTCATGGTTGAGGACTATCCCTCCCACAGGCAAAAGAACAGCGTAGGGTTGCAGCGTGACGAAACGCTGCTTGGCCTTTACGAGGGCGTGCCCCAGACCATGCGCGAGCATTATGGACTGGTGCCGCCGGATAAAATTACCATCTTTCAGAAACCTATCGAAGGCAAATGCCGGTCCGATGCCGATATCACCGCGGAGGTAGAGGAAGTAGTAAAGCATGAGATAGCCCACCACTTCGGCATTGACGATGCCAGGCTGGAGCAAATCGCCAGGGAAAAAGGCAAATCATGATTGCCACGCCGGGCAAGTCCCTGTCACTTTCCAGGGTTGCCCTGTGGACTCCATAGAGAAGTAAACCGCGCCCGCTGATTCGTCCTGCACGAGAAATGCATCACCGCCCGCTTTCAAAAGTACGGAATATGATGTAATATATCGTTAGGCTCATCTAACAAAGTGAGAGGAGACTTACTATGCTGACCAGAGAGGTAGAAGAACAACAAAGCGCCAGCATGGAAGATTATCTCGAGAGGATAGCCGTACTGGCGGAAGAGAAAGGGGTGGCAAGGGTAGCCAGTCTGGGCAAAGCGCTGGGGGTAAAGAATTCCAGCGTTACGGCGGCTCTCAGGAAGCTCTCTGAAAAAGGGCTGGTTAATCACGAAAGGTATGGATACGTTGAGCTCACCGGTGAGGGCAGGAAGATCGCCGCAGATGTAATGCGGCGACACGAGGCTCTGGGAAAATTCCTTACCGAGATACTGGGAGTTGAACCGGAGACAGCCTGGAAGGATGCCTGCGACATGGAACACTTCGTCAGTCCGGCTACCTCCGAGAGGTTGGTAAAGTTCGTGGAATTTATCCTGTCCCGGCCACGTGGAGAATCTCACTGCCTCAATGGCTTTGATTATTATCTGGAACACGGCGAGTACTCTGATGATGACTCTGCCGGATGCCCGAGGAGAGAGCAGGTGTCTTCACCTGTGATATTCCTGCCAGGTGAAATAGAAAACGAAAGGAAAGACATTTAATGCCCGACGGAAAAGAAACGACCCTGATCCTGATGCAGCCGGGGCAGAGTGGAGTGGTAGTTGAAATCCAGGGCAGACGGGGCATGACCCACCGGCTGGGCGCTCTGGGCATCATCCCCGGCAAGAGGATAACCAAAGTCAGTTCCATGTTCATGCGAGGCCCGGTCACCGTTCTGGTGGACAGAGCCCAGGTAGCCATTGGCTATGGTATGGCCAGCAGAATACTCATTAAACTGATTTGATTGAAATGAAGGTTCTGCTGATGGGCAATCCCAATGTGGGCAAGAGCGTTCTCTTTCACCGCCTCACGGGAGTTCGCGTCATTGCCTCTAATTATCCCGGTACCACGGTGGGCTACACCAGCGGATTTATGAAGCTGGAAGGCGAGCGGGTTGAGGTCATCGACGTTCCCGGTACCTATACCCTGGAGCCTACCTCCCAGGTGGAGGAAATAGCCCTGAAGATGCTTGAGACCGGGGACGTGGTCATCAACGTGGTCGATGCAACCAACCTGGAAAGGAATCTCTATCTTACGCTGCAGCTGCTGGAGAGAGATATTCCCGTGATAGTAGCCCTGAACATGTGGGACGATACCAGGCACAAGGGCATACATGTCGACCTGGATGGGCTGAAGAAGCTCCTGAAAGTGCCCGTCATACCTACCGTTGCGGTAACGGGAGAGGGAATAAAGAACCTGGTGGAGCATATCCCGCAGGCCTGCTCTCCTGCAATGCCCGCCCGTACCAGCAACAGGCGCTGGAGTACCATCGGCAAAATCACCGGACAGATCCAGGTAATCACCCACCGCCACCACACCTGGCGCGAGTGCCTGGCCGATGCCAGCGTCAAGCCGCTAACGGGGAGTCTTCTCGCACTGGTTATCCTGGCCTGCAGCTTTTTCGTAGTCCGCTTCATCGGTGAGGGCCTTATTGGATATCTTCTCGACCCTCTGTTCGAAAACCTCTGGGCGCCGGTGCTGCTGAAACTAAGCAGCCTGCTCGGAGGTGGAGGTTTCCTCCACAGCATCGTGATTGGCTCGGTCTCCGGAGGAGAAATCAACTTCGTGGAGTCGTTCGGGCTGCTGTCCAGTGGGCTGTACGTGCCCCTTGCCATGGTATTGCCCTACATCATAGCTTTTTACCTGGTGCTGGGATTGCTCGAGGACACGGGATACTTGCCGCGGCTGGCGATCCTGATGGACTCCGCCATGCATCGCATGGGATTGCATGGGTATGCCATTATCCCGACCCTGCTCGGATTGGGCTGCAATGTGCCCGCCGTCCTGGCCACGCGCATCCTGGAAAGCAAAAGGGAGCAATTCATTGCCGCCACGCTGATATCTATAGCCATACCATGCAGCGCGTTGCAGGCCATGATTTTTGGGCTGGTTGGTGGATTCGGCCTGCAATACGTGGTCATCGTCTATGGGACGCTCTTTGTCGTCTGGGTCGTGCTGGGCATCATACTCAATCACAGCGTCAAGGGCTTCAGCCCCGAGTTGCTTATCGAAATACCGCCCTACCGCCTGCCGCAGTGGCGAACCGTATTACAGAAGCTATGGCTGAGAGTCCGCGGTTTTCTGGGCGAGGCGCTTCCCATGTTTTTGGGGGCCATCCTGGCTATCAACGTGCTCTATACTCTGGGCGCCTTCGATGCTATTGCCAGCTTCACCGCACCGGTGATAACGGGGATACTGGGCCTGCCTAAAGAGGCCGTTACCTCTCTGGTAATCGGCTTCCTTCGTAAGGACGTAGCGATGGGAATGCTGGCCCCTCTGTCATTGACAGCCAGTCAAATGGTCGTGGGCAGCGTAGTACTCGCGATGTTCTTCCCCTGCATTGCCACTTTCGTCGTTCTGCTGAGGCAACTGGGGGTACTCAACATGCTCAAGGCAACAGGCATTATGATTGCCTCTGCTCTGATAGTAGGCGGAATATTAAACCTCATCCTGTGAGGCTTAAATCTCAGTTACCATTTTTGTTGCTGCTTACAGCAAAAACGCTTTGCTATCTCAAGGGAGAATGCAATCTGCGTTCAGAGGAACGCAGATTACATTCGGAGAGCAAGGGCGCCTGTTGTTGCTTGACTATCAGCCTTCGTATTTGAAGGAGACCTTCACCTTGGCGCGGTAGGCGATAATCTTTCCTCCGTCGAGGAGCATGTCCAGTTCGACAACCTCGGCGACGCGGACATCCCGCAGCGTCTGGCTCGCCGTCTCGACTGCTTTTGCCGCCGCTTTCTCCCATGACTCGGTACTGCTTCCCACCAGCTCGATCACCTTGTAGACACTATCCATCTCATCCTCCTTTTCTGCCCTGCCAGACCTTCTCAGCCTGCGGGCTCCTAACGTCATCCCTGCATCCGGGGCCAGCGCTCCGGAGCAACAATGCTTATTTACATCTTATTATGGCTCTTTCTGTCTGTCAATACCTCCGGCACAGAGGCATATTATTCTGATAGAAGGCTTCAGTTACTTGTCACCAGCAGGTCTTTGACATAGTGGTGCACGGAATTTCTCAGGCCCGGGGGCAATCCCCTCTCTACCTCCCCATCAGCTATAATATCCACCGGAATTGGTTCATGTTCTTTAATCAGGTAACTCAAGTAGCTTGTCGCCGCATCGGTAGCATTGCTCAATGCTTCCTCTTCGGTATTCCCACAGGCGCGCAGCCCTTTTAGAGCGGGGCAATATGCATGACACCCACCCTCACAGGATTCGACGATAACGCGTACTTTGAATTCAATAGCGGATTTCAGGTTATCGGGCATTGCAACCTCCTGCCCCACCGGGGGGGGTACTTTTCTCCTACTGTTTCAGATTACCTCAGAGTTGCCAATCTGTCAATATCTGCCACGAGACAGGCAAACAAAAATGCCCGTCGAGACAATCGATGTATTGACAAATACTGACTTCACAATTGATAATTATCCTGGGAGTGGTCCACAGAGGAGAGGCCTCTTCCACAAGGAGGTAGCGTTGAAAGTTCACAATTACCGCCAGGTGCAGAGAAAAGAGGAAATCCCGGGCGTGGTCAAGCGCGTCGTCGCCGGTCCTGATGAGGGAGCGCCGAATTTTGTCATGCGCGTCTTTGAACTGCAGCCAAACAGCTCTACCCCATTTCATTCACATAACTGGGAACACGAGGTTTTCGTTCTCGCTGGACATGGAGCTGTGAGAGGGAGAGAGAACGAAACGATGTTGCGTCAGGGAGATGTCGTCTTTGTCCCCGCCAACGAGGCACATTGCCTGTACAACACCGGTGAGGAGATCTTCCGCTTTATCTGCGTCGTGCCAATGGCAGGCAACAAGTAAAAGGGACTGCTCCCGGCAACGGTTCCTTCCCCTGTCCTTATGAGGCCCGTTGTTGCGAGCTTTCCCCGTTACTGCGAGCCTTACTCTTTTGTCATTGCGGTGAGCCGGAGCCTCCCCGTCGTCTTTGCGAGGCACAAAGTGCCGTGGCAATCCCGCCTCCCGTCGTCGTTGCAAGCCTTTCCCCGTTACTGCTAGCCTTCTTCTTTTGTGTCATTGCGAGGAGCGGAGCGACGTGGCAATCTCATGCAAAAGCCAACCTCAGATTATTTCGATTCGCTTGCAATGATAACAGGATAGCTCCAGGCAACAACAAGCGGAGAGGAGATGGGCATTCGTAAAGCCATCCCTTTTCCTGTATATTTATATGGATTAGCGCAATGGTCAGGGTAGTAACCGATAGCACCTGTGACATCCCTGCCGGGCTGGCCAGGGAGCTGGGCATCACCGTGGTGCCGCTGTACCTGAGGCTGGGAGAGCAGACCTACCGCGACGGCGTGGACATAGATATCGAAACGCTCCACCGCGAGCTGTCCCGCGGCGGAGAGCTCCCCCAGACCTCGTCGCCCTCGCCGGGCGATTTCGTCGGCGTTTACCAGGAACTGTCAGAACAGAGTAACGAGATCATCTCCATCCATCTTTCCCCTGGATACAGCGGTACGTGCAACTCAGCCAGGCTGGCGCAGGGATATCTCAAAGACAAATGCCGCGTGGAGGTGATAGATTCCGGCTTGGTTTCCGCCGGGATGGGACTGATAGTCATAGCCGCCGCTCAAGCGGCCCGCGAGGGCAAGAACCTGAATGAGATAGTTTCCATGATGCACAGTACCATTCCACGAACTTACCTCTTCGGCAAGATAGGCAGCTTGGCCCACGTTATCAGGGGAAGGCGCCTGCGCCTGACGGGGTGGCTCATCTTCAGCGGGAAGATTGCCATGAAAATGCATATCAAACTGGTGGGGGAACTATACGGTGGGGGCAGGATACGCAGGGCTTCACTAATACCCGGTGAGCTCAGGACTCTGAAGAAGCTGGTGCGCTGGGCAGAAGACCTGTCACCGATAAAGGAAATTGCCATCGCCCATTCTTTGAACCCCGCTGAGGCGGAGATGCTCATCCACAATCTGGAGGGAGTAGCCAGCAAAGAGCAAATCATGGTAACGCAGCTCGGCTGCGTCACCACCACCTACGGGGGGGCCGGCACCCTGGCCATGGCCGTCATGCAGCGGGAATAGATATTCGCATCGCTCCTGACGCATGAGTTCGGATTCAAAAAACCCGCCTCGCGGGTGATGGTCCGAACGAATCTGTTTAGCTTTATTGCAAGCTTTCACTTACGGATTATGAGTGGCGTTCATCTATTGCCATACCGTAGCAGGTATGCTACCTTTAGCGCCAGGAAGATGAGTTCACCCGAGCAGAAAGCCCTGAAGAGCCACGCGATAAAAGTCGCCGCCCGCTATTACGAGACCGACCAGAGCGGAGTAGTTCACCACACCGTTTATCCCATGTGGTTCGAGATGGGACGCACGGAGCTTATGCGCGCTAGCGGACTTGTTTACCGGGACATGGAAGAAGAGGGAATATTCTTCGTCGTCGTCGAGTTGCACGTGAAATATCACCTGCCGGCCAGGTATGACGAGGAACTGGAACTGGAGACCACCTGCACCAGGGGAAGCCGCGCCACGCAGGAACACAGCTACCGACTCACCCGCTGCCGGGACGGAGCTTTGCTGACCGAAGGCTCCACCGTAGTGGCCTGCGTTGGCAGAGAAGGCAGGGCCAGGCGCATCCCGAGCTTCGTTTACGAGCCAATAGCGGGAATATCCACCTGATGAAGCCTGAAACAGTCATCTTTTCCCTTCTGCATTATGTCAAGCCCATGCAGTAATCCTTGATCCGCAGCTGAAGGTTTAAGTATGCATGTCCGGATTGTGGCGGCTACGGGTTAAGGGCATGCCCTCGATTTCCTCTTTTGCTAACATGAGGAGTGATCAAATGGCAGAATTACTCTTGCCGCTTTACCAAGCCCTTGATCAAGCATTGTAGCATCAAGCCAGTGAATGGCTCTTGATACACTCTGTCGCCCATGGCAACTGTGGCGGTGACTTGCCTGGGGTCTATGCCAACGAAATACTGTGCCTTCTGTCTGCCGCTTGTCCTTACAGCTATGCCATCACTATACGGCTCGATGGAGATAATTTTATTCAAGTTAATGTCTACAGTGCGCTTTGCTCCTGAGAATACCAATCTCTTATTGGTAAGAGTAAACCTGCCCTGGTCAATGGCTCTCAGTTCCTCGTGGGATTCACTTTGAGCTTTGAAAGCACCAAGTCTCCAGGATACGCCCTTAGCTATTCTGAAACTGGGGCCACCATAACCACCAACGTTTTGCCTCACTGAACGTGGTTCCCACAAAGCCATATCGGGCAAGACAACCTCTAGTTCCTCTTTACGCTTGAGGAGAACCTGTGAGTTGTCGCATATCATCTTTACCGATATCTCTCCCTCTTTAAGAGCCGTCAGCCACTGCTCTATATCGGCTTCATGTTGTCTGGCACTGGACAAACCGCCAGAGGCGATGTTCTTCCATTCTTGTTCGGTTAATCTCTTATTCCTGTAGGCCTGCCAGACGGGATTCGACTTATCCTTAACTGCGGTGAGCTTGTACCTGCTGCCATCCGGGCTGAAAGTGGCACCACAATCGGGGCACTTGTAACTCAGGGCAGTTTGCAATCCGAGAAATTTCTTCTGTGTTGCTAACTTAAGTTGCCCTGACTTACATACCGGGCATTTGGCTGTCCAGTGAGCTTCGGGGACCACAGCCTCCTCTTTTACAGAGGAAGGTTTGGGTAAAGGTGCACCGCACCG
>JAGGYM010000033.1 GCA_021162545.1 Dehalococcoidia bacterium | reverse complement strand
TTTCAGATATTTTCTTCGTTCGTTTATGCTCATCCTTTCGTTGCTCGGCATGATCCTCCCCCAGTAACATTTTTATCTGAGTGAATCATACCCCTCTCGGTAACATTTTAGATGAGTGAATACGATCTATTGACAGCGTGACTGTGATTGGAGTATACTGCTCCGCTGGGACGCGGGTTGTTCCATAATCCCAAGCATAGGCAGGCATGGAAGGAAAAGCCGAATTTAGCGTGTGCCTTCACATCGATCGGCATTGCGGGATGGCTCCGAGCCGTTGCAATGTTGAACCTTTTGATAATTTCACCAGAGCCCCGAAAAAGTATCATGGTATAGCAAGAAGAGAGAACGTCGAGCATGCTTGATGTTCAGAAAACAGCGAAAAAATCTGGAGAGGAGAAAGCGTTATGTTAAAACAAGGAAGAAAGGTAATAGTTATCGACCCCAACAAGTGCACTGGCTGCCATAGCTGCGAACTGGCTTGCTCCATCAAGCACTTCGCCAAGTGTAGTCCTTTGCTCTCCCGCATCAGGATTCAGGAATTCAGAGATGTTAACACGTATATTCCTATCACCTGCCTTGGATGTGAAGATGCACCATGCATCAAGGTATGCCCGATGGGAGCCAGGGTCAGGCTTGAATCAGGTGCAGTGGTTACCAACGAAGATGCATGTATTGGGTGCCGTGCCTGCATTTACACCTGCCCCTTTGGAGCTCCTGTTGTTAATCCAGAGAGCGGCAAGACGATGTCATGTGACCTGTGCAATGATGATGAAATGGGGCCATGGTGTGTTAAGGCCTGCACCATGCAGGGAGCTTTGCAGTTCGTTGATATAGAGAAGTGCGCCCGGAATGCAGGGCAGGACTTTGCCTTTACGCTGAAGGAAGAATATAAACCTACAGTGGTTCAAGAGGAAAAAGGATTTTCGGTTGGCTTTGGATAATATGTGAAAAGCCTTCGGAAATTAACTGTTGTGCTAAAAAGAAAGAGTGAAAAGGAGGGAAAATCATGAATGGATGGATGGGGCGAAGATTAAGAGTTGATCTTACGGAGAGTAAGGCTAAAGTAGAAAAGTTATCGCCTGAATATTTAAGAAAGTGGGTTGGGGGTAGGGGGATAAACTCTGAGGTGGTATACCACGAGACCTGGCAGGGCATGGATCCTCTGGACCCGCGGGCACCTCTTTGTTTTGGCGCCGGACCATGCGTTGGAACCTTTGCCCCCCTGTCGGGGAGGACTACCATCACCGCTCGTTCACCGATGACGTGCTCCTACCTCGGCAATGAGATTCATGGCCATGGAGATAGTAACATGGGGGGGTCTTTTTCCTCGGCGATGAAATATGCCGGCTACGACCAGCTGGTAATAAAAGGCAGGGCGGAGAAACCGGTTTATATCTGGATCGACGATGACAAAGTTGAATTTAGAGATGCCAGCCACCTCTGGGGCTTGAAAATTAAGGAAGCCACCAAGATGATTCTTGAAGAGCTGGGTGACCCCGACATCAGGGTGACGATGATTGGCCCTGCCGGGGAAAACCTGGTCAAGTTTGCTTCCGTAGCAAACGCATTCAGTTCCAGTGGGGGCCGAACGGGAATGGGATGCGTTATGGGCGCTAAAAACCTGAAGGCTATTGCCATCAGGGGAAGCAATCCCGTTACCCTTGCTGACCCGGAAGCTTTTGCGAAGCAAGCGTGGGATCTCCGGGAGAAAGTCCACAACTCACCTGCAGCTCAGAGACGCAGGCTGGAAGGGAGCATGGACCTCTTCGACGCCGGTAACTCCATTGGAATCAATGCTTACAAGAATTGCTCTGTAGGATATATGGAAGGAATTGAGGAAATCTATGGGGGTGTTCAGTGGGCAGAGAAGTTCCTCTTCAGGAGAAAGGCGTGTTGGGGTTGCCCCGTCTCCTGTGGCCGCTATACTTACATAAAGGAAGGGAAGTGGGCGGGAGTTAGCTGTGGCGGCCCAGAAATGGAAAGCGTCTGTAACTTGGGGCCGAGAATTGGGACTGAAGATGTGGCGGGAGTGAATGTTCTATGCTGTGTTGCTAATGACCTAGGCATAGACACCGTCTCTGGAGGAGCTGCAATCTCCTGGGCGATGGAGTGCTTTGAAAAAGGAGATTTATCAGAGAAAGATACTGGAGGGATACCCTTTGAGTGGGGAGATATCGAAACTTCCATCAAGGTTCTGGAAATGATGGCTTACAGAGAGGGTTTCGGGGACATTCTTGCCGAAGGGGCTATCAGGGCTGCAGAGAAGCTGGGGGTTGGAGCTCACTTCGTTGGTCACTGCCGGGGATTGGATCACATCAGCGTTGACCCCAGGATCGCGCTGGGTTTCAGCCTTGGTTATGCCATGTCTACCCGGGGCTCTGACCACCTGAAGAACTATTCCTGCCTGGAATTTCCGGGATGTGCCATGAGCAGGAAAGAACAAATATCAGAGGTCTTCGACCCGGAGATGGAAAAGGAATTCTGGAAGGACTTCCCCAATGAGATGAGCGAGATGAAAACTAAACCCCAGCTATGTACCTGGTCAGAGAAAAACAAGTGCGTCGCAGATATCGTGGGGTGTTGCTGCCAGGCTATTGGCTCCTGGGGGGGTGCGGGTGGATGGAATGATGCCTATGCTCCGCTCTTCCGTCTGGCTACCGGCGTCGATATGCCGGACGAAGAGCTCTTCAAAGCGGCAGAGAGAGTCGTGGCAATTGAGAGGGCCGAGTGGAACAGGGAAGGCAGCGCCCGCCAGGACGATACTCACACCGACAGGTTCTTTGATGAGCCTGTGGTGGGGGGGCCACATGATGGCAAGAAGCTCGACAGGAGCGAATGGGCCAAGGCGCAGTCGGAATACTATCGCCTGCATAACTGGGACGATGCCGGGTTCATTACCCCTGAGAAGGCCAAAGACCTGGGACTAGAAGAAATAATTCCGGATATGGAAGCCGGCGAAAAAATCTACCGTGAGTGGATGGAGAAGAGAAAGAAATAGCTCAAGCCATGTCTTCTTGAGTGAAAGATAGATACTGTGGATATAGTAATTGTAGGGAATGGAATCGCGGGAAATGCCGTCGCCTCTGCTATAAGGAAGCGCGACAGGCAAAGCAATGTCACGATCGTCTCGAAGGAGAACTTTCAGGAATACGATCCCTGTTCCCTGCCTTACTATGTAAGCGGCGATGTTCTCAGAGAAATGGTCTTCAGGAAATCTTGGGAGGATTATGAAAGAGAACAAGTCAACCTGGTCCTGGGAGAGAAGGTGGAGACTATCGAACCTTCCAGGAAGACGATTACGACGGATAAAAGAACTGCGCTAAAATACGACAAACTGGTTCTTGCCCAGGGGGGAAAGGCGATTGTGCCTCCCATCAAGAACGTGGACATGAAAGGGGTCATGGGCTGCAAGTTGCTGGGGGAAGCTGATGACCTGGCCGCTCATAAGGGCAAGACAGCCGTAGTTATTGGCTCAGGCCCCATAGGCATAGAATCGGCAGAGGCCCTCGTGAAGAATGGCTACCAGGTTTATATGGTGGAGTTGCTTGAATGGATAATGCCCATGCTGTTCGACGAGAGACCAGCGCGCCAGCTGGAAGAAGCCCTCAATAACTATGGAATCAGGGTTTTAACCGGCGAAAAGGTTTTGAGTGTTACCGGGGATTCCGAGGTAAGTGGAGTTGTAACGAATAAACGGGAGATCCAGTGCGACGCGGTTGTCCTTGCCACCGGTGTTATGCCCTCCATGGATATAGCTAAAACTGCAGGGATAGAAACAGCCAGGGGCATCAAGGTCGACGAGAGGATGATGACCAGCGTTGAGGACATTTATGCCTGCGGTGATTGCGTCGAGACGGTGGATGCCATTACGGGAGAGCCGGCGCTATATCTGCTAAAGCACAACGCTATAGAACAGGCAGAGGTCGTTGCCAGGAATTGTCTTGGAGATATCTGCGCATATGCAGGTGCGTGGAGTTTTGCCAGGGTACATTATTTTGATACCCACGCAGTCTCCATAGGGCAGAGTTCAAAAGCCGCGGGAGAATCCGCAGATATTGAGATAATTGAGAGGGAACTTGGGGAAGATTACCTGCGATTAATTCTCAGGGAAGGCAAATTGGTTGGCGCGCAGGCTATTGGCAAGATTGCTAATTATGCAGGTATTCTGCTGGGAACTATGTGGCGGCAGGATGACCTGTCCAAGCTTCGCGCAAACTGGGATAAAGTACTACAGGTCAATTATGCTACCCCGTGGCCCCACCGCACAGTTGGCCGCTTAATGGGACTCAGCACGCTGGGTTCCGGGAAAGATACCAGAGAATAAAATATATTAGATAATAAGAAGACTGTTAGCAGGAAGCTATAATTCCGGTAATGAGCAGGTCGCTGAATGCGGAAGAGCAGTGACATTGCAAAGAGAGCTCTTAAATCTCTCGAGAAAAAAGACGAGAAATATTGAGGAGGTATCATGAAAGAAAAAATAAAAGTTCTCGTTGCCAAACCAGGACTGGATGGGCATGAGCGGGGAGCAAGGGTTCTAACCCTTGGGTTAAGAGGGGAGGGGCTGGATGTCGCCTATACTGGACTCAGGAGGACTCCTGAAGAGATAATAGACAGAGCTATCAAGGAAAATGCAGATGTAATAGCCTGCAGTATTCTCTCCGGAGCACACAAAGAACTCCTTCCCAGGGTAGTTGATCTGGCCAAGAAAAAGGGCATGGACAAGGTCTTAATCATGGCCGGGGGCAACATTCCTAATGAGGATATACCTTTCTTGAAGGAGAAAGGCATTGATGTTGTCTTTGACCAGGGTTCCACGATCAAAGAGATAGCAGATTGGATTCGGGAGAACGTTAAAGCGTAGCAGAAGAAATAAGTTAGGGCGAAAGCAGGATGTCCATCATTGTCAGAAGTTCCTTCCTTGAGGAGCTGGCAGGCTGAACCTGCGATTAGCGGAGGTAATATGAAACTGTTTGAATTTGAAGCGAAGGGGTTTTTCAAGAAATGGGGAATCCCTGTTCCTGAAGGGATAGTTGCTGATACGGCAGAGGAAGTAAAGAAGGCATATAAAGAACTGGGGGGAAAAGTTGTCTTGAAATCTCAGGTACTGGCAGGGGGTAGGGGCAAAGCGGGAGGGATAAAGTTCCCTAAGTCAGAGGATGAAGCCTGTGCCATGGCCGATGAAATATTGAAGATGAAGATCAAGGATAACCCTGTGAAAAAGGTACTGGTGGAAAGAGCTCTGGATATAAAAAAGGAGTTTTATCTTGGCATCATAACCGATCCTGACAAAGGCTGCCCTCTGCTGATGTTCAGCGCGGAGGGGGGAGTGGAGATCGAAGTCCTGGCTGCCGAGAGGCCCGAGGCTATCAGGAAAGTTTTTATCGATCCCAGGTATGGCTTGATGGGCTACCAGCTTCAATACGAGTTACAGAAAGCAGGCCTTCCCAAGGAGCTTCACAACGGCGTTATTAACATGGCGAGGCGACTCTACCAGGTATACTGGGATATGGATGGAGAGCTCATCGAGATCAACCCCCTCGTGGTAACGAGTGAAGGCAAGATCATCGCTGCCGATGCTAAATTCAACGTTGACAACAGCGCACGCCCGAGGCATCCTGAGCTCCCCAAGCGCCAGGCCAAGAATATCGAGGAGCGCGCTGCTGAACTGGGCCTCAGCTACGTATTACTGGACGGAAATATTGGCATAATAAGCAATGGAGCAGGTCTCACTATGGCCGCCATGGACTTCATGCGAGAGTATGGCAGCAGCCCGGCCAATTTCCTGGACCTGGGGGGGCAGGCAACGCAGGCAGTCACCATCAAGAATGGCATGAAGATCGTTTTTGAAAATCCCAATGTCACCGCATTGCTGATTTACGTATTTGCTGGAGGGCCAAGGTGCGACGTCATCGCCAGTGGGATCATAGAGGCTCTTGATGAAATGGAGAAGGAGAAAAGCTTGCGTGTTCCCATAGTGGCTACTCTCCATGGCCGTTACAAGGAAGAAGGCATGAAGATACTGTCAGCTTCTAAATCTCCCTGTCTGTATCTGGAAGCAGAAGTTGAGGATGCAGTACGCAAAGTAATCGAACTGGGAGGACAGTCAAAATGAGCATTTTAGTGAACAAGGACAGCAAGGTTCTGGCTCAAGGGATCACAGGGAAGCTGGGGAATTTTGCCACAGAGAGGATGATGGAGTACGGCACCAAGGTTGTGGCCGGTATTACACCGGGCAAAGGTGGCAGCGAGACCATGGGAGTTCCTATCTACAACACGGTGCGAGAGGCGGCAATGGACCATCAAATCGACGCCACAATTTTATTTGTCCCTCCTGCCTTCGTCAAAGAAGCGATCTTTGAGGCGCTGGAGGCCGAGATCAAATTGATCGTGGTCGCCGTAGAGAGGATGCCCGTTAAGGACATGATGATGGTGAAACAGGCCCTCAAAGGGACAAACACAACCCTGATAGGCCCCAATTCTCCTGGGATAATCAGTGCCGAAGAGTGTTCTATGGGCTATTTCCCCGGTGACATCTACCGCAAGGGCCCGGTGGGCATAGTATCCCGCAGCGGAACTTTCTCCTATCAGGTCGCCGACGAGATTACCAGAGCTGGTCTGGGAGAGACTTCTTCACTGGGGATAGGAGGAGATCCCGTTACTGGTGGCAACTTCGTGGATATTCTGAAACTATACGAGGAAGACCCCGAGACCAGGGTAATAACCCTCATCGGTGAGATCGGCCGTACCAGTGAAGAAGAAGCTGCAGAATACATACAGAGCAATATCTCAAAACCGGTGGTGGCGATTATAGCGGGAAGGACGGCGCCCCCCGGTAAGACCATGGGGCATGCCGGGGCCATTATCACAGGGGGGCGTGGTTCATACGACTCCAAAGTTAAAGCACTGGAAAAAGCGGGAGTCCCTGTAGCTAAAACGCCGAAAGAAGTAGCCAACCTGGCCAAAGAGGCGCTAAAAAAAGGTAAATCGGGAAAATAGAGATGGATGAAGCAGTAAAGGAGAGAATCAAATTTACCCCCCTGAGGGGAAAAGTTTTAACTGCTGAAGAAGCAGCGAAGCTTGTGGTGGATGGGATGCACATTGGAACATGTGGAACTCCCACTGCGGGTTGCCCCCTCTCTTTTTTTGAGTCTCTCGTTAAAAGAGGGGAGCAAGGTGAAAGTTTCAAGGTTGACCTCTGGTCATGTGCGCCGCTTAGCCCTGGGATCGATGGGAAACTGGTTGAAGTGGGGCTGTTAAACAGAAGGCTGGCGCATCAGGCGAATCCCATCCTGGCTAAAGCAGCCAACAAAGGAGAGGTTCACTATGCTGATATGGGAGCTGCCTGGGTTCCCCTTGAAGTGAGGAAGGGGTCGCTGGGGAAACTGGACCTTGCCGTTATCGAGGCAGTAGAGATAACCGAGGGGGGGGGCATCGTCCCCACGATCAACGTTGGCGATGAAGCCACTTTTTTGCGATATGCCGACAACGTTATCATAGAGATAAATATGAACATGCCTCAGGAATTAAGTGGCGTTCACGATATTTACATTCCCGAATCTCCCCCCGGGCGAAAACCCATTCCCCTGACCAGCGTGAGCGACAGGATCGGGACGCCCTACATCGAGGTAGCGCCGGAAAAGATCAAGGGAATTATCATTTCCTACAAAGAAGTGAACGCGCCGGGCCGGGCTCCGATAGATGAAACAAGCAGAGCGATAGCCAGAAACGTGGTCAGCTTCTTTGAAGAAGAAGTGCAGCATGGCAGGTTGCCAGAGAACCTCCTCCCTTTCCAGACGGGACTGGGGGCGCTGGGAGGAGCTATCCTCAGCGAGCTGGAAAGCTCCAGGTTCGAAAACCTGGAAGTGCATTCCGCCCTTCTTGATGATGGTGTGCTTGACCTGATCGACAGCGGCAAGATAAAAGCCGCCGATGGAGTAGGGCTTTTCTTCACAAAAGAGGCACTCGAGAAGCTCGCGAAGAACGTCGAAAAATACAAGGAGAAGCTCATCCTGAGGCCGATAGATATAGTCAACAGCCCCGAGGTCATCCGCAGGCTGGGTGTCATTGCCTTAAACACCGCTATAGAGTTTGATATCTATGGACATGTAAACAGCAGCCACTTGGGCGGATCGCGCATTATGACAGGCGTAGCTGGATCGATAGAGTTTTCCCGCAATGGTTACCTTTCCATATTCATGACGCCTTCCGTAACGAGGAAGGGCGCCATTTCTGCTATAGTACCTATGGTGCCTCATGTAGATCACACGGAACATGAAGTGAACATAGTGGTGACCGAGCAGGGGCTGGCGGACCTCAGGGGGCTGGATCCCAGAGAGCGAGCCAGAGAGATAATAGAAAAGTGTGCTCATCCCGATTATAAACCTCTCCTGTGGAATTACTTCCACGAAGCTGAAGCTCAGGGGGGGCATGAACCACATATATTGAGCAAGGCCTTTTCCTTTCACCTGAGGCTGGCAGAAACAGGAACAATGAAGACCTAAAAGGAGGTAAATGAGAAAATGTTTAGTGGAGAAGAGTTGAAAGAGATCGAAAAGAAGAGGCAAGAGTGGGAAGAAGGAACACTCAAGAAGACCTTACAGCGGTTCAAGACAACTGAGAGTCCCAACGCATTTTATTCCCCGCTGGACGTAAAGAAGTTCGATTTCTCGAATGACGTTGGCTTTCCCGGAGACTATCCTTACACCGCCGGAAAATATGCCTGTCAGGCACCCGGCGCCGGCCCGGCCGTAGGTGGAGGGCACTCTCTATCCGGCGGAGGGTTGGTAAGAGCAGGCAGGTACTCGGGATATGGCACTGCCGCGGACACAGCAGAGTACTACAGCACCATGATTTCCTATGGCAGAGCTCCGGGCTTGAACCTGGCGCTGGACTTGCCCACGCAGTGTGGCTATGACTCTGATGCTCCCGAGGCGAGAGGGGAAGTTGGCAAGACGGGTGTGGCGATAGACACTTTCCGCGACTGGGAGATACTCTACGAGCCCTTCAGGGGCATTGCCGAGATAGACAAGATTAACTCGGCCTGGACGATAAACCCTGAAGCCAACACCCTGGTGGCCATGTATGTTGCCCTGGCAAAGAAGAGGGGAGTTCCAATCAACAAGCTGAGATGCACTCCTCAGAATGACAATCTCAAGGAATACGTCTCCCGTGGAACACAGATCTGGCCTGTTAAGCATCAGATGCGGTTAACGAGAGACACTATCGTGTGGGCTGCCACTGAGATGCCCCGTCTGCATCCCGTTAGCGTTTGTGGCCACCACCCCAGAGAGGCAGGAGCGACCAGGGCTCAGGTTCTGGGATTTTCTCTGTCTTCTGCCATTGCCTATGTGCAGCTGGGGCTGGATGCAGGGCTGGACATCGATACCATAGGCCCTCTGATGAGTTTCAACGACCTGAGTGGTACCATGGAAATGCTAAAAGAGGTAGCAGTTCTCAGAGCCGCTCGCCGCATGTGGGCCAGAATTATGAAGGAGCGGTTTGGCGCCAAGGACCCCAGGGGCCTGATTTACAGGGACGTTGGCGGTTGCACCATGGGACACGACAATTGCATCAAGCAGAGGCCTCTGAACAATGTAATGCGCGCCACCATAGGAGGCGTCGCCGAGGCGTTAGCCGGGTACATTCCGTCCTGTTATCCCCCCTACGACGAAGCCCTCGGGCTGGGACACAGCATGGAGGCTATACAGCTGGAGCAGGATGCCTCGCGCATCATCATGTATGAAGCACGGCTGTGCGACGTCACCGACCCACTGGCAGGTTCTTATTATGTGGAGTACCTGACCGACAAATATGAAAAGGACGCCTTCGCGATAATCGACCAGATTGACAAAATGGGTGGCATGGCTGCTGCTGTCGATTCGGGATGGGTTAGCAGGGAATTAGCCAAAGCAGCTTATGAAAAACAAATGGCTATAGAAAGTGGCGAGACCACCATCGTGGGACTGAACAAGTTCATCGGCGAGCACGAGCTGGATATCAGCATTAACAGAGTAGTGCCCGACCCCTATGACCCCGAGAAGAGGGCAAGAGCTGAAGAGGAACAGCTCGCCAGCCTGGCCCAGGTGAAAAAAGAGAGGGACAACGAGAAGGTGCAGGCAAGCCTCAAACGGCTGGAGGAGATAGCCCGGGACGAGAGTGCTAACACCATTCCCGGTCTGGTCGAATGCGTTGAGGCCTATGCTTCCATTGGTGAGATGAGCAACGTTTTCACCAAGGTATTTGGCCGCTACGAGGAACCGGAGCTATAAGCATTTCCAAAACGAGATAATATGCATGGAGGTCATAAATGATAAAACAGATTAGCCACCTTGGCCTTGCAGTAAAGGACCTGGAAAAAACCATGGTTTTCTATCGCTCGGTTTTGCGGCTTGACCCTGCGGAGCCAATCGTTGGAGGAAATGAAAGAGACCTCAGCGTGAGCCTGGTAAAAGTTGGCGATGCTACGCTGGAGCTGATACAACCTATCAAGGAGACCAGCGTGATGGCCAAGTACCTGGAAAAGCGAGGTGAGGGAATTCACCACGTTTGTTTTGAAGTGGATGACATAGATGCTGAGCTTGAGTGGATGAAATCCAAGGGGCTGGAAGCGCTTGGAACGCCGAAACCAGGAGCGGAAGGAATGAGCGTTTTCCTCCATCCCAAAAGTACGCACGGCATTCTCATTGAGCTTGTGCAAAAAGGCAAAGAATAAAAAATAGTAACGGGTCACTCTTGGTCGCTTGATCAAAGAGAGAGAATAACTATCTAAGCAGGGTAGAAGAGGGTTAGTTCGCGTTACCCTGCTTAGATGAATCACAGTGAGCAATGCTCCCCAAGTTTACATAGCCTCCTCAACCTAACCCAAATTTACCACAAATTGGGCAGCGAGGGGACAGTTTTTGGAGATCCCAGCTTTGAATGAGATAAAAGCTGAAGCGGGGAGGTTAATGTAGTCCTCATGAAAGCCCAGGGGCTGGGAATAGTTTTGATTTAAAAAAATGTAGTGCCCATAACCCGATGCATACGCCCTTTTTAGCTACGGTTTTCGACAGTCCGTGGTAAATTTGGGTTAACAATGGGGCCCACCTTACACAACGTGATAAAAACTAACCAACCGGGTGGGTCAAAGTATGTGGTTAGAGATGGATCAAAGAAGGTGGTTATTGACACCTGTGAAAAACCAGGAAAATTGACCCACAAAAGGGGGGTTTAACCACCAACATTGATCCACCATTCAATTCGCCCCCTTGACAAAACGCCATTTTTGTGATTCTTCTGCAATTCGTTCCTAAAAAGTTTTCCAAAAGATGGAAATTTTTCCGCTTAAAGGCCACAAAAAGTATTGACGTTATACCTTGGCTGATTGTACTATCATCATGCATGGTCTGTTACCCTGACCCAAATTTACCACAAACCGGGCAGCGAGGGGGCAAATTTTGGAGATCTTAGCTTTGAATGAGATAAAAGTTGAAGCTGAGGGGTCGATGTAGTCCCCATAAAAACCCAGGGATTAGAAATAGCTTTGATTTGAAAAAATGTAGTGCCCATAAACCGATGCAGACACCCCATTTAGCTACGTTTTTCGACAGTCAGTGGTAAATTTGGGCT
>JAGGYM010000026.1 GCA_021162545.1 Dehalococcoidia bacterium | reverse complement strand
CTCTTCGCCTTTTCCTGCACTTCATACAACAAGCTGTCGCCATGGGAGCAAAGTGATGTCACCTGTTTCAATCATTAAAAGCCAGCCCTATTCTAAAGCTCCAATATATCTCGTCTTGCCGCTGTTGTGGTTACCCGAAATGTTAAAACCCAAATGGTGCCCGTTTCTGCCGTTTATCCTTGAAATGGCTCCGTCAATATTATCTTTGCTGAGTTCCAGGCGCGTTGGCAGAGCATCCGGTGATTCATCCGGGTATTCTATGGCCAGGCTGTAAATGATTTCCTGCAGCTGAGCCGGCGTGCAGCATTCCGCCTTGTGGGCGATGTAATCCCGGCCTGACTCGTCTATGGGTATCTTCCGGCAGAGCAGGTCGATTAGCTCTCTCCGTTCTTCCAGTGACGGGAGAGAGAGCTTCACCACCCGGTCAAACCGTGAGGGGCGCTGGCTTATGGCCCTGTCCAGTGTCTCCAGGTTGTTGGTAGTAGCCACCGTTACGATTTCCTGCTTTTCTTCAACTCCATCCAGTACACTAAGCAGCGAAAGCAATGCCGGGCCATGCTGGTAGTGATACTCTTCCCTGTTTAGCCCTATCAGGTCTATGTCCTCGATAAACACGATGCACGGGCTTAAGTCCTGGGCCATCTCATAAAGCTCGGTGATATATTCATCGTCGCTTAAGGCGTAGGCGCTGGTGGTGATGCAGGTTACGCCAGCGGCTTCTGCCATTAACGCCTTGCAGATTAGCGTTTTCCCTGTACCCGGCTCTCCTGCCAGGAGAACTCCCCTCTTCTGGGGTATCCTGTATTCGGCCCAGCGTTTTCTCCTGTTCAGGAAATTGATGGTATTGGCCTTGACTTCCCTCTTTATTGCCGGGTCCAGTATGATGCTGTCCCATGACTTATCCTTGATGTTCAGGAAGCGAATACGTCCCGCGAATTCAAACTTCTTGCCCCGGTAGAAGTTCTGCTCCAGGGCAATATTTCCAACTTCATTGACGAATTTCTCCAGCTCTTCTCTCTCTCCGGCAGGCCCTTCTACCCGGACGGAGTTTCTTATTTGCATATTTATATCCACGGTAACTATGAAATGCTTATCGCCTCGCTCAAGCAGCAGCTGGCCATCCATTAAAAGGTTCTCGCACGTATCGCAGTCCGTGCTGACATCTATATATACGGGTTCACGTCCGTGGTAGCCCAGCGCACGGATATCCTCCCACCCTTCTTTCTCGATGTAGCGCTGGAGTGCCCAGGTCAGCAACTCACCGTAGTATCTTGGCAGTATAACCACCGCATTTGCCCGGTTGCCCTCGCCCAAAAAGCGGTCAACAACGGTCTTGTTCCTGCGCGCCAGCATCTTATGTCTTCTGGCAAACCGGCTATACGCGCCGGGCACTTCAAACTCTTCACCATCTTCATCTTCTTCTTCCTCATCGATTGCCTCCAGAAAATGTTCTTCCACACTCACTTTTCAGCCTCCAATTATTTATTTTTCGTCACATTGCGGTAGTAGTCTAGCACTGCCTGTTGACAGCATAGTGTCAAATTTTTACCGGTAGCTACCTTTGCTTGCGAAGTTTTGTTGACAGGAACTATAATGAAGATAACAACCAGGGCAGAGGGAGGACCTGTATGGAAAACGACTTAAAAAGAACGGAGCGCCTGATTAAAATATGGCTTCTTCTTCTCAATAATCCCGCCGGCTATACTGTCAAGCAGCTTGCCGGGAAATTCGAGGTGAACATTAGAACCATCTACCGCGATCTGATCTCTCTCGGCAGCGACCTGCAGGTCCCCGTGTACACAGACAGGACAAGATGGAAAATAGACGAGAAACGCATATTGCCACCGATACGGTTCACCCTCCCCGAGGCACTGAATATCTTCCTCGCTGCCCGGCTGATGCTGAGCTACTCCCACCGCTACGACCCGAATATCGATGCTACCTTTACCAAGCTGAGCTCCGCGCTGCCGCCGGCATTGAGTGAGCAGGTACTCAAGACCATGGACTGGATGCAGAAGCTCAAGAAGGACGAAAAGCACCTGCGTATCCTGGCGACTGTCGCCGAGGCCTGGGTATCCCTGCGGCGGCTGAAGATAGTTTACCGGTCACTGCCGGCTGACAAGGCAACGGAACGGGTAATCGAGCCTTACTGCATCGAGCCGGCGGCACCCGGGCACGCCAGCTACGTGATAGGCTACTGCCACCTCAAAAAGGCGGTACGCACCTTCAAGATAGGGCGCATGGAATCGGCGGAGCTTACCAGCGAGCACTATGCCATTCCCGCCGACTTCGACGCCAACGAGTTTTTCGGCTCGTCCTGGGGCGTCGTCGTTGAAGGCGAGGTTAAGACCGTCAAGCTGAGAATTGAAGACCCTGAAATCATGAGGATTATGGAGGAGACCATCTGGCACCCATCGCAGGTGCTTGAGAGGCAGCAGGACGGCTCGATGATAATGACCCTGAGGGTTACGGACACGGTTGACCTCTACTCCTGGATACTGGGATGGGCGCAGAAAGTGGAGGTGCTGGAACCACCGGAACTCCGCGGGGATATTATCGAGACGGCCAGGGCAATACTGGATATTTATGGAGAGGGCTAACCCAAATTTACCACAAACCAAGCAATGCGGGGGCGATTTTTGGGGATCTCAGCTTTGAATGCGATAAAAGCTAAAGCTGAGAGGTCAATGTAGTCCCCATAAAAAACCAGAGGTTGGGAATAG
>JAGGYM010000067.1 GCA_021162545.1 Dehalococcoidia bacterium | reverse complement strand
TGGTGCGTTTTCGTTTATAATATATAGCTGAGGTTAGATGAAAGAAGAAGCGGAGATTGTTACGGGGACGGTGGCCCTTGAAACGATAGGAAAAGGGAAGTCTCCTTGAAATGATTATCCTTCGTCTCTGCGAGCGTAGCTCCATTTTGCCAGTGTGAGGAGCGCAGAGACGAAGCAAGCTCAAAGATATGGAGTTCGGTGGTAGAGCGAACTAAAATAGAAGAGAAAGATAAAACCAGGGGGAAAAATTAAATGAAATTGTTATCTCGATTGATGATTGCCGTGATTATAGGCCTTATGGCTATTCCTGTAGCGGCTACGCCGGTGGCGGCGGCCTCGGTTTTTGAGCTCTCGGAAGAAGAGGGCTACGTGGGAGACACGATAAGGGTAACGGGAGAGAGCGACTACGGTTACGTCTACATTTATTACGAATTCTACAACGAAGACATGGAAGACTGGGATTATCTGGAAGCTGAAACTGGACATCTATATGGTGACCCTTCAGACGAGTATTACCTCTACAACGTGGAAATAGTGATACCGGAGAGCTGCGCAGGGGAACACGATATCCTGATTTGCTATCCTAACGACCCCGAGGATGATATCGATAGCGTCACTTTCACCGTCCAGCCCTCGATAGAGATAAACAAAGACGAGGGCGCCGCGGGAACCACGGTCGAGGTGTCGGGCGAGGGATGGGCCACCGATGAGTCGGAGATAGAGATAAGGTTCTACCTGACAGACCCGGGCACCACTCATTATGACACGAGCAGCTACTACGAAGTGGTAGCCAGCGAGAGCATTACCGTTGACGACTACGGCAACTGGGAAGACGTGACCTTTACCGTGCCCCGTGCCAGCAAGGGAGACCACTGGATATACGCCGTGGGGGATAAAAGCGCAGAGAACAATATCGCAAGCGATGGTATCAAGGGTGTTAAGTTTGAGGTATTGCCGGAGATAAGCCTGGGGAGCGTTAGCGGTTCCCCCGGGGATGTGGTAACGGTAACGGGCAGCGGTTTCGCGGAGGATGAGGACTCGATAAAGATAATCTTCGACGGAGAAGATGTGACCACTGGCATCGAGGCCGATGAGAATGGCCTGTGGGAGGAGGATTTCACCGTTCCTGGTGATGTTCCCAAGGGCACCTACGACGTGACCGCCGAGGGGGAATCTACCAGCGAAGAGGATATCGAAGCGGTGGAGTTCACAGTAGTGCCGGGCATAAGGATTAATCCCATTTCAGGACACGTGGGCACGAGCATCACCGTAAGCGGCAGCGCCTTCCCCGGAAACGAGCAGGCAACCGTAACCTACGATGGAATAGACAAGGGCAGTGTTACCGCTAACAGCGAAGGTGTGCTGCCGCCGGTAACCTTCGAGGCCACCAATACGCAGGCGACGCACGTGGTAGAGCATCCTGTCGTCGTTACCTGCGGCTCCACCACGGTCAGCGTCAATTTCACCATGGAATCGGAGCCTCCCCCCGTACCGGAGCCCATCGCCCCCGAGGCAGGCAGCAGGAGCGGCTTCCTCGGCAAGCAGAAGGTTGCCTTCGAGTGGACCTCGGTAACGGACCCCAGCGGCGTTACCTACGACCTGCAGATATCGAAAAGCGAGGACTTCGCCGAGACACTGGTATCGATAACGGGGCTCACCGAGGACAGCTGCGTACTTTCGAGCGAAGAGGCCCTGGATTACGGCACCTATTACTGGAGGGTGAAGGCCATAGATGGCGCCAGGAATGAGAGCAACTGGAGCACGGCTGATATCCTGAAGGTAGATTTCCTGCCCCTGTGGGCCTCCATCACCATTATAGCACTGATAGTGGTGCTCATTGGAGCGCTGGTGTATCTCTTCGTCATCAGGAAGAGAGGAGATTATTACGATTAGGAATGAGGTTGCCGTGGGGCTGGAGTGCCTTGCAATGACCACCTTCGTCTTTGCGAGGAGCGCAGCGACGAAGCAATCTCAAGTAATGGCTTCCCTGCGTCTCGTTGTGCCCCCCACGGCACCCACCGAGATTGCCACGGGGCTTTGCCCCTCGCAATGACAGGAAAAGGTAAGAAGCGATGAAGCAATCTCAGGAAAGACCCCACCTTCGTCTTTGCGAGGAGCGCAGCGACGAAGCAATCTCAGGCAACGACTCCCCCTTCGTCTTTGCGAGGCAGCTTTGCTGCCGTGGCAATCTCAGGAAAGAAAATGAGGAAGATAGCTTAAGTCAAGGAGGATGAGAGAATGAAACTGACAGTTATAGGATTGGGTCAATGTGGCTCGAGGGTTGCTGACCACTTTGCCCGCTTGAATCTGAAGGCGCGTTCCGAACGCAAAGCCACCATTGCGCCCGTTGTCCTGGCAATGAACACAGACCAGGCGGACCTGACGGGGCTGAGGTATATCAGGAACGATTACAAGCACCGCATACTCATCGGGCTGCGCCAGACGCTGGGGCATGGAGTGGGCAAGATAAATGAGCTGGGAGCACAGCTTGCCAGGGAAGATGGCGACAAGCTGATGGATTCCATTAAGAACGAGCCCCAGTTTTATGAGACGCATGCCTTCCTGGTAATCGCTGGCGCCGGTGGTGGCACGGGTTCGGGTGCCCTGCCCGTGATAGCCAGGATGATCAAGGAGCGGCACATTAACAAGCCGATTTATGCCCTGGCAGTGCTGCCCTTCGAGCATGAAGAGTCGAGCGAGGACCGCAGCGTCTACAACACCGCCATTTGCCTTAAGTCCATCTATGAGATTGCAGACGCGGTTTTTCTGGCCGATAACCAGAGATATGTCAGGAAAGATGCCAGCCTGGTCAACAACATCGAGAAAATCAACCGGCAGATAGTGGAGCCCTTCTACGATTTGATGTGTGCCGGTGAGATAACCAAGGGCAAGGGCGTGGGTTCGCGGACGGTGGATGGTGGGGACATCATCGCTTCACTGGAAGGCTGGACGTCTTTCGGCGTGGGCAGAACCGAGCTTCCCTCCTTCCGTTTCCCCTGGGAAATAAGGAAAAAGACCTTCCGTGAGAAGGCGGTGGAGAGCTTCCGTGGAACGCAGGCTCTCGACTCGACCCTGAGCGAGCTTTCTGTGGCCTGTGACCCCGCCAGCGCTGCCAGGGCGCTCTACGTCATCGCTGGCCCCGCCAACGAGGTGAATGTGGATATGGCCAAGAGCGTCAGCGACTACATCAAGGAACTGGCGCCCACTGCCATGATACGTGGTGGCGATTTTCCTGGAGAGAAGCACTTCATCGATATCACGCTGATGTTCTCCCAGCTGGACACGGTGCCACGGGTGAGGAACTACTACGAGAAAGCTACCACCTGGGCGAGTGAACACAAAGAACAGGTAGCTGAGGTTAAGAGAAAGCTCGATATCCTGGCTGAAGCAGGCAAGGACCTGCCCACGCTGTCATAGGGAGTTTCTCCTTTCCCAGTAGCGCGCCAGCCGCCCCACGGAGGTGGCAGCCTGGTTGATGCTGAGGAAGAGGGGGAGGTGCGCTGTTACCAGGCGCGTCTTCTGACGGGAGAGGACTTGCCAGCGCCAGTTATCGAGTTCCTCGCTGCCATAGGCGGGTAGGGGAAGTACCATTACCAGAGGCTTATCAACTTCCCCTTTCATGCGCAATGCGTTGCTGACCTGCCTTTCCAGCATCGAGGTCCATATCTCCTGCTCGAAGGGTGCTTCCACTGCTATGTTGAACGCCAGTAAATCAACGTGGGGGTTTCCGCCCATCAGTTGCAGAACCACCGTTTCCACGCCGCCAAGCAGGTCCGGCAAGGGTATGGCCGATACATCAAGGGGATTTTTAACCCAGCTGTAGTCATCTCCCGGAAATTGGCGTTTTATCTCCTCGGTAACGTTCGGAGGCACCGTGACGATGTCGAAGCCGGCTTCTCCCCATGCGTCCGCCGAGAGCACACTTCTGCCTCCACTTCCTCCTATCATTCCCAGGCCTCTCCCTTCAAGTGGAGGTATGAAGCTGAACGCCACCATCATGTCTGTCAGTTCTTCAAGGGTGGTAACCTGAACGGCATTCGCCTGTTTCAGGGCGCTATCCCAGGTTGATTGGGAGCCGGACAGCGCTGCCGTGTGAGAAGCTGCTGCCCTGGCACCGGCAGTGCTCCTTCCCGCTTTAAGCACGATGACGGGCTTGGAAACGGTGGTTTCGCGCAGCGCCTGGAAAAACCTTCTGCCGTCCCTGGCACCCTCAAGATAGCAGGCTATCACTTCAGTTTCGGGGTCATCCCGGAAGTACTCCAGTAGCTCGGCTTCATTGATGTCGTCGCCATTGCCGTAACTCAGGACCTTGCTGAAGCGTATGCCCCGCGCGGCAGCATAGCGAACGAGCTGGTTGGGGATTCCCCCGCTCTGCAAAAACAGGCCAACCTTGCCTGACTCCCGGGGGAAATCATAGGCAAAGGAAATCCCTGCTCCCGGGTTATAAAGGCCGAGGCAGTTGGGCCCCAGGATACGAATGCCAAGCGCACGGGCGCGTCGCAGAGTTTCTCCTGTGATATCCTGGTCGAAGTCCATGGCGATGAAGTGTACCATCTTTACTCCCTTTCCATGGCAGGCGGAGATGATGTCAGGAGCTTTAGCAGCGGCGAGGCAACAAATAACGTAGTCAACGGAATCGGGGATGGCCTGCAGCGAAGGATAACACTTGAGTCCAAAAAGCTCTTCTCTTCTGGGGTTCACTGGATAAACTCGCCCCTGGTATCCATACCTGGTGCAGCCATACATGTAAGCATGCCCCCAGGCCGGAGGTGTATCCGAGGCACCCACCACGGCTACAGAACGAGGGTTAAAGGAACGGTTCAGCTGGTGAAAAGACATCGTTACTTGCTGGCTACAATCACATCGACCGCGGCATGGAACCTTTGCCACTCCCCCATTTTCTTGCCCAGGAACAGGCGTCCCTTCTCGGTCAGGGTGTAATAGCGCCGCTTCTGGTTCAGAGCAACCTGTTGCCATGTGCTGAGCACCAGTCCTTCCCTCTCCAGGCGACGCAGTGCCGAATATATGGTGCTGCCGGTGAATTTGAAATAGCCATGACTCCTGCTCTCCAGTTCCTTGATGATCTGGTATCCGTACATGGGCAACCGGGCAATGAGGAAGAGCAACAACGGCTCTATGGTGCCCCGCAACAATTCCTTGACGTAACTCTGAGACATTCCAGAGTGAAGTATATCATTTTGGACAAGTTAGGTCATTTCTAAAGAGTCTTGACATCGGAAGAATTAATGATTGAACTTTTGTACCAAAGTTAGTACAATAGTCGTAAGTATAAATAGAGAGGAGGTTGTGTTTCAATGCCTACTCGCATCATCACAGTAAGTGAACTCAAGGTTAAACTGGGTGCTCTAATGACCGAACTCGAGACGCAGGGAATACCTTTGTATGTTACGCAATATGGCAAGCCAAAAGCTGTACTGACACGTTATGATGAATATGAAGCCCTGCTTAAGAAAGTTGAGGACCTTGAAGATATACTGGCAATGAAGGAGTCTCTCTCAGCCCCGGAGGAGGAGGCCACCGCTTTACAGGATTATGAGCGCCAGCGAACGACTCATGTTTGAAGTCAGGCTACGCAGCAGAAGGGTTCAGCGGGAGCTAGGCAGCTTACAGAAGACAGACTATCAGCGTGTTGTAATCAAGCTCAGGACGTTAGCAAATGTCCCCAGACCTCAAGGATGTGAGAAACTGTACGATGATATATATCGGGTGAGGGTTGGAGGCATTCGGATAATCTACCTTATTGATGAAGCAAACAGGCATATTGAAGTCGGCGGGATCCGTCACCGAAGTAAGAACACCTACAGGGGAATTGAGGGCCTGTTTAAATGAACGTTGTTTGCTAAGCCAAGAGGTGATTACTGCCCCAGTAAAGTAACCATAGAAACGCTAAATGGTGAAGTGACAATAGCCGGAACTGGCCAGTCTGTTTGAAGTTCACTCAAGCCAGATTCGTAGCTGGAAGAAGCCCCTGGCTGAAACTGCTGTCACGGGGCATCTAAAACCGGCCATTGGCAGGCGCTTACTTAAAAAAACCACTTCATCCAGACATCATCGGTGTGAGGTCACCAGAGGACATTTCTAATGAGCTAAAATGGAGGTCATTTCTAAAGAGTCTTGACAATCTGGCATAAAGCTAATTGACTTTCGTCGAATGGTAAATTACAATCTAGAATGCCGTAGATTTTCATCAGCAGGCATTTGGGGTTATGGTGAAGCTGCAAAAGAAGAATCATATACTCGGCGAAAATCCAGTGGTCAGGTGGGCAGTGAAGGCCTGTGTGGTAACTTTCCTGTGCATCATAGCAGGGGGAGCTACAGGAGTGGTGGTTGCCAGAGTGTTTGACTTCATGCCGCTCGCCTTTATAATAGTCACCATGAGCCTGGGCCTTACCCTGATATACATGCTCATAGATTTCAATAAAAAGAAAAAGGGGGAGGAACGAAAATGGAAGCCGAATCAATGAAACTGCTAGCAGCGGCTATCGCAATGGGCGTTGGAGCCCTGGGCCCGGGGCTGGGCATCGGTATGCTGGGTAAAGGGGCAATGGAAGCACTGGGAAGAAATCCCGAGTCCAAAAGCGCCATAATGACCAACATGATCCTCGCCATCGCTTTCTGTGAAGCCATTGCTATCTACGCCCTCATCGTGGCAATCATGATCTTGTTCCTCTTCTAGCACGGGAAATATCCAGTGTTTCCCTGGGGAAAGCGGCACTAATGTGGTGGAGGTGTCTGTGGGGTGCTATTTCGAGGGATGGCGGTGAATTTCAGCGGTCAGTGCCCATTCCCTGAGAGCGGGTATAATTGTTAGCATGGGGAACTGGTGTTATAATTTCAACCTAGCTGAAATGAAACTGAGCCACCAACAGGTAGAACATATAGCACGGCTGGCCCGTTTGGGCTTGAGTGCGGAAGAGAGAGATAAATTCAGTCTCCAGCTATCCGATATTCTGAAGAACTTCGAGGTGCTCAATGAATTAAACACGGCAGACGTGATGCCGGCAACTCACTCCATTCCTCTGCAGAACGTTTTCAGAGAAGATGAAGAGGCCAGTTCATATTCCCAGGATGAAGTCCTGGCCAACGCCCCCAGAAAAGAAGAAAATTGCTTCAAGGTCAAAGCGATACTGGAATGAGCCACAGTAACATTCTGTGTTGCCTTCGTCACCAGGAGGGCCTTCAGGGAAATTCCGTGACCGCCATTAAAGGAGAGGAGCCTCTCGTGGTAAGGGGCAAGAGACAATGAAACGAGCTAGCGTTAAAGGAAGGCCGTAAAAATGCGGGACGACAAATTATGTCAACTAACCATTCATGAAGCGCATGAGCTCCTCGGGCAGAAGAAATTATCCTCCCTTGAGCTTACCATGGCCCTGCTGCAGCGCATCAACGAGGTGGAAGATAAAATTCACGCCTGTGTCACCATCACCGAAGATATAGCTCTGGAACAGGCCCGCCAGGCAGACGAGCACATAAGCAGAGGCGAGATTACGCCCCTGACAGGGATACCCGTACTGGTCAAGGATGTGATTTGCACCCGGGGAATACGAACTACATGCTCATCGAAGATGCTGGAAAATTTCGTTCCCCCCTACGATGCTACGGTGGTGGAGAAGCTGAAGGCACAGAAGGCGGTGATACTGGGGAAAACGAACATGGATGAGTTCGCCATGGGTTCTTCGACGGAACACTCCGCCTTCTTTCCCTCGCACAATCCCTGGGACGTGGAGCGCGTCCCGGGTGGCAGCAGTGGTGGTTCCACCGCCGCTACATCCGCCGGTGAAGCGATATATGCCCTTGGCTCTGATACGGGAGGCAGCATTCGCCAGCCTGCGGGGTTCTGTGGTGTGGTGGGACTCAAACCGACCTATGGCAGGGTAAGCCGCTTCGGGCTGGTCGCCTTCGCCAGCTCTCTCGACCAGATTGGCCCCATAACCAGGGACGTTACCGATTGTGCACTGGTGATGAACGTCATTGCCGGGCATGATTCCAGAGATTCGAGCTCAGTTCCTCACGTTGTGCCGGATTACACGAAAAACCTGAATTCCCGGGGGCGGAGCTTGAAGGGGACCGTGATAGGAGTTCCCAGAGAATATTTTCCGGATAATATGCAGGGAGAGATAAAAACAGCACTTGTTGCTGCTATAAACCGCTTGCAGGAACTGGGTGCCACCGTGGATTGGGAAGTCTCTCTGCCGCACACCAGATATGCCCTGGCGGTCTATTACATCCTCGCTCCCTCCGAAGCGTCGGCGAATTTAGCCCGTTACGACGGGGTAAAATATGGCTTCTCGGAACAGAATGCCGGCAGCGTAATTGAGGCAACGGAGAAGACAAGGCAGTTCGGCTTTGGCGCCGAGGTTAAAAGGCGCATCATGCTGGGCACCTATGCGCTGTCCGCGGGGTACTACGATGCCTACTATCTCAAGGCGCAGAAAGTGCGCACCCTTATCAAGCAGGAATTCGAACAGGCCTTCGAGAAATACGATGCCCTGGTTACTCCCACTTCACCGACGGTGGCTTTCAAGCTGGGCGAGAAGATGGAAGACCCGCTGCAAATGTATTTGAGCGATGTGTGCACCCTGCCCATAAATATCGCTGGCCTTCCCGCCATTTCCGTTCCCGCTGGCTTCGTTCAGAATTTACCAGTGGGTATGCAAATTATCGGCAAGCCCTTCGACGAAACCACCCTGCTCGATATCGCTTTTGCCTATGAGCAGGCAACCAGCTGGCACGAGAGAAAGCCCATGTTATAATCAAAGTGAAATGTCAAAAGCAGAAGAGAAGCCCCGGCGCAATATTATCTCCCGGAGGGTGAACAGCATTCCCCCTTCGGGCATCAGGAAGTTTTTTGATTTAATTGCTACTTCGAAAGATATTCTTTCCCTGAGTATAGGAGAACCCGATTTTGTTACTCCCTGGCACATCAGAGACGCTGGCATGCGTTCGCTGGAGGAAGGTCGTACGTCATACACCTCGAACTCCGGAATGATAGAGCTGCGCGAAGAGGTGGTCCGGTATCTTAAACTTCACCACGGCGTTAGCTACGACCCCGCCAGCGAAATTCTGATTACGGTAGGCACCAGCGAGGCGCTGGATCTGTTCGCAAGGGCAATTCTCGACCCTGGAGACGAAATGGCGATTCCTGATCCGTACTATGTTGCTTATCCTGCCAATATCGTCCTGTCCGGCGGCGTGCCGTTGCGCATTCCCACCAGGG
This sequence comes from Dehalococcoidia bacterium, assembly GCA_021162545.1. Lineage (GTDB taxonomy): Bacteria > Chloroflexota > Dehalococcoidia > GIF9 > AB-539-J10 > M55B177. The sequence goes on along the minus strand of JAGGYM010000067.1, from coordinate 21,560 downwards.
AAGAGAACAATTTCGTCGTCAAGGCAAGCGATATCGAGGCCCGTGTCACCGCACGGACCAAGGCTATCCTGATAGGCTATCCCTCAAATCCCACGGGCGCTGTGGCATCCAGGAGAGAGCTCGAAGACATCGCATTGCTGGCAGAGAAAGATGACCTGCTGGTCGTATCTGACGAGATATATGCCCGCCTGGTTTATGGCATGGAGTACACCAGCTTTCCCAGCCTTCCCGGTATGAAGGAGCGGACTGTTCTGATTGGGGGGCTTTCCAAATCACACGCCATGACGGGCTGGCGCATCGGTTACGTGGCAGCCAGACAGGAAATTATCCAGGCTGTAACCAAGATACACCAGTACACCATGCTCAGCGCCCCGACTATGGCGCAAATGGCTGCCATCGAGGCTTTGAGAAACGGCGATGAGGATGTGAAGCAGATGGACCAGGAATATAACAGGCGTCGCCGTACCATCGTCAAAGGGTTAAGAGAGATAGGGCTGACCTGCTTTGAGCCCAGGGGGGCTTTTTATGCTTTCCCTTCGATAAATATCACGGGGATGACTTCGGAAGAGTTCTCAGAAAGATTGATCGAGGAAGAAAAAGTCGCTGTTGTTCCCGGTTCAGCCTTCGGAGAGTGCGGCGAGGGATTTGTCCGCTGTAGCTATGCCGCCTCGTTATCCAGCATTGAAGAGGCTCTCAGGAGGATGGGCAGGTTTGTTGAACGCTATAGGAAGGGCTAATCAGAGGAATTTCCTCTAAAGCCACGGGGGGAAAGTTTCATGCTTTCCCGAACTTCTTTCATGGTCTCCCTGGCTATTACCTCGGCGCGGTTGGCTCCTTCAGCAAGAACTTCAAAAACATAATCGGGCCTGGCGGCCAGTGTTTCTCTCTTCTCGCGGAAAGGTTCGAGCGCTGAGCTGATGCTTTGAGCCAGAATTTTTTTGCAGGCGACGCAGCCAATGCCTGCGCTGCGGCACTGGGAAGCAATTTCCTCGACGCGGTCAGGAGTAAAAATGTTGTGCAGGCGAAAGACATTGCACACTTCAGGATGTCCCGCGTCGGAGCGGTAACGCCGCGCAGGGTCGGTAACTGCAGTTTTTACCCTTTCCAGGATTTCCTCTGGGGATGCAGCTATGTCGATCTGGTTGTTGCAGCTCTTGCTCATTTTCTGCACCCCATCCAGCCCCATAACCAGGGGGAAGGGGGTAAGCTTCGCCTGAGGTTCAGGAAAAACTGGCCCAAAGAGCGAGTTGAAACGGCGCACTATCTCCCGGGCCATCTCGAGGTGGGGCAACTGGTCTTCACCCACGGGAACAAGTTCGCCCTTGTAGAGAACGATATCAGCCGTCATGAGGACAGGGTAACCCAGCAACCCACAATTGACGTTGTGGGGATGCAACTTTATTTTTTCTTTGAAGGTAGGCACGCGCAACAGCCAGCTCAGAGGCGTTACCATGCTGAGGAAGGTATAGAGCTCCATTACCTGGGGCACATGAGACTGGACGAAGATGATGCTCTTTTCCGGGTCGATGCCCGCCGCCAGCCAGTCAAGCGCCATTTCGTAGGTGTCCCGGCCAATGTCCTCGGTGCTCTCAAGCGTGGTAAGCGCGTGAACATCGACGATGCAATAGACACAGTCATACTCATTCTGCAGGGAAATACAGTTCTGAATGGTGCCCACATAATTGCCTATATGCTGTTTGCCCGTGGGGCGAAAGCCAGTAAAAACGCGCTTTATGTTCTGCATCAAACACAACCTGCCATAAAAAAATTAGCAAATAGCGCATACCGGATTCGAACCGGTGATCTCCTCCTTGAGAGGGAGGTGTCCTTAACCCCTAGACGAATGCGCCACACAAGCTGGGGATCCAGGATTCGAACCTGGCCACACGGATTCAGAGTCCGCTGTCCTACCGCTAGACTAATCCCCAATAGGATTGCATTATAGCTACTGACAATAAATGTGTCAAAGCATTTCATTTAGGTGGGGGCCTGTGGGCATCGAGTAACCTGGTGGGGATTCCTGCTTGAGTCAGTTGAACTCCTGTTGCTATACTTTAGTGGGATGGATGATAGTGAGAGTTGCCAGCAATCTCTGGGGATATCTTTCAAGAACAAGTTTTTGCTGAAAGAAGCTCTCACTCACAGTTCCTACATCAACGAACATCCCGAGTATGCTCTACCCTGCAACGAACGGCTGGAGTTTCTGGGTGATGCCATCCTTGGATTTACGGTAGCTGAGAAACTCTACAGGGACTTTCCTGAATTGCCCGAAGGCGAATTAACCAGCATCCGCGCCTCGCTGGTTTGCCGTGACGCCCTGTCCAGGGCAGCCTCTTCGCTGAAGCTTGGCGACTTTCTCCTGTTGGGATGTGGGGAGGAAGCCAGTGGAGGCAGGACAAAGGCGAGTACCCTGGAAAATGTCATGGAGGCGGTAATCGGAGCCGTGTATCTGGACCAGGGATTGTCCTGTGTGAAGATATTTATTCTCAAACAGCTTCAGCAGGAGTTAGAGAAAATAGAGGAGGTGGGAGTAGCGCCAAATTACAAGGCGCTGCTGCAGGAATTCCTTCAGAGGAAGGGGAAGTCCCTGCCGGTCTATCAGCTGGTGAAAACTGCCGGCCCTGACCATGCAAAACAATTCACCGTTGTAGTTCTGGTGGAGGGTGAGGAGTGGGGGAGAGGCACGGGCAAAAACAAAAAAGCCGCTGAGGTAAAAGCGGCGCGTTCCGCCTGGGGGAATCACGGCGAAGGAGCGATGCTCGACTTATAATACCGCATGTAAAAAATATAAGAGGTGTTGCTATGGGGAAAAGAGATTTCAGCAAGAGAGAGACAAAAAAAACAAAGAAGGGTTTGAAGAAGACAAAAGCGATTTCTGAACTTCTACCACAACCAGAAGTAGAGATAATCAAGAAACATAGAAAAAGCAGCGAAGAGAGCGGGGAAGAATAGAGACACGCGTTTCGGTTCGAGTTTATGGCTATGTCCAGGGCGTTTGCTTCCGTTGCTTCACCCTGGATATAGCGCGTGGCCTGGGATTAAGAGGATATGTCCGCAACCTGCCCCGGGGCGATGCTGTAGAAGTAGAAGCTGAAGGTGACAGGCAACAATTGGACAAACTGCTTGAATTCCTCGGGAGAGGGCCTCAAACGGCGAAGGTCACGCAAGTAGAAGTAAGGTGGTTGGATTACTCAGGACAGTTCATGGACTTCAGCGTAAAATATTGACCCCTGTTTTCTGGTCATTCACTCTGTGAGCTGGCTGCGGCCTTCATCTATGAGTTTCAGGTATTCGCTCTCAATGCCAGCCATCTGTGAAGCTCTGAGGTCAGTTTCATAGAGGTCTCCGATGAAGATTTTTCCGCTATCTTCAACTTTCTTTTCCTTTCCCTTTTCGGAGTAAAAAACCCTCTGGCGAGCTTCTACAATACTCAAGTCAAAAGGCATGGTAAAGTACAGGTCGGCGAGCACTTTTTCTATTCCCAAGTCGTAGAGACTACCCCATCCCCCGGAGCTGCCCTTTTGATATCTACTCACTGGAAGCAGGTCCAGGAGGTTCGCTATGCCAAAAAGACCAAGGTTGCCGCGCACCCTGAAGGGAGCGACGCTGATTAGAAAATCGCTGCGCAGAACTATGTTGGGAATCCAGAAGCTCTCCGCGGCATAGAATTTGACCAGGGGATTTTCCACTTCAACGAAGATGGAATCCCTGATGTCAAGCATGAGCACGTGGTGGAAATCGTATTCCAGTGCTTTATATGTCGGGTAGATTGGCTCGCCATCCGGCATGGCAGCAGCGATAAGGATATCGGCATCGCTAACCTTCCGGATGCCATCTATAATTGCCTGCAGCATCTGGGGACTGGCAGTTGCGGGATAGGGCAACTGGCAACCGGCGAAAGGCTTTATAAGAACTCGCCTGACCCAGTTAAGCTCTGGCGGAGGCATGAACACAAAATCGGAAGCATCAACTATCATTTTTCATTCTCTCATGTAAATACGCTGTGGTTGCAATGGAAATGCCTTTGCAGTGAAGGTATCTATGACATAACAGGCCCACTCATAGCGGAGAAGATTCACTCGCTCCCTCTCCTGTCTCACTAAGGCCTAAATTTCTTGCTCTTTCTCTGCCCTCACAAAAAGTACCAGACTCCGCCACAAGAGCAACACAAAGTAGCGCCCCACAATATCCTGAAAACGTAATTTTTAGCATCAATCTTTCACTTCTATAGTATAAAACGCCCTCACTGGATAAACAAGAGGCTGGAGCACCCAACTTCATCAAGATGCCTGAAATCAGGCACAATTTCTGAATTTTCCCGGCGATAAAGCCTCATGTCATCCGTTACGGAGCAGGGCACAGTATTATTTTTCCTTTGCCAGAGACAGTGCCAGTTCCACCAGCGTCCTGACGCCAACGCCAGTAGCTCCCTTGACGGCGTATCCGCTTTCCTTGTCGCTGGAAGCCGTGCCTGCTATGTCAAGATGAATCCAGGGGGTTTCACCAACGAATTCGGAGAGAAAAAGCGCTGCCGTGATAGCTCCTCCATACCTGTTGCCCGTATTTTTAATATCGGCAATCTGGCTTTTGTTCATTTCCCTGTACCTTTCGGGCAGGGGCATCTGCCAGAAATCTTCCCCCGTTTTGTCTGCAGCCTGGAGAAATTTATTCATTATCCCCTGGTCACTGGCGAAGGCGCCGCTGTATCCCGTTCCCAGAGCTACACAGCAGGCTCCGGTCAGGGTTGCCATGTCCACAAGGGGAGAAAGTCCTTCCTTTACCGCATAGCTCAGGGCGTCGGCCAGGATAAGCCTTCCCTCGGCGTCGGTGCTTATTACCTCAATGGTCTTACCGTTCATGGCGCGCAATATATCTCCTGGCTTAAAAGCGGTGCCGCTGGGCAAGTTTTCGGTAGCAGGAATGATTGCGGTAACGTTGACTCTGGGTTTCAATCGGGCAATAGCTTCCATTGCTGCCATGACCGCAGCGCCGCCAGCCATATCGCCCTTCATATCTCCCATATTTTCCGAAGGCTTAATGGAGATGCCACCGGAATCGAAGGTTATCCCCTTGCCGACAAAGCCCATTGCGCTATCACTTTCCTCGTCTCCCCTGTATTCAAGCTTTATCAGTTTCGGGGGCTCGTTACTTCCCCTCGCCACTCCCAGGAGAGCGCCCATTTCCAGGGACTCTATCTCCTTCAAATCAAATACTTTACACTTCAGGCCGTTTCTCTCACTTATATCCCGGGCTATCCCCGCCATCATTCCGGGGGTCATGTGATTGGATGGTTCGTTAACCATATCCCTGGCGAGGCTAGCGGCCTCTGCTATTATCCTTCCTTTGCGAACGCTCTGCTCTAAACTGGCAAGCTTTCCAGTCTTCCCCCCTGCTATCAGCAATTCCTCAATATCCGCATACTCGGCCTTCTTATACTTCTGGAAGCTATAGAGGCCAAGAAGGCTGCCCTCCGTTATCGCCCCGGCTGAAGCTGCGCTGGTAATCTTGCCCACGCCAGCGCCGTGGAGGGTGGTAGCTACCCTGTGACAGTTCAATTTGCGCAGGTAACGGCAAAACTCACCCGTCACGCCGCGCACCCTGTCCAGGCTGAAATCCTGAGGTTTTCCCAGCCCCGCGATAGCAACTATGTTTGCCGGAAGTTTACCCAGGGTATGAACGATGCCAGTTTCTCCAAACTTTCCCCTGATCTCCCCCCTCGCGACCAGCGCGCTGACAGCCCCCTCCAGGATACTATCCACCGCGGCAACGCTACCTCCTGTTTCTTCCTCCCCCTCAAAAATGCCCACCACGATAGCATCGGCGTCGATCTGTGCAATATCTTCGGCAACAACTTTAACTTCCAAAATCCCTCCTGTTGGCGTATGTCTAGAACAGCCCGGAATGTATATTCTACCTCATTCAGTGCGTAAAGAGAAGAGATTTGGCGGCATAAAACGTTTTTGTCAGCATCAGAAGTGCGGGGATAAGGAAATTCCCCTTACTTTGCCGTCAGACGAAGGTTCTGTCTAATAGCCATGAGGGAAATGAAGATGATAGAATTACGTGAACTTATCATGGGAGCTATCGAAGCCAGAAGTAAATGGCAGGAGTACCTGGTGGCGCTGGGCCCGCGGATATTCGTGGGAGTGTTCCTGGTGGTGTCCGGCATCGGCAAGTTACCGGGGCAAACGGAGTTCATCGACGTCCTTATGGGGTCGTTCTGGACTCCCCTCATGGCACACCTCATCGGGCACTGCCTGCCCTGGGCGGAACTCGTTCTGGGTTTGGTCCTGCTCGTGGGGATATTCCCCAGAATTGCTGCGGCCCTGTGCATTCCTCTTACCATCGGGTTCATAGTCAGCAATTGCGCGGCATTGGCTCGGGGGGTAACGGAATTTTCCACATGCGATTATTGTCTGGGAAGGTTCGAAGAATTATTTGGGGCGCTGTCTCCGGTACAGGCCTTGATAATTGACATCTTGCTCTTATTATGTGCCATAATCATCCTGTTGTTTCATCAGGGCAGATTTCGTGACTTCCGCCCCCGCCTGGTGAAAAAGGAAAACGCACCCGGGAGTTAGCTATGAAAAAGTGGCCTGCCTTAATTGTCCTTGCACTGCTCGTTCTTCCTGCTGCCGGCTGTGTCAGCCCTTCTCTGGCCCTCAGCCTCGAGGCGGAGGAAACGGTATTGCCTCCTGGAGGGCAGACCATCATTCAGTGCCACACTTCGGGAGGAATCGCTGGCCTGAGCTATCTCTGGTTGAGCGATGGGGGGGAAATAGAGGGGCAAGGAATATCCGTCAGGTGGATTGCGCCCGATGAAGAGGGCGATTACGTTATCACGGTCAAAGCGATCGAACCTGCCACCGCAACGTACACGACCACGACGCAGGAGACTACAACATACACGGCCTCCATACCCATTTCCGTGAGAGAAAATAAGCCGCCAGTCATTTCCGATCTGATTGCCAGCGAGGAACGCTTTGTTGTCAATGGCAGCTATACTATTGTCTCTATGGCCTCAGACGCCGAAGGAAGTGATTTAACATACGAGTGGGAGACCACCGGGGGAACTATCGGCGGAGAAGGGTCAACTATAACATGGACAGCTCCCGGTGTCATGGGCACGTACGAGGTTGCTGTCACAGTAAGGGATGATATGGACGGCGAGTCCTCCCGTTCCATCTCTTTGAACGTGGAAATCAATCATCCTCCTGTAATCACCTCGGTGGTTATTACCGCAGACCACAAATATCTCATGAAGCTGGAACCTGGCAGCCCTGATGACTACAAGACAGGAAAGGGAGAAATCTACCAGGTTGAATGCCAGGCTGAGGACGAGGACGGAGATGTGCTAACCTATGATTGGGAGGCAAGCAGGGGGAACATACAGGGGATGGGGCCCGCAGCCACCTGGATCGCTCCCAATGACAGCTGTGATGTCATCATCACGGTAACGGTTTCAGATGGCAGGGGGGGGACTGCCGCGCAGGAAGTAAAAGTCAAGATAGTGAATTGCTCTCCCTGCGTCTTTGGGCACTGAGCCTTTTCCCTTCATCAGTTTTCGTTGCCAGCATCGTCTTTTTTCCGCAACCACCCCACCGTGGAATGCCTGCCGGATAAGTCGCTGCCGGGATTTTGTCACTTCCTTCACAGGCCAGGACCGCGTTGCTTTTGCATCTGGTGACAGCTATAATATCAGCTTCAGGTAAGAGATAAAGGATTGTCCCTGCGCTGAGGGAAAAGTCTTCTGGAGGCCAAATTTGAAGAAGCTGTTAGTTTTTGGGTTACTTGTCGTGGTTCTGGCGCTTGCCGTGGGTTGTAGTAATAATACCACCCCCACCCCAGCCATGCAGCCTGTGAGCGTTGCGCTGGAGGCAGATGACGCGATATTGCCTGCAGGGGGGCAGACCACCATTCGCTGCATTACCTCAATGGAGGATGAAGAGCTGGATTATCTCTGGCTCATCAGCGGCGGGAAGGTAAGTGGAGAGGGGGCAACTGCCGAGTGGGTTGCTCCACGTGAGGCGGGGGATTACACCATCGCGGTTGAGGTGAGCAGAGGAGTCTCTGATGTGGTGGCAAACGAGGAGAAGTACTCAGCCTCGGTAGTCATTGTCGTGAGGGAAAACAGGGTGCCGACTATCTCTGAAATCATCATCGGCCAGGAGCGCTTCATGCCGGGAGGAAGCTATTCCTTTGAGTGCCTCGCTTCGGATGTCAATGGAGATGCCCTGACCTATGAATGGCAGGCTGAAGGGGGCGCTATCAGCGGTGAGGGCCCGTCTGCAACATGGATAGCTCCTGACACAGTTGGTGCCTGCAGAATATCCGTTACGGCGAAAGATGAAATGGGTGGAGAAGCTACGCGCTTCGTTTCGCTGGACGTGGAGGTCAATCATGCGCCTGAGATTGACAGGATGGAGGTCGCCGCCGAGCACAAATATCTCAAGGACGATGGGGATTACTACCAGGTTGGCGAGGTGCAATCCTACTATATCGGCTGTGAGGCCTCGGACAGTGATGGGGATAGCCTGATCTATGTGTGGTCATGGGACAGGGGAGAGCTGGAGGGGAGTGGTCCCGTGGTGACCTGGATTGCGCCAAGAGTGAGCTGTGAAGTCAGAGTGACGGTGACGGTCCTGGATGGCAGGGGAGGAGCGGTTAGCCAGGAAGTCGTGCTTGATGTCGTGGAGTGTACTCCCTGCACCTTCGGGTCCTAAGCTGGCTCTCCCTCTTCATTCCACCAGCCTTCGAGCCGTGCCGCGATTTCTTTTTCATAGCCCTGGTCGCCGGGCGTGTAATAATGTTTCCCCTCAACGGAAGGCGGTAAGTAGCGTTGTTTGACGAAATGCCCCGGGTAATCGTGGGCATACCGGTAATCTTTGCCGTATCCCATCTGGCGCATCAACCCCGTGACAGGGTTGCGCAGGTGCAGGGGAACGGGCTCGTTGCGGCCACGCTTGATGTCCTCCTGGATGAGTGAGTATGCCCGGTAGAGCGAATTGCTCTTGGGAGCTGTAGCCAGATAGACTGCCGCTTCAGCCAGAGCCAGGTTTCCCTCGGGCAAACCCACGAAGTGTACTGCTTGCTGAGCGGCCATCGCCACCAGCAACGCCTGCGGGTCAGCCATGCCCACGTCTTCAGAAGCGAAACGCACCAGGCGGCGGGCGATGTAGAGGGGGTCTTCACCCGCTTCAAGCATGCGTCCCAGCCAGTACAGCGCAGCGTCGGGGTCGGAGCCACGCAGTGACTTGTGCAGTGCCGAAATTATGTCGTAATGCTGGTCTCCTGCCCTGTCGTAGAGTAAAGCACGCTGCTGCAGTGCTTCTTCTATGCCTGCCAGTTTTACCAACCGCTTCCCATCATCAGCCGGTGAAGTAGCAGATGCCGCCATTTCCAGCGCATTCAGCGCGATGCGTGCATCGCCGCCGGACATGCGCACCAGATGCTGGAGGGCATCTTCGGCCAGGGTGACTTTGAGTTTTGCCAGTCCTCTCTCTTTATCCTCCATAGCTCGCTTCACGATGAGATTGAGATGTTCGTCGTCTATCGGGTCCAGATGGAATACGCGACAGCGGGAGAGCAGTGGAGAGATAACCTCGAAGGAGGGGTTTTCCGTGGTTGCCCCGATGAGCGTTACGGTGCCGTTCTCCACAAAGGGCAGGACGGTATCCTGCTGTGCCTTGTTGAAACGGTGGATTTCATCAATGAAGAGAATCGTCCTCTGCCCTGAGAGCCGCGCTCTCTTTTCGGCTTGCCCTGTTATGCGCCTTATTTCTGCCACCCCGGCACTTACGGCGCTGAGGGAACTGAAATGAGACGCGGTAACGCCGGCGATGATATGGGCCAGGGTAGTCTTGCCGCTGCCCGGTGGCCCCCAGAGAATCATGGAGGGCAACTGGTCTGATTCAATGCACTTCCGGAAAACGCGTCCCCCGGCAACCAGATGCTCCTGCCCCACGAACCCGGCAAAAGTCTGCGGCCGCATCCTTGCTGCCAGGGGCATAGAGGAGAGATGCTTCTCTTCCGACAGGTCAAAAAGCGGCATTTTAGACATCAACGGAGCCTTATGGTACCACCAGGAGTATTTTCTTCGCGTCTGGCTTTGCTGCCATCACCAGTCCATTTGGCAAACGCGTTAGAGCAAAATATGCTGCCATGCCGGAAGTCACTTAAATCTCCTTACCTGAAAGCGGTAGAGCTTAACGGGTTCATCGAAGGGAATCCTTGCCTTGAGATGGCAGATGGAAATCTGTTCTTCAACGCTGTCCACTCCCTCCAGGTCAGGAAGCAAAAGCCCTTTCTTCGAGCCGCTCTCCACGATGACGCCGTATTTCCGCGGGTCGAGGTCTTTCTCTCCTGCAACCGGCTCTGGTGGAGTAAGGATATCCACGCTGTATTCCAGGTCCTCCAGCTCGGAAACTTTCACCGGGGGGAAACGGGGGTCCCTCGTGGCTGAGCTGATAGCATTGCTTATTATTTCCTCAGCGACATTTGCCCTGGTGGGCTCGAAGGTGCCAATGCATCCTCTCAACTCACCGTGTTTGTGAAGAGAGACAAAAACACCAGCCCTGTCTTTCATCTCGGGAGTAAGCTCTTCGGGCTCGGGCAACTTGACCCCGCAGATATAACTCTCCACCGTTTTCTTGGCCAGCTTAGCTATGGGATGCATTTCCTCTTTCATAAATTCCTCCATTTTCTCAGCTCCCCCCTGCTGGAAGAGGAGGAGAGAGATGCTTCTCCTATTTCACCTTCGTTCGAAAATTGAGCTCGGCGCCACAGAACTTGCACTTCGAACCATCCAATCCCAGCACCTCGGTATTATATCCCACGCGGTGCACGATCATCCTGCCGCAGGAATAGCAGACGGTATTTTCATATTCATGCCCTGGAACATTGCCCAGATAGACAAATTTCAGGCCCTTTTCCTTCCCTGTTCTATAGGCCATCTCCAGAGAGGACACCGATGTAGCCGGCAAGTGGGCCAGGTTGTACGCAGGATAGAAGCGGGTTACGTGCCATGGTGTAAGTTCGCCCAGATAACCTTTGATCCAGGTGGCGAGGTCGCCGAGCTGCTTGGGGGCGTCATTCATCGAGGGGACGATGTTGGTTACCACTTCGACGTGCATGTCCCATTTCTCCCTGGCGCGCACCGCCATGTCGAGAATGGATTTCCATCCGGACACCCTGGCCAGCCGGCGGTAAAAATCATCGCTGAAACCTTTAATGTCCACTCTCCATGCGTCGAGGTAAGGGCCTATGGCGTCCAGGGCTTCGGGAGTGATATAGCCATTGGTAACATAAGCGGTGTACAGACCTTTTTCCTTGGCCAGTCTGGCTGAATCCAGGGTGTATTCAAACCACACCGTGGGTTCGTTATAGGTCCAGGCGATGCCGGCGCAGCCATTCCTCTGAGCCAGTTCTACCGCCCTCTCGGGCGATAATTGCTGGGACCCGGGAGGGATATCCTCACAGGCGATTTCCCAGTTCTGGCAATCACGGCAGTGGAAGTTACATCCCCAGGTTCCCAGAGAAAAGGCATAAGAGGCCGGGAAGAAATGAAACAGGGGCTTCTTCTCGATGTGGTCAGCTGCCACCGAAGATACTTCAGCATAGTTGAGGAGATATAACTTTCCATCTCGGTTACGGCGCATGCGACAGACACCGAGCTTGCCAGGGTTAATGACACATTCCCATTGACACACGTGGCACTTCACTCTGTCGCCGGGAAGTTTTTCGTAAAGCAGCGCCTCTTTCTCCATTAACCACCCCATGCCACAATAGCTCACCTCCTGCTTACTGCCATCATCATTCCCCAACCCCCTGAAGGCGGCGTAAAAACCAATCACCTGCCCAATATTATACCATCACAGCACAGCCCCCGCAGTATAACCCTCCAGCCTCTCTCAGTTTATCTCCTCGGTGCTGCCCTTTTCGCAAGGAGAGGGGAAAGAAGGTATAATGCAGGGAAATGCTCGTCATCGGCGTCACGGGAAATATAGGCAGCGGTAAGAGCCTGGTATGTCGGACAATGGCCAGACTGGGTGCTGCCACCATTGACGCCGACAAAGTAGCGCACCAGGCATACAAGCCGCACAGCCAAACCTGGGAGGACCTGGTTGATACCTTCAGCAAGGACATATTGAAACCGGGAGAGGAGGAAATAGACCGCCGGAAACTGGCGGAAATAGCCTTCTCTCAGCCGGAAGTTCTGGCCTCCCTCAACAGCATCGTGCACCCGGAAGCGTTCCGCCTGACGAAACAGGAAATCGAAGACTGCCGGTACCGGCAGGTAAAAGTCGTTGCCCTGGAGGCATCCCTGCTCATCGAAGCTAACTGGCTGGAATTGGTAAACAAGGTCTGGCTCGTGGTAGCATCACGGGACATCGTCCTTCAGAGATTAACCCGCGATAGGCACATTGACGAATCGCAATTTTTCATCCGACTCAATTCCCAGATGCCGCCAGAAGAAAAAATGCCATACGCCGACGAGGTAATTTACAACGATGGCAGTCTTGCTCAGCTTGAAGTCAAGATAACCGGGCTCTGGCGTAAGTCTTGCGGGCAGATGAGTTGAGCTAGGACGAATCCCTGTCGAGATAAACCCGGCTGAGGTCGGGAATGCCCAGAGGATTGAGCCTGTAATCTTTAACATAAGGCTTAACCAGGATATAGTTCTGGCCAAAGCACAGGGGCAAGCAAGGAGCTTCATCAACCACGAGCTGTTCAGCCTCCCGGTACATGCTCAGGCGCGTGGAATTATCCTGCTCAACGCTTGCCCGGTCGAGCAAGTCATCCAATTCGGGATTGCTGTATTCAAAGATATTGTTCTCTGCTCCGGTATAAAAGAGATTGTCCAGGAAGTTATGGGGATCGGGATAGTCAGCGACCCACCCCAGCATAAACATCTCATCTTTCTCCTGTTTCAAACTGTAGAGGAAATTTTCCCGTTGCAATTGCCTCACCGATACTTCGACACCGAGATTCTCCCGCCAATTCTGGATGATGGCTCCCAGGTAGTCCGGTATATAGCCGCCTTCGCCTGACACGGTAATGGTTATGGGAGGCAGATGGGAGGCATCTCCATATTTTGAAGCAGCGATAAATTCTTCTGCTTTCCCGACGTCATAATCCAGTCCGGCAAGGTCCTCGTTGTAACCGGGCATGCCCGGAGGCAAAATGCCATAGGCCGCCTGCACCATACCCCCCAGCGTCAGTGCGACGATTTTCTCCTTGTCAACGGCGTGACAGAAGGCACGGCGAACGTTAACGTCATCAAACGGAGGCTTGGACGTGTTAAAGCCAATGTAGTCCATGCTGAGGCTGGGAGTTACCTCCAGTTGCCGGTAGAAAGGACTGGCTTCATCCTGTACCTGGTCGATGTAAGCAATAGAAACCGGAACGACGTCGATTTCCCCCTTCTCGTAGAGGGCCATGGGCATGCCGGACAAGAGGTGAAAGGTGACATATTTCAATTTGGCCACCCTGCCGTAATAGAGCTCATTGCGCTCCAGAATCAACGCGCTGCCGGCCGTCCATTCCTTCAACCTGAAAGGGCCCGTGCCATTGGGCCGGTGAAACCAGTCCTCTCCGGATTCCACATTGACTTTGTCAACAAGGAAAGCCGTAGGATAGGTCAGCTTGTAGAGGAAATAAGCCCTGGGCGCATCGATGGTAACTTCGAGAGTATAGTCGTCAATCGCCCTGATACCTGAAATGCTCTCTGCCTTTCCTGACAGCATATCCCTGGCACCAGCGATATCGCCCAGATAATCGGCTGCCATCAGGGAACCGGTCGCTGGATTGCAAGCTCGCTCCCATGAATATTTGAAATCAGCAGCCCTGACCTCTGCGCCATCCTGGAATTTCACATCCTTGCGGAGATGGAAGGTATAGGTTTTACCATCCTGACTTTCCTGCCAGCTCTCGGCAATATCAGGTACGACTTCCATAGCGTCGTCCAGGCGAACCAGCCCGCTGAAAATCTGCATAACATACGAGTGAGAAGTCATTTCGCTGGAAACTGCCGGGTCCAGAGTTATCGGCCCTGTGTCCCACAGGTTCAGGGTGTCTTCCTGCGCTGTGGGGAAGGGCAAAACTCCCGGCTGACAGGCGGGCAGGAGCAATAGGGCACAAACAAGCAACAGCGAAGCTACAGGTATCCAGAACCTTCGCGCTTTAATTCTCGTCAGCAAGCCGTGATTATCCATTCTCTATCAATGTCATCCAGGGAGCAATGCTGCCTCCAGGAATAAGCGAGGCCATTCTCGTGGGGAGTGATACTGCAACCGCTTCTTGGCCATGTTCAGTGACATAACCCACCGTTCCGGCCGTTGAACCCATTAGCGCCTCTCTCAAGCGAACATTAAGTCCCTCTATATCGAAGCCATAAACTTCGGTTAGTGCCTCATCACAAGTGGTGCCCTGCTTGAAAAGCATCAGCATTTCCATCATTCTGTCTCCTCCGTAGTCTCCCATGAGGTATTTCACCAGGCAGTAGCTTTCTGCATAAGAGATATAAGCCTTTTCGGGGTCGGTGGAAAAGGGACTGCACAAGCTCCGCACCGAGATGAGCGCGTCTTCGGAGATGGCCTTATCCAGCCAGGAGCGGAGACTGGGGTCAAGCTCTCCCTCGTTGTATACGGCCAAACCCTCGTCGAGCCAGGTAGGAAGCCTTCCGTAGGGACTGAAAGTTGCCTGATGAACGATCAGGTGTGTCAGTTCATGAACCAGGGCTCTCTTGCCCCAGTCGAGCTGACTTTGTGAGATGCCGATAACGACTATGCCGAATTCGGTATAGGCAGCGCCTCCCGTCCACTCCATGGGGAAAATCATGGCTCCCCGCAGGTCCTCGCTCGAAGCATAAACATATATCTTGATAGAATCTTCCGGGTGAATGCCCATCTCCTCCGTCAGTCTGGCAAGCCCTGTCTCGCAGGTGTCCATCAGTTCCGCGGCAAAGGAACTGTTACCCTCATACCAGGAAAGCGTTAGCCCGCTGAAAATATCGCTGTTCAAGCTCTGCCAGTCATAGCGTTCGTCGTCAAAATGCACCGTTTCAGGAGAGGTAACGACCTCGTTGCCCGCTTTGTCCTCAACTGTCCACCAGTAGGTGACTGCTGCCCCGGGAGGTAAACTGGCTCTTCTCGTATCCCATGTCCAGCTCGTCTCTATCCTGACATCTGGAGTGAAAACCGGCCAGCTTTCGCTGGTAACCTCCGCATAGTTCATCTTATCCACCTGGTAGTGAAGGCGGGCATCGATTATGTTGCTGGAACTCCGGGCGTCCAGATGAAAAACAAGCTGATCGGGGAAGTTTGATTCCACTCTGCTGTCCAGGATGGAAATATCCTCGTCGGCCTGGGCAAAAGAAGGACTTAACAGCAAGCAAAGCGTTATAACCAGCAGGAGAGTCCGCTTAATCATTTCTTCTCACCGATTTTAGATTGGAGGAACGCATCGATAAAACCATCCAGGTCTCCCTCAAGTACGGCCTCGGCATTGCCGACCTCGTAACCGGTGCGATGGTCTTTGACCATCTTATAAGGATGGAGGACGTAGCTTCGGATCTGGTTGCCCCACCCCGCATCGATGCGCTTGCCCTTGAGCCGCGACATCTCTTCGGTCTGCTCCTGAATCTTAAGGGAGAGAAGGCGGCTATAGAGAATCTTCATCGCCGTCTCTTTGTTCTGATGCTGAGAACGCTGTCCCTGGCAGGTAGCCATCAACCCCGTGGGCAGGTGGGTTATTCTAACTGCACTGCTCGACTTCTGCATGTGTTGCCCTCCGGGGCCGCTGGACCTGAAGGTGTCTATCTTCAAATCCTCGGGATTTATCTCCGTATCCAGGGAATTCTCCGCTTCAGGGAGAACTTCCACCAGGGCGAAAGAGGTGTGACGCGCGTGGTCGGCGTCAAAAGGCGAGAGGCGAACCAGCCGGTGAACACCGTGCTCGCCTTTGAGATAGCCGTAGGCATAATTCCCCCTGATCTCCACAATGGCACTTTTGATGCCAGCTTCCTCCCCGGGAGAGGTATCCATCACTTCAGCCTGATAACCAGCTTGTTCGGCCCACTTGAGATACATCCTGAGCAACATATCCGCCCAGTCCTGGGACTCTGTCCCGCCGGCTCCGGCGTGAAGAGCGAGCATGGCATTCAGTGCGTCGTGCTCTCCGGTGAAGAGCAGCTGTTTCTCCTGCCTCTCAACCTGGGAAGTGAGCTTTCTCAGTTCCCGTAATATGTCTTCTCTCAGGGAGTCGTCTTCCTGTTCTATGGCCAGAACGACCATTTCATGGAGTTCACTGGCCTCCTTCTCTTTTTCAAGCCAGGCGCTGACCAGATTTTTCATGGCTCCCAGCCGGCGCATAGTATCCTGAGCGCTGGCGTGATCGTCCCAAAATCCGGGCTCTGCGGATTCTGCCTCTATACGGGCAATTTCTCTTTCCCTTGCGGGGACGTCAAAGATGCACCATGATATCGGAGATGCGGCGCAGCAGGGCTTCCAGGTTTTCTTTCGTCTCTTGCATTTATGTTACTCCTTATCCCAAAGAATTATACCTGACAGTCTGGTTGAAAAGCCAGATTGCCGCCGGCCGCAAGATGAGCCAGCCGGGTGGGTTCAGGAAGGCGATACTTCTGGCAGCATCTTCTCGCCCAGTATAAGGCAGAGGGGAGGTCGATTTTATGGCCGATGGAAATATATACTGGCTTCACGCCGGTCCTGGTCCTCAGAGCAGCGCCAATGACTTCATCCCGGTCAATTAGCTCGGCAAATGAACCGGCTTCCTCTCCCAGTGGGCCGTGCTGACCACAGAGAATTGATTTAGCGCAGCCTATCGTGGGAATGTCGAGGAAAAGACCCAGGTGTGAAGCAAGCCCCAGGCGGCGGGGATGCGCAATGCCCTGGCCATCGACCAGAATGAGGTCGGGGGTATGGCGCAGTTTCTGACATGCCTCCAGGATAATGGGGCATTCACGGAAAGAGAGCAGTCCCGGGATATATGGAAGTGTTACCTCGGCTTCTACCGTTTCGACTTCGACCAGCTTGAGTGAGGGATAGCTCACCAGCACTATAGCCCCTCGCGCCATGCCGCGAGCACCATGTGAAGATATGTCCACCCCTGCGATCAGGCGCGGTTCAACTCCTGTGTTTTCAGATATTACTTCTTTTGACAGGCGCAGTTGTATTTCCCTGGCCTGTGCATAGTTAACCTGCCAGCTATGCAGGTTGTATATTTTCACGGTTTGAATTATAGTGAGTTCCAGTGTTGCCAGGCAACCCGTAAGAAAAATGCGAAGCTACTATCGGAATACCAACATGAATGCCCTGTGGTTTCTGATAGCCGCAAATGTCCTGATCTTCATAATCACACTGGCCCGGCCGGAAGACGTATATACCCTGCTTGGCCTGAGTGCAGCAAGCTTCCCACATCAGCCATGGACCATCGTAACCAATATGTTCGTCCATGGAGGCTTGATGCACATACTCTTCAACATGATAAGCCTCTTCTTTCTGGGGAGGTTTGTGCTTCAGCTGGTTGGAGAAGGCAGGTTTCTTGCGGTTTATTTCCTTGGTGGCATAGCGGGCAACATACTCTTCCTCTTGCTGGCGCCTCCTTATGTCATAAGCATCGGGGCATCGGGAGCCATTTACGCCATCTGTGGTACGCTGGTAATGATAGCACCCAAGCTGAGGGTCTTTATCATTCCCATTCCCGTTCCCATTCCCCTGTGGGTAGCCATGCTCATTTTTCTGATGCTCTCCTTCCTCTTCCCGGGGATAGCCTGGCAGGCCCACCTTGGGGGGTTGTTGCTGGGGCTGGGGGCTGGTTTCTACTTCAAGAAGAAGCGGATTTTCTTCCGGTAAGTCTCTTCATTTCCACAGGCGGCGCATTCTCGAGGCAAGTTGAAAGAGGCCTGTATTCTCAGTATAATGGCTTTGCTTGTGGTGAGTGTTGCCCAGAGGCTTAAGGCGCCAGGTTGTGGCCCTGGAGATCGAGGGTTCGAATCCCTCCACTCACCCCAATTTGACCCTGCGCCTATAGCTCAGCGGACAAGAGCATCGGTCTTCGGAACCGGGGGTCGTGGGTTCGAATCCCACTAGGCGTGCCACTTTTTATAGCTAAAATCACCCTTCGAGCGGTTGCCTCAGCAAGTCCGACCTTTTCTTCGTTAGGCATTTTCAGGGGGAAAATCACCAGGTCTTACTCCCATAGAGTATATTGAAAAGGAACTCGCCAAAATCCGTAGCCCTGTGTTACCTGTGTCAGCCAGCCCATGGTATTGACTTACCACAACAATGAGGATTACGATACTCGCAAGCAGATTCACATAAATTGCCTGGCAAGCTCAATTGCTATACACGGGAATTCCTTTGAGTGTCAAGGATGAATACGGACAGAACCTTTATAACCAATGAAGGGGAAAACACCCTCAAGGAAAGGTTCCGTGTCCTTTTGAAAGATACCCGGTTTTTTGATGTCCTTGTCGGATACTTCTACACCAGTGGCTTCTATACTCTCTACCAATCATTGGAGAATACAGGGAAAATCAGAATTCTCATCGGCATCAATACCAATAAGCAGGCCTTCGAGATAATTCAGCGGTCTCAGTCTCCCTCGCAGGGGACTTTTCAATTCTCCCATTCTGAGGCAAAAGAGGAATTTTCCAAAACTCTGGTTGATGAAATGGAAAGCTCCGAAGACAACAGCAATGTTGAGGATGGGGTCGGCAAGTTTCAGGAATGGCTCCAGAATGGCAAACTGGAGATTAAAGCCTACCCCTCGGAAAAGATTCACACCAAGCTCTATATCATGACCTTTGCCGAGGATGCCATGGATGTTGGCAGGGTAATAACCGGCTCCAGCAACTTTACCCGGGCTGGCATGGCAGACAACCTTGAATTCAACGTTGAGCTTAAGAATAGGGGCGACTATGAATTTGCCCTGGCCAAATTCGATGAGCTCTGGGTAAATGCGGTAGATGTCGAAGATGAGTATCTCGAAACCATTCAAACCAAAACCTGGCTCAATAACACCATCACCCCTTATGAACTCTACCTCAAGTTCCTGTATGAATACTTCAAGGAAAAGATCAACATCGACCAGGAGAGTATCGAGCAGAGATATCTCCCGGAGAACTTCTTCGACCTGGAATATCAAAGGGAGGCAGTAAAGGACGCCAGGAGTAAGCTGGAGGAGTATGGCGGCGTCTTTATCTCCGATGTGGTCGGCCTGGGTAAAACTTATATCTCGGCAATGCTGGCCAACCAGCTCGACGGCAGAAATCTGGTTATCGCCCCTCCCGCTCTCTTGTATAAGGAAAATCCGGGCTCATGGCCTAATGTTTTCTCCGATTTCAGAGTGCCGGCCGATTTTAAATCTCTGGGAAAACTTGACCATCTTATCAAGCAGGGAACCGATAAATACAAGAACGTATTTATCGATGAAGCGCATCGCTTCCGCACTGAAATGAACATAACCTATGAGAAGCTGGCTCAGATATGCCGCGGCAAACGCGTGATTCTGGTTACCGCCACGCCGTTGAACAACACGCCTAAAGATATCCTCAGTCAGATTAAACTGTTTCAAAAATCCAAAAAGAGCACTATTCCCAACCTGCCGAACCTGGAGACTTTCTTTAACGGTCTCAGCAAGAAACTGAAAGGGCTCGACAGGCAGGATAACTACGACAAATACATGGAAGTCATCGGGGAGAATGCCAGACAAGTCAGGGAAAAGGTCTTAAAATACCTGATGGTGCGGAGAACCAGAGCTGAAGTTGTCGAATACTTCAGCCATGACATGGAGAAAGAAGGATTCAAATTCCCTGAAGTTGCCGACCCGGAGCCCGTTCTCTATCAACTCAATGACAATGAAGACTATGTGTTCAACCGAACCATAAAACTGGCGACCAGGCAGTTTCACTACGCCCGTTACACCCCGATGCTGTATTACGAAGGTAAAATTACCCAGCCTGAGGAACTGGCGCAAAAGAATATGCGCAAGTTCATGAAGATACTGCTGGTAAAACGACTTGAAAGCAGCTTTTACGCCTTCCGGAACACGCTCGCCAGATTTATTAAATCCTATGAGCAGTTTCTCAACGAGTTTGATAATGGGAATGTATATGTCAGCAAGAAATATACCGGCAAGCTCTTCGAATTCTTGGAGGATGACGATGATGAAGCCATCCAGCGACTGATCGATGAAGACAAAGCCCAGCACTACGAAGCAAGCGATTTTAAGCCCGAGTTCAAAGAACACCTCAAGGACGACCTGGCTGCCCTGAAAGAGATAGCCGAACTATGGCAAACGATAGACCGCGACCCGAAGTTATTGACCTTTATTGATATTCTTTTCTCCCATGAGGTTCTTAAAAGCAACAAGCTGATTATCTTTACCGAATCGAAAGAGACCGCCGAATACCTTGAGGGGCGCCTTGCAAATAAATTTCCCAATGAAGTCCTCGCTTTTTCCGGAAGCTCAGGCGCTGCCACCAGGGAGAAAGTCATTGCCAGCTTCGATGCCAGAGCTAAAGTCAAAGATGACCGATATCGCTTTCTTATCACTACGGAAGTGCTTTCCGAAGGTGTTAATCTGCACCGCTCCAATGTGGTTATCAACTATGATATTCCCTGGAACCCGACCCGCCTGATGCAGAGGGCAGGGCGCATCAACCGCGTTGACACTAAATTCGACACCATCTACACCTTCAACTTTTTCCCTACCACACAATCCAACGACCAGATTAAACTTACCGAGGCTGCCGAAGCTAAAATACAGGCTTTTATCGAAATGCTTGGCAACGATGCCAGGCTACTAACGGAAGGCGAAGAAATTAAGTCGCACGACCTGTTTGCCCGCCTGACCTCAAAGAAAACTATCACAGGCGAAGATGAGACTGAAGAGAGCGAGTTGAAATATTTGCAGGTCATCCGAAATATCCGCGACAATGCACCCGATTTGTTTGCCAGGATTAGACGCCTGCCTAAAAAAGCCCGTACCGGCAGGGCCGATAAAAGTGCGGACAACGCCCTGCTTACCTACTTCCGCAAGGGCAAGCTGCAAAAGTTCTACCTGGCACAAAATCAGTCGGCTCAGGAACTGGATTTCTTTTCTGCCGCCAGGCAACTCGAAGCATCTAAAGACACACCGCGTCAATTTATTCCCCCTGATTATTACAACTTATTAGACACGAACAAGAAGGCATTCCTGCTGGCCACCACTGAAGAACCGCCGGAGGCAAAAATGAGGGGTGGCAGGGATGCTGCCACTTTTGTCCTTAAATTCCTGAAGTCCAGTCAAATCAAACATTTTCAGGGTTATACTGAGGATGATGAGCTTTACATCAAACAGGTCATCAAGCAGATAGAAGAAGGAGGCTTGCCCAAACAAACTACCAGAACACTGCAAAAAGCATTGAGCAAAGAGCTAAACCCATTAAAGATACTGGGAATACTGAAAAGGAATATTCCCTCGGAGTTTTTCAAGGAGACGATGGCGGAGAGCGCCGCCCAAACTTCGGGCCCCAGAGAGGTTATTCTTTCCGAATATCT
>JAGGYM010000028.1 GCA_021162545.1 Dehalococcoidia bacterium | reverse complement strand
TAACTATCTTGCCCACCTCTGCCAGCGTCAGGCCCTTTTCCTTCCTGGCTTGCTTTATCTTTTCCCCTAACTTATCCATCTTCAGTTTTAGTGAACTTTTTCTCTATTTGTTGAAATTATAGCACCATAAAATGCTCTGTCAAGTCCGGGCCCCCAGATGGCGGAAGAGTATTTCTTTTTCTTGCCGTAACTTCTCCACTCCTCCACTGTATTCTATCTGCCCCTTGTCCATGATATATACTCGATGGGCAAGAGCAAGGGAAAAAGGAACTTTCTCCTCAACCAGTAAAATGGTCATTCCTTCTCTGTTTAACTTTTTGATGACTTCCTCCATTCTGGAAACAATACTGGGCATCAAGCCAGTTGTTGGTTCATCTAACATGAGCATGTCCGGTTTTGTCACCAGGGCGCGGGCAATGGCTAACATCTGCTGTTCTCCACCACTTAGGGTCTTAGCAGTTTGCTTTATCCTCTTCTTGAGAATGGGGAAAAGTTCAAAGGCGCTTTCTAACTCCGTCATGTCGCGCTTATTGCTCATCCCTGTCTTCAAATTTTCCAGCGTGTTCAAATCCGGGAACAGGTGTTTCCCCTGGGGAACATAACCTATACCCAGCCTTGCTATCTTGAAAGCGGGCATGGAAGTAATGTCTCTTTCTTGGAAAAATATCTCTCCCCTCCGTGGTTTGAGGAGTCCAATAATGGTGTTCAAAGTAGTGGTTTTGCCCACACCGTTGCGGCCCAGCAAGGCAACGATCTCACCCTTATTCACTTCCAGGGATACGCCCTGCAGGATGTGGCTTTTTCCGTAATAGGTGTGAATATCTTTAAGAGATAATAATTCCATTATTCTATTCCCAGGAAAATTTTCTGAACTTCCCTGTTTGCACTTATCTCGCTGGGTGAGCCTTCAGTCACTGTCCTCCCATTCTCGAGAACTGTGATGTTGTCTGAAAGCTCCAGCACGATATCCATGTTGTGTTCAATCAAAACCACTGCGGCAACTTCGGACACTTTTCTGACAACTGAGATCATGGTGTCGATTTCCTTTGGACTTACTCCCTGCGTTGGCTCATCAAGAAGAAGGAGAATCGGCTCTGTGCTCAAAGCAATGGCTATCTCCAGCACCCTTTGGTCGCCATGAGAAAGATTGGTGGAAAGTTCCCCCATCTTGCTGTCAAGTCCCACCATCTGGCATATCTCTTTTGTCTTTCGTGAAATATCGGTTGCAGCACCAGCATGAATAAAAGGATTCCATGGCTGCTTGGCTCTGGAATTGACGCCGGCCCAAACGCTTTCATAGACTGTCATTTCGGGAAATATATTGGTAATCTGGAAAGTACGGCTTATGCCCTTGCGAGAAATCAGGTGTGGTGGCAACCCGCTTATATCCTCTCCGTTAAGGGATACCTTCCCTCTCGTTGGCTTGAGAGAACCCGTAATGAGATTGAAAAATGTCGTCTTGCCTGCTCCATTGGGGCCAATTATTCCTTTGAGTTCTCCTTTTTCCACGGCAAAGTTGACCTCATCAACTGCCACCAAGCCACCGAAATTTTTAGTCAGACCGGCAGTTTCCAGCAATTTCATCTTGTCTTATCACCCTTTTTCCTTGACTTTCCCTTTTCTAGATCTAATATATCCAACTATCCCTTTTGGTGACACCCTGAGAATGACAATAATGAGAACCCCCACAATGATGAGATATTGAGCCCACCACGCACTCACGTAATATTGAAACAGGGACATGATAACAACTCCAATGCATGGACCAATAAGAGTTCCCGTGCCTCCAATAAGTACCCACACTATTGGAAGTACCGACCAGTCGAAACTGAAGAAGTCAGCAGAACCGTAGCGCAATCTGATGGCATAAAGCGCTCCGCTGAGCCCTGCGAACAGGCCTGCCAGAATGAAAGCTATTAATTTGTATCGGAATACGTTATATCCCAGGAATTTTGTCCTCTCGCTGTTTTCCCTGATGGAAATGAAGACTTTCCCCAGCGGGGAACCGACTACCCGCGTCAGAATGAGATATGAGATAATGAGAAAGAAGAAAGCGAAGTAGTAATTCACGAGGGGATTATAAAGCGATAGTTCTGTAAACCCAAGAGAAAGGGAAGGCACTGTTATTGATATTCCGTCATCTCCTCCAGTTAACCAGCTCATAGATAGTGAAAGTAAATAGAAAATGCTGAAAAAAATGGCTGTTATGATTACAAAATAAGCCTCGGATAGGCGGACGGCAATAAGGCCGGTGAGAAAAGCAAGAACTATGCTTGCTATCACTGCGATAATCAGTGCAAGCCACAAATTAGCGTTGAGATACGAAATTGCCAGTACAACTCCATAGGCACCAGTGCCAAAGAAAATAGATTGTCCCAGACTGCACTGGTCTGTAAAGCCCAGGAGAATATCGTATCCCATAGCAAAGATACAGAGGATCATTATTTCTATGACCAGCGATCTTAATCCAGGAGGCAAGAATGGCCCTATCAGGATGACGACAACTGCGACTGCAAGCATAACGAAAGGCGTCTGCTTGTTGGACATACGGCTTTTGAATTCACGAAATCCGCTGCTAGCTGTTCTCAATCCTTGACCAGAGTCTTTAAACGGCATCAAAATATCTCCTACTTGGCAAACATCCCTCTAGGGCGGAATAGGAGCACCAGAATCATGATTACAAAAATTGCTACTTTGGCTTCAACAGGGGTAAGTATGATCGACATACCTCCTTGCAGAGTACAAAACATCAGAGCAGCTATTAACGTGCCTTTGAGACTGCCAAGTCCACCTACTATTACAATGATGAAGCACAGCAAGATGACATCAGCTCCCATAAGGTAGAACACCTGCGTCACGGGGGCAGCAAGAACTCCTCCAATAGCAGCAAGTGCGCCCCCCAGGGCAAACGTAGCCATCGCAATTTTGTTGCTGTTGATTCCCATGGCATTCGCCATTTCTTTATCCTGTATAGACGCCCGGATTAAGATACCATAAGATGTTTTGTAGAGAAAAAACCACAACCCGATGATAATGACTACCGAAATGACGGCGATGAGAACTCGGTAACCGGAATATCCAACATCGAACAAATTGATAACTACGGGCCAGGGATTGGGCATTTTCTCGTGCATGCCACCAAAAGTTGCCAGAACAACCTGTTGAATAATATAGGCTATGCCCACTGTTGCTATCATGGTAACTGCAGGGCGCCCTTCGAAGGGCCTTAGTACGAAGCGTTCCGTGGGGACACAAAGTAGACCAATTACTACAGGCACTATGATGATGCTCAACCAGAAATTTCCTGTCCATTCCAGAACATAAAGTGCAAGCACCGCGCCCACCATGTATATGTCTCCATGAGCCATATTCACGATGCCCATCACGCCAAAAATGAGTGAGAGTCCTAAGGCTACCAGTGCAATAGTAAAGCCCCAAAGCAGCCCATCGGAAAGCAGAAACAGCAAAGTTGAGACATCTATGGAGGGCAAGGTAAACCTCCCCACGGTATTCTGATGAAGGTTAACCTTTCATGGTAACTGCAGTTCACCAGACTTTTATCCTGCATGTCTTTAAGTCAGATTTCCTTCTGCTCTTGGCAGGCTGGAGTGGGGTTGTTCCTGGCTCCCCTCTCCAGCCTGCACTTGATAGTAGTAGAAAGAACTAAAAGAAGAAATGTCTAGAAAGGCTCCTTAGTACGGTCCACTAAAGATGTGTAGACCACTTCCGAAGCCGGCACTGCTGCCGCGACTGTGAGTTCTCCATTCACTATCTGTTCTACATATATCCCCGCGATAGTAGCATGATCTGCTGCACGATAGTACATATCTCCCTGTGGAAACTTTACTCCTGCCTCGAAGTGCATTCCTTCCAGCGTCTCAATAAGTGCAGGGTTGTCAGCTTTGCTTGTCCAGCCGCTCTTTTCAATAGCCGCCTTAAGAGCAAATATGGGCTCCCATACTGCCCAGTCGTAAGCCAGAACGAAGTACTTATCCGTGCCAATCTCCAAACCATCGGAATTTACCCCTATAATGTCCCTGTACTCTTTATTACCAGGGGTATCAAGGCCAGCCAATCTTGTAGGGTAAGAAGTCAGACAATAAAGCCCCTCGGCTGGAGCTCCAAGCTCCGCAGGGTCCCGTGCAGATATAGCATAAACAGCTCCGAGTTTTTCTATGTCCGGCCGCACTGCATACAAGTCCCTCAAGAAGCAAAGGAAATCTGAACCGAAATTCGCGAAATACACGGCTTCAGCATCAGCAGGAATCTTCCCCTTTAGGTAAGGCAACCAATTGCTGGTGCCCAGGGGCACTCTGATTGAGGCAAGCACAGTACCTCCGTTTTGGGTAACGTATGTGGTAAAAGCCTCTTCGTTTGCCTGTCCCCATGAATAATCAACGACAACTGTAACCCATTTCTTTCCTATATTGTCAACTGCAAACTTGGCTGCTCCTTTGCACTCTTCCCTCACATTGGTACAGGCCTGGAATATATACCTGTTGCCTTTATCTCCTGAAATTTCGGTGGCACTTGAACATGGGAAATAGATTGTGTTCAATTCTTTTGCGATGGGACAACAAGCTACGGCAACACCTGAACTATTCGAATCCAGTACAAAATCTACGCCATTGTTCTCAACGAGTTTTCTGAACTTCGTTGCGCCAACGCTAGGTTTGCTCTCATCATCTTCAACATAGAGCTCTACAGAACGTCCTGCAATTCCACCCTCAGCATTTAGCTGATCCACGGCAGCTATAGCCACTTTCTCGTGAGAATACCCATATGCAGCCAACCCCCCCGTTTTATTGGCAAGCAATCCTATCTTGATCGGTTCCTCACCTGCCGATTTGGGAGCACAGGCTGTCACAAGCATTGTTACTAGCAAAACCACAATCAGGGAAACACTCCCAATCACTTTTAGGCGAACATTTCTCTCCACTTAAGCACCTCCTATCAAAAATTAAGAGCACTTTGTCATACACGTAATATTACATCTCCATCACCCTCCTCAGGACGAACTCTCCATGTAGCGTAACTAAGCTAAGAAACCAGCATCTCATATGCTTACCATGTCTCTATACAACTACCTCAATTTCAATTATATCATAATTTATGCTTTATTTGTGAAGGTAGTTGTTAAAATTTGTTGATATACTCTCCTGTTGTGGGAGGTGCTAAAAGCGGAGACATCTCAGGGTACAGCAGTGGTATAATCATCGAAGCAGGTGAGGCAAAAGCGAGATGAATGATGTTGAAACAGGGGAGATGAGGCTCAGCAGCTTCGAGTTCCGCGTGATGAATACGGCTTTCCGCCGGTTCATAGTGAAGCACTTTGAATTCAGCACTTTTGTTCACTTTCTCCGCAAGAACAATATCAATTTGAGGGGTAAGGTGCTGGTGGATGCGGGGTGCGGTTCCGGTTATGACGCCGGGCTGATCGCGCAAAAGTTCGAACCATCAAGGCTTGTTGCATTTGACATAATGCCAGAGCAGATACGCCTTGCCCTGAGGCGCGTGCTCAACGCCGAGTTCTTTGTTGGTGACATGACGCACCTGGAGCTGCCCGATGGGATGGCGGATGCCGTTTTCATCTTTGGCGTGCTGCACCACGTCCCTGCGTGGCGCAAGGCCCTGGAGGAGCTGTGGCGGATTCTTGCTGTGGGTGGTGTTCTGCTGGTCGGTGAGCCCCGTGAGAGGTTCCGGTGGTCGGAGCTTGAAGATGGCATCAGGGATGCCGGATTTGAGATGGTGGAGAGGCGGCGCCTCTATGCCGGATATTTCCGCTGCTACCTGTGGCGGAGGGGTTCGCCTCCACAACCGGGGAGGTAGAGCTTTGCTCCACTACACCCTGGGATAACGTTGAGAGGAATTGCCGCGGGCGCGGTGGTTGCCCCGGGAGCGGAAATGTTTCTATGCCTCCGTGCTGGCTTCCCCTTGCCAGTTGTCCCTCAACATAGCACGGAAAGCGATACCTGTGTTTCGAACCGTGGTTGCCTCAATTACCCTGAAGCCGTAATGTTGATAGATGGATACGTTCTTCTCCTCGGTGGTATCGAGGTAGCTGGGCAAGCGCTCGCTGTCTATGCGGGCAAGCATGTGCTTCAGCAGGAGACTGGCATATCCCTTTCCCTGATGGGCAGGCTCGACAGCAAGGAGAAACAGGTACCAGTGGGGGAAAGGGACGTGCCTTTTTCGAGCGTCCTCGGATGTCTGGGCCAGGGACCTTAACTTCAGCAGAGCGTCAGGTTTGACCATAAAAGCCAGTGATAACCCTCCTGCTTTGAGTATCTTCCGGAAGGTCATGCTGCTTTCCTGAGGAGGTAACCACAGTGCAACACCTTCCAGGTTCGATGATGTCACGCAGGTCTCACCGAAGAGAACACCGTAGCGAAGCATGAATTGGTAAAGAGGTGGTAACCACCGTCTTCTCTCGGACTCGTCCGGGAAGTAATGGCTCGTCAGGGGCTCATTATGGAAAGCCCGGGCAAGAACCTCGCTGGCTGGTTTAACTTGAGATGCGGATAGCTGGATCAATGTTGCTGGCCCCCTGTGATGTCTGCCCATTCGTAGGATTTCCTCAGAGTCCGCCGCAGGCGCAGTATCCACAGCCCGGCTAGCAGAAAGCCGAGGACGTCCGAGAGTGGCACTGCCAGCCAGGCGCCGGTTATTCCCAGGAAGCGGGGGAGGAGCAGGAGCGCAGGGATGAAGAACAGCACCTGCCGCGCTAGCGATAGCAGCATAGCTTCCTTCCCCTTCGACAGCCCCTGAAAGGTGGTAATGAAGATAATGAGTACGCCAACGATGGGCATCGATGAGAGAAATATGCGCGCTGCCGGCACGGCCATGGCCAGCAGGTCGGCGTCGTGGCTGAAGAGGCCGATGATGTGGGGTGCCAGGAGCTCCAGTGCCAGGGTGGCCAGTCCCATCACCACCGCAATGCCTGCCGCAGCCAGTCCCACGGCGCGCCACATTCTGTGCCAGTTGCGCGCCCCGAAGTTGAAGCCCACGATGGGTAGAAGCCCATTGGAGACGCCCAGTATGGGCATGAAGGCCAGGTCGGCTATGCGAATGGTGATGCCAGCGATGGCCAGGGCTACTGAGCCGAAGACGGAGAGGATGTTGTTGAAGGTAATGAAGCAGACGCTCTCCATGAGCTGGATGACCATTGAGGGGGCGCCCACCCGGTAGATATCACGCAGAACGCGCCGGTCGGGGCGCAGGTGTTTCAGTGCGATGCGGTAAGATGACCTGCCGCTTGTAATCCACCAGAGACACATGCCGGCGCCCACGAAGAGGGAGAACACGGTGGCCAGGGCAGCGCCACGGATGCCCATCGCAGGGAAGGGGCCGAGGCCGAAGATGAGCAGAGGGTCTAAAGCTAAGTTGAGAACGCTCGCTGTAATGGTGAAAATCATGGGTCGCATGGCGTCTCCTGCGCCGCGCAACAGGTTGGTTGATGTTAGGAGGAAGAAGAGTGGGGGAGCTCCGAATCCCATGATGGTCAGGTATTGCACCCCGTAGTCCATGATGTCCGGTGTGGCACCCATGATGGAAAGCACGGTGTGCGAGAGGAAGATGGCCACCAGGAGGAAGATGGCGCCGAAGAAGGCCGTGATGGGAAATATCTGCCCCGCGGCGTGGTTGGAGGCCTCTGCGTTCCCTTCGCCGAAGCGCCGCGAGACGAGGGCGGCAATTCCAATGCCCGAGCCAGACCCGATAGCGATGATGAGCACATGGTAAGGAAAGAAGACAGTGAGCGCGGCTATCGCCTCGTGCCCCAGCCTCGCTAACCAGAAGGTGTCCACGATGTTATACAGGCTCAGGGTCACCATGGATGCCACGCTGGGCAGGCTCAGACTCAGGAGGAGTCTTCCCAGTGGTGCTGTTCCCAGGCGTTCCGTGTATTCCGTCATGGCGTTATCCTTTTCCTAGCCCCTTGCCCTGGATCCCAGGATGAAGGTAACCCCGGCTATGGCAGCGACGCAAAACAGCGAGATTTGAAAGGCGCCGGTGACATCGACCAGGTAGCCGAATAAGATGGGCATAAGCAGCGGCCCGATGTTGCCCGCTGCGGAGATGAAGCCGACAACGGCCCCGGCGGAGGAAGAGAGGCGCTTATGTCCTACCGGCACCGCAAGGGTGATGGTAAGCACGCCGATGGTGGCAAACCCTGCAAGGAAAAGGCAGGCCAGCATTGCAGGCAAAGGGGCATAATTTATGGCTGTGATGGCGCCTCCTGCCATCAGACCAAGGGCAGCTATTATCTTTCTCACATCTTGCAGCTTGTCCATGATGAAGCCCACTGTGGGGCCAGCCACAAAGAATCCGGCGGCAAGCAGGGATGCCAGTGCCGGACTGAGAGACCTTGCCTCCAGCATCTTGGGCATCCAGGTAGCCAGAGTATCATAGCTTCCCATGGCCGCTATCAGGAGGATGAGTAACACCCAGACGTACCTGTCCCGCATTGTTCCGATAAATTCCTTGATGGGGGTGGTCGATGAACTGGTGGTTTCGCTCCTGGCAAAGCGGAACCATAGCAGGCATAAGATTGCTCCCACCGCTGCATAGATCATGAAGACCTGCCTCCAGTTGAAAACTTCGAGCAGATGGGGTGTCAGCGCCAGGACCGTAGCATTGCCAGCGGCAAAACCGGCAACGTAAAGCCCCGTAGCAAAACCGGGCATCTTGTTCAACCACTCCTTTACTATCAGGCTGAGGCAGGGCATAACGGCTGCCAGTCCCATCCCGATGAAGAACTGGCTCAACACCAGCGACACATAGCCGGTGGAAAAAGACCGGGCAAAGGCGAAAGCAACGCAGAGGGGCAGAGCTATGTTCAGAACACGGAGATACCCTATCCTGTCGGCCAGCAATCCCCAGGGAATGCGGAAAACCACGATGCCTCCCATGGCCACAGAGAAAGCAAAGCCGAACTGCGCATAGGACACCTCCATTTCCTCCATGAGGATAGTCGCCATCGGCGCTATGGCAAAGAGCAGCAGATGCAGCAGAAAGGCGATGGAAAACGAGAACATGAGCATCATCAGGCGATTTTTGCTAACGTTGTCGTTTGTCATTCTTGTTTTTTGAGTGGGAAAGGACGGGTGAGTTCTCAGGATAATAAACCACCAGCGACTATGACGCAAATAAAATGCCGGAATAGCCATGCATGCCTTGCTGCTTTACTCCGGCAGTCACGCGTCATGTAATTTAATCGGGTAACTCAATTGATGCAACGGGTTCCTGCCATTTCCACTGGCACTGCTTGAGTGCCGGCGTCAGTCCCTCATGCCGGCAGTGCTAGCTTAAAGAGTGGTATAATCATCCGATGCAGGTTGGGGCTAATCGCAAGCACTGGACAGCCGTTACCGTTGATGGTAACCTTTCTGCGCATTTTTGGAAAGGGCATTGCCGTTACCGGTGGAGAGGCAGAAACACTCTCGCCCTGGGATCGATAAGTTAAATTAAAGTTTTATAGTCAGGAGGAGCTTAGAATGGCAGTAATTACGGAAGAGATGAGAGGCGTTGTAGAGCAAGCAAAGGTGGTCGTGCTGGCTACGGTCAGTAAAGAAGGCAAGCCAAACGCAGTTCCCATCGCATTTAAGGAGGCGCTTTCCGGCGACGAGATATTGCTGGCGGATAACTTCATGAAAAAGACGGTGGAGAACATAAAGGTAAATCCCGTGGTGGCAGTTTCAGCTTGGCACAAAGATAGCTCCGGTAACTCAAGGGGATATCAGTTCAAGGGGGAGGCCAGGATCGAGACATCGGGCAGGATTTTCGACGAGGGAGTCAGGATAGTTAAGGCTGCCGATCCCGAGCTCACTCCGAAAGGTGCGGTCATCGTTAAAGTGGACTCGGTCTATTCCATCTCGCCTGGCCCCGATGCGGGCAGGCAAATAAGCTGAAGAAGCAAAGATGTCTTCGCGGGTCCTGAAAGTGACATCCGGTCGGGATTGCGTGAGTTTTCTCGCTTCCGTGATACTCTTTCCTGTATGGAAGGTTGATAGCTGGTTTGCATGGTGATAACGGGCAAGTGTGTTGAAGAATAGCCGTGATCGGGCATTTCATATTAAGCGGAGATAATTGGAGAGTTAAAATTGAAAACTTATCTTGATTGTATCCCTTGCTTCTTGAGACAGGCACTGGAGGCAGCGAGGATGGCAACTGATGATGAAAATACTCACCGCACGGTGCTCAACTCGGTAGCCGGCATAATACCGGAGTTTCCGTTCGATGCTACCCCTCCCGAAATCGCTCAACGCGTCTATGCGCTCGTTGCTGATATTACCGGCAACGAAGACTCGTGCTATGAAGCAAAGCAACAGGCCAATCAACAGGCTTTGTCGCTTTACGCCGGCTTTAAGGAAATTGTGGTCGGTTCCAGTGACCCGCTGCTGGCGGCGTGCAAGCTGGCCATTGCCGGAAATATCATAGACCTGGCTCAACAGTCCAGCTACGGTGACCTCAAGTCTGTTGCCGAGCTGGCTCTGGCAGCTCCGCTGGGCGTTGATAACTATGAGGAATTCAGGGAGAATCTGCAGAGTTCATCGCGCATCCTGTATCTTGGCGACAATGCCGGCGAGATCGTATTCGACAGAATGCTTGTTGAGGAAATCCGCAAAATTAAGGACTACGAGATATATTTTGTCGTCAGGGAGAAACCTATCATAAATGATGCTACCCTGGATGACGCCATATCTACCGGCATGGACAAGGTAGCCAGGATAATCTCCAACGGCTCCGATGCCCCGGCCACTATCCTTTCGCAGTGTTCTTCTCAGGCACTGCAACTTTATCACTCCGCTGACCTCATAATTGCCAAGGGGCAGGGAAACTACGAGTCATTGAGCGATGAGAAGGAGAACATCTTCTTCCTGTTAAGGGCCAAGTGCCCGCTGGTAGCAAAGCTGCTGGGTGTAAACGTCGGTGATGCTGTCCTCAAAAAACGTGCGGCGTGATAACGGGCGAAACGCCGGAATCTTGTAATTGCAAGCAGGAGATGAAGTGCCCGTTTTCGGGCGGGCTGGCCTGACTTTTACCATCCGACTCTGCCGAATCTCCCTGGCCTGGAGTGGTCATTTTCATGGGTGTGCTCCACTCGACTTTTCCCAATTCCTAAAAAACCCTAAAAAACCCTAAAAAACCCTTGACATATGGGTGAGGGAGGAAATACCATAAGCCAGATGGGAAAACTAAACTATTACCCTGTTTAATGCGCTGTCTGGATTCATTAAAAATTAAAGTGGGAGGATCGCGATGAAAAAGAGAATTATTCAGATGACTTTAACCCTGGTGATGGTAAGTGTCATGGTAGTGGCTTTTGGAGGCTGTTCCAAACCAGCTGCTCCGGAAGCAGAGGCCATTGTGCTTGGATGCCCCATTTCATTTAAAGCAACACCCTGGCCTTTGGGCGGAAAGTATGGTTGGGAATTAGCTGTAGAGGAAATTAATGCGGCTGGTGGGGTTAACGTGGGTGGTGTAATGCGTCCTTTTGATCTTATAGTGCTGGATACTCGTGATGAGGAACCAGGAGTTCCGGTTTCTGAGTGTCTGCTGGGGATGGAAAAGCTAATTTTGGATGACAATGTGGATATTCTTGTCGGTGGGCCAAGTATGTCGGAAGCATCAATAGCTGCTCTTGACCTGGTAGCCAGGTATGATATTGTGCACCTGGTAACCTCGGGAACGTGGACTCCTTCCTGGGGGAAGAAAGTAGCCGAGGATCCTGAAAAGTATCGCAACTCCTTCAAGATGTCTGAAAACGCAGCACATGCGGTACCCGTTGGGCTGGACCTTCTGGAAGAAGTAAGGGAAGAGCATAACTTAAACGAGGCTTATTGCATCATTGATGACTGCATGTTTTGCCGCAATGCCATGGATGTTTTCGCTGGATTGGGGGAGAAGAGAGGTTTCACCATCCTAGGCAGGTCTGCAGTGCCACCAGGATCCACCGATTACTCGCCGGCGCTGCTGAAGGCTAAAAATTCAGGAGCAAATCTTCTCTTCTTCTGGACTAACACGGCAACAAGTGCCATTCTGTTCAAGCAGTTCGTGGATCTGGAGGTGCCGGCGTTGCCTGTTGGCTTTGCCGCTGGGGCTCAGGAATACGAGGTCTATGAAGCAGTGGATGGCAAGTGCGCCTATATCACCTTTCCTAATCCACATGCCTGCCAGACTGCGACCAAGTTACCAGGAGATGTCGAATTCCAGCAAGCATTTGAGAGCAAATTTGGCAAGAAACCTTTTGGAGGCTGTGGTGGCGCTTATGCAGGAGCCTATGTGCTGAAAGATGCTATTGAGCGCGCTGGATCGCTGGATACCGATGCTCTGCGAGCTGCCTTGGAAGCGACCGACATGATGACACTCAATGGCAGACTGATGTTTGGTGATAACCACGAGAACATCTATAACCAGGATCCGAACGAGGGAATACCAACCGTTTATTCGCAGTGGATAAACGGAGAGAGAATAGCTGTTTGGCCACAGGTGCTGGCAGATTCAGAGATTGAGCTGCCTCCATGGATGGGGTAAAGGGCTTTGGTTTGTTAGTTAACCGGTGATAGATGGAAGTATTCATTTACGGGCTAGCTCGGGGTTCCACGCTTGCTCTGATGGCCGTAGGCTTTAGTTTTGCCTATGGGGTGAGCAGGTTACCTAACTTTGCTCATGGTGCTTTCTATATCCTGGCAGGGTTTGCCACCTGGGTATTTGCTCAGAGCCTGGGGCTGAACTATGTACTTAGCATTGCAATCTCGCTGGTTCTTCTGGCAGCGATTGGTGCTGCGATGTACCGGTTTATCCTCATTCGTGTAAGAGGCATGGAGGTGTCGGAGATTATCGCCTCTTATGCTCTTGGCGTGGCTATACTGGAGGCATTGCGCTGCAAGTTTGTTGGGACAGGATTCAGCACTCCAGTATTTATTGAGGGCACTATCAAGGTGGCTGGAGTGCCAATAGATTTGCAGCGAGTTGTCATAATAGCCGGGGGAGTGGTGGTAATTGGCCTTATCTGGGCTTTTACTCATTATACCAGGTTGGGATTATCGCTCAGGGGTATAGCCCAGGATGAACGAGCTGCCCTGATGCTGGGTATAGATTCCGACAGAGCTGCAACTATCGCACTGGCCATTGGCTCAGCTCTGGCTGCTCTAGCGGCAGTGATTATACTTCCGGTAGGCAGCATAACTGTTAACGAGGGATATGACGTCTTGATTAGTGCACTGGCTGTGTGTATTATCGGAGGCCTTGGCAGCTGGACAGGCACCATATTGGCTGCCTTTATCCTGGGTTTTGCCGGAACACTTACTGCAACCTATATTGGAACTATGTGGGAATCAGTAGTAGTTGTAGCGGCCATTATCCTGGTGCTTTTACTGAAACCTTCAGGACTTTTTGGCCGGCAAAAGGAATTTGAGGAAAGAGTTTAAATTTGGGTACTGAAGCTAGACGCAAAGAGAGGCTGGATCGGGGTGTAAAGGTTCGGACCGAGAAGTTATATGCTGTTTCAGGATGGCAGGAAATAACTTATCTGGTGCTGCCAAGACTGGCCTTAATCCTTGGTTTGCTCATACTTCCCTTGGTTATGCCAAGCATGTACTGGCAAAAAGTGCTATGTAGCATGGGCGTCTTTGCCTTACTGGCTATAGCATTTGATTTCCTGGCTCATTATGTTGGGTTGGTTTGCTTGGGGGGAGCCTTGTTTACTGGGGTAGGGGCATACATAAGCGGGCTTTTGAGTTCATCGACAGGGTTATCGCCAGCCCTGACTATTCCTATTGCCACATTGGGGGGAGGGTTAATCTGTACTTTGTTGCTGCTCCCATGCCTGCCACTACGAGGCGTCTATTTTGCCATAGTAACCATAATCTATCCTCTGGCAATAGTCAGGATCCTTACGGCGCTAAATATCTGGGGAGGGACCGAGGGCATAAGTGCCCTTGCTACCTTCCCCAACATCTGGGTTGAGGTATATCTTATACTGGGGATGGTCCTTATCGTGCTTTTTGCCCTCAGAAGGCTGGTTAATGAAGATTATGGCCTGGTGTTGCGTGGCATAAAGGACAATGACCAGGCGGTTAGAGCTTCTGGCATTAACGTAACCTTCTATAAGGCTCAGGCGGTGTTCATAACAGCGGCGATAGGGTGTTTCTGCGGTGCTTATTTGTCCTGCCTCTATGGATGGTGTGGGTTATCGCTGTTCGCATTGGATTTTTCTATACTCCCCATCGCGGCAACGGTAATGGGTGGGCTTGGGACTCTGGTCGGGCCGCTGCTGGGGGCCTGCATTCTAACTCCGCTCTCGGAAGTTCTACGAGCTATAGGCACATGGAGGATAGTAATCTATTGTGTTGTTTTGTTGTCCTTCATCGTATTTAAGCCGGAAGGATTGATGAACTGGATTCAGCGCAAGTATCATCAGTTTGAGCACTGGGAGAAGATATGAGCATAAGCGAGGAAGTTGTTCTCCAGGCCAGGAATGTCAGCAAGACTTTCGGCGGAGTTAAAGCTGTAAACGAGGTGAGTTTCGATTTGCATGGTGGTGAAATCATGGGAATTATCGGGCCGAATGGCTCTGGCAAAACAACGTTGATTAACCTCGTGACTGGCTTTGTCAAGCCAGACTCGGGGAAAGTTTTCTTCAAGGGCAAGGAGCTTACCGGGTTACCACCTCACAGAATTGCTGATCTTGGAGTTACCAGAACGTTTCAGGTAATGAGGCCATATGCCAGTTTGCCGGCGTACAAGAATCTTATTGTGCCCCTGTGCTCGCCAAGGGTTAAGCGAAGCAGCGGTGGCAAGCTGGGCGACAGGGATATAGTTTGCATAGACCTGTTGGAGGAAGTTGGTTTTGAGCGCGATGCCTATGTTCCATACAAAATAGCTTCTTCTCTCCCGTTGGGGTATCTCAAGCGCCTCGAACTTGCCAGGTGCCTTGCCTTGAGGCCTGAGGTGGTCATTTGCGACGAAGTCTTCTCGGGGTTAAGTATGGCAGAGATAGCAACTATGATTCCTGTTATTGAGAGGTTGCAGATGGAGGGCATGACCATAATAATGATTGAGCATAGGTTGAGGGAGCTATTTAGGCTGGCTGACAAGGTGATGGTGTTGAATTTTGGTGAAAAGATTGCCGAAGGCGTTGCAGAAGAAGTCATGGAGAACGAGGCTGTAAGGGAAGCTTACATGGGGAAAGAGGAGAAGTAACGTAGTGGATATACTGGAAGTTAAGGACCTTATGGTATTTTATGAAAATGCCATAGCTATAAATAACGTCAGTATAAAGTGTGAGACGGGCAAGGTCACCGGTATTTTCGGTTCTAATAGTGCTGGCAAATCCACGTTGATGTATGCTATTTCAGGGATAATGATGGATATGAAGAGGAAGGAGGAGATGAAGGGAGGAGAGAGGATAACCGTGGTTGGTGAGATGAGGTTGAATGGTGAGGACATTATGGATATTAAGCCCAATGACCGGGCGAGGAAGGGAGTTGTCCTTTGTCCGGAAAGGCGGCGGATTTTCCCTGAGAGCAGCGTATTGGAGAATCTGAAAATAGGTGGTTACCTGGCCAGCAGGTCTCAAGCACAGGAAACCCTTAAGTACGTGTTTACCTTATTCCCTGCGCTGAAAGATATGAAGGGCAAAGAAGGTGGTTTCTTGAGCGGTGGAGAGCAGCAAATGCTTGCCATTGGCAGGGCGCTTATGGCTCAGCCGAAGCTATTATTGCTGGATGAGCCCTTACTTGGGTTGAGTCCTGCCATGGAAACCAGGCTCGCCCAGGCCATAAAAAAAATCAATGAGCAGATAGGAATTACCATATTGGTCGCTGAGCAATATGCCAGGCCAATCCTCCCTGTAATAGATTATGGTTATGTACTGGAAAACGGAGGTAAGGTACTGGAAGGAACCGCCCAGGAGCTTATCGATAACCCTGATGTAAAGGAAGCTTATTTCGGAGTATAGTGCTGACCTGTGCTTGCATTATACCCTGATATGTTTTTCTCCCTTGCTTAATTTTCTTCTTTCTTCGTCTCTTATCTCGCGCCGTAAGAGCTTGCCCACCTTGGATTTGGGCAACATGTCTCTGAACTCTATGTATTTTGGAACCTTGTAGGAGACAAGCCTCTGCCGGCACCAGCTAATCAGTTCGGCTGAACCTACACCTCTGGCATCGTCCTTGAGCACCACCATCGCTTTAATGCGTTCCCCAACTCTTGGGTCGGGCACCCCGACAACACATGCCCCGATCACTGCAGGGTGGTCTTGCAGTGCTGCTTCAATCTCGGAAGCGGAGACCCTATATGCCTTGTATTTGATAACATCGGCGCTTCTATCTACATAGTGAAGCAGTCCCTCGCTATCCATCTGGCAATAGTCCCTGGTGTGATACCAGGTCTTGTCATCTATTTCTACAAAGGCGGCGGCGGTTTCCTTTGGCTTATTCCAGTAGTACTTTGGCATAGTTTCAGCACTGACCAGTAGTTCACCTGTCTCGCCTGAGCCAGCTGGCTGCAAAGTGGTCTCATCAACAACTTTAACTTCTCTGGAGGGAAGGGGTAGACCTATAGTTCCTGATGGGGGTTCCTTATCCAGCGGACTTACTGAAATCCAGCCAGTTTCGGTTGCTCCATATATCTGGTATATTGGCACCTGCGTCCTTTGCTTCCATCGATTATAGACCTCGATGGGAAGGACATCACCACCGCTCCAGCAGTATTTCAGCGAGCTTAAATCGTACAGGTCCAGCCTGTCGTTTTCCAGGGCCATGCGGTAAAGTGTAGGTACGCCGCCAAATAATGTTCCCTTGTACCGTTGTATCGCTTCTAATATCGCATCCACTTCGGGCATGGGCATCATTACGGTGGAGTTACCCCTGTACAAAGCTGTTGCCATAAACAGTACCTGCCCGAAGTTGTGGTAAAGAGGGGCTGAAAAAATGAGGGTTTCTTCACCATCCAGGACATAGTGTTCAAATCTCTCCATCACGTCCACGATACTGGATACCACTCCTGAGTGAGAACTGGGGCATCCTTTGGGGAAACCTGTTGTTCCACCGGTGTATAGGATATAGGCAAGGTGCTCCCTCGGGTTTATATCGACTTTTGGAGGCTGTGGGGGGTATTTATGTATCAGGTCATTGAATTGGTGTATCCCCTCCCCTTTCTCAACGATTCCATCGGGGATCTTGTCGAATATCCTGCCAATTGTCCGCTTATATAATGGCAGCAAATCCACATAGTTGGTGACAACGACTCTCTTTAAACAGGTTGTAGAGAAAACCTGTTTAACATAACCAAAATTCGTGTCCTGGCACAGAATGGTCTCAGCACCTGCATCATTGATTAGATATTCAATCTCATGAGGTGTGTAGATGGGGGCAATAGCTACTGGCACAGCTCCGATTTTCTGAGCCCCGTAATACCCAATAACCCATTGCGGGCAATTTGGAATATAGATCATGACTTTATCGTTGGCTCTGATGCCCATGTCATATAGAGCAGTGGCAAATCTATCGATTAGCTCCTTTACTCTGGCATAGGTAAACTTCTCACCAAGATAAATAATCGCCGGTTTATTGGGGTATTTATCACATGCCCGCTCAAATCCACGAATC
>JAGGYM010000063.1 GCA_021162545.1 Dehalococcoidia bacterium | reverse complement strand
CGTGTCAACTCAAATAAAAATGTTACCGGAGAAGAGACATTCACTCAAATAGGAATGTTACCGGGCTAATGCCGCCGTCTCCTTTCTTTGATTTACTTTGTCCAGTGGGTGGCACCAGAGTTGTTCGACTATCTGGTAGATATCCCTACGTAGCTGCCTTGGGTTTGTTTGGGCATGCAATTTTGCCAGTCTCTGTTGCTGTTCGGGAGAAAGTATTCCGCTGGCAAGCAGGCGCTGGTAAGGCGTCTGAGCCCGGTCCCATTTACGATGCAGACGGCTGCCCACTATCTCCTTGCCCACCAGGTGCATGACTGGCTGGAAGAGGTTGTAGTAGAGCCAGAGCTGCTCATAAAGAGCGTTCAGAGCAGCATACTGGTAGGCCTGATCCAGCCGATCATATCCCACATAAGCCCGCACCAGGGTACTATTCTTCTGCTCAACAAAGCGGTTATCGTTCTTGTGGTAAGGGCGGCTGCGGCTTAGGCGCAGTCCGATTATTTTCTCTCCGAAATAACGAATGAGATGGTCATTGAAAAATTCACTGCCGTTGTCAGGATGCAGGTGAGTAATGGGGAACGGCAAGCGCTCCTGAACCTTCTTAAAACCCTTTACCATGGTTTGCTGGCTGCGCCCCCAGATCGCTACTCTCTCACTCCAGCCTGTAGCAATATCCACTAGCTGTAAGGTGTGAATATAATCACCGGCCGCTACCGCTCCGCAATGATGCACCAGGTCAGTCTCAAAGTTGCCCGGCACCGTAGTCTGCCAGCTTAACCGCTCCATGGGCACATCCCGCAAGAGACGGTTGGAGGGTTGGGACTTGCGTCGGGGTAGTTTCGGGGTATCCCGCTGGAAACGTCTTAACAGCCGTTGCACTGTCGCCCGGCTGATAGAACTCAGCTTATCTTCGACCTCTGAGCTGAGAGTGAGTTCCTCCCACTTCGCAAGCTGTTGCGCGGTGTCCAGTAGCGCTGGTGTTAGCCGCTCGGCACATATATAGTCCAGGCTCTCCCAGACTATCTGTACCACCTCAGCCACGGCCAGCCCATACCGCCTTGCTTTGAGCCGCACCTTCCTGGGAGCACGCTCCAAACTCGGCAGATTCATTAGCCGTATCAGGCTCTTACGGTGTAGTCCAGTTACCTCTCCCATTTCGGTCAGCAATTGGCTACGTTCCTTTCGCCCTGATTGGATATACCTCGATAGAACTAGTTTCAGATATTTTCTTCGTTCGTTTATGCTCATCCTTTCGTTGCTCGGCATGATCCTCCCCCAGTAACATTTTTATCTGAGTGAATCATACCCCTCTCGGTAACATTTTAGATGAGTGAATACGTGGCCTTTACAATGGATGTCTACTCGCATATAATCCAAGGGATGCAAGAAGATGCTATGGTGCTACTTGATGAGGTGCTACCGGCAGGGGTGTCTAGAAAAAATAACGCCAATTTAACGCCAACAGTAGACATAACATCCTGTAAAAACTAGGATTTAGCTTGCATGCCAGCGTAGCTCAGGGGTAGAGCAGCGGTTTCGTAAACCGCCGGTCGTAGGTTCGAATCCTATCGCTGGCTCCAGAGATATAGTTTCCTGTGGTCTGGCGACTGGTTTTTCCCTGATTACAGGACACATGGGAATGCTTCAGAGAAAAGGAAATATGAAAAGCCAGCTTGATGCTTACTTCGATATTGAAACCACGGGGCTGTCTGTAAGTGACAGTTACATTACCGTGATTGGCATTTATCTCTGTGGCAATGGTGGCAGCGAGCTCATTCAGCTAGTGGGCGATGACGTGACCGGAGACAATCTCCTGCGAGCCCTGGAGAAGGTGGACTCGATTTATACTTACAATGGAGGTAGATTTGATTTCCCCTTTGTTCTCGCTCACCTGGGGGTGGACCTGGGTAAAGAGTTTTATCATCGTGATTTAATGTACGATTGCTGGGCAGTTAATCTGTATGGGGGGCTTAAATCGGTGGAGCGGCAATTGGGAATTCCGAGGCAACTGCAGGATATAGGAGGATTGGATGCGATAAGGCTGTGGGAGAGGTATCGTTGTTGTGGAGACCGGGAGGCTTTATCCTCGCTGTTGCAATATAACGGTGAAGACGTGGTTAACTTGAAGGCCCTCAGGAAAAAGCTGGTTGGTATGCTGGCTGTAATGCCATAAGGGAGAGATCATGAGTAAATTTGTGGATAAGCTGAAAAAACTTTCGGAAAATGCAGTTTTGCACATAGGGTTCCGTGCGTCTGTAGATGAACCGGAGGTCCGGTCGGCGCTGCTCATAGCAGGGTTATCCCGGCTGGATGACGAAGAATCCGCTGTTCTGGCTGGTGGTGAGGTGGATGCCGGGTTGGCAATGGGCAGTGGATTTACTTCCGGGACGATCGGGCAAATGGTTAAAGCTGCTAATGGGGTTCCTCTGGGCGTGTTGCTGAAGGATATCAGCGAAGATGAGGCGAATGAGCTTGCTGGCTCTGGCTGTGACTTCACAGTTCTTCACTCCAGCATGCCGCCCATGGCTCTGCACGGGGAAAGAGCGGGCAAATTCTTGATGGTAGAAGCTTCCCTGGAAGTGGGCCGTGTTCGGGCTATCAATGGGCTTGAAGTGGATGGCGTGTTCCTCAATTGTGGTGGTAGTTCCTCCTTTACCGTGGAAACTCTGCTTCTTTGTCGGCATTTTATGGAAATGCTGGATAAGCCGTTGATGGTGATATTGCCTGCTTCGGCCAATCGTGAAGTGTTCCGCAACCTGTGCCGGCTGGGAGTAAGTGGCATAGTCGTTCCGGCAACGGTGACTGGAGAGACACTTGCTGAAGTGAGGAAGGTGATGGGTGAATCGTCCCGGGAGGCCAGGCGCAGTCGGTCCAGAGCAGCTGTCATATTGCCGCATGATGATGGCAGGATGGTTGCTGAAGAGGACGATATCTAAAGAGAGCATTTCCCTTGGCAAATGTGGAGACGAGCCTTGGCCTATTCTTGCTGTCAGCGGCGGCCATTTCGCTTACCGGTGTTATTTTGCCGGGGCCGATGACGGCTGCCACGATAGCCAAGGGGTATGGTTATAAGCATGCCGGTGCCCTGATCGCCATGGGGCATGCCGTGGTTGAGATCCCTCTCATGGTTGTCCTTTATTTCGGTCTCGCTCGCTTCCTGGGGTCTGCGCGGGTTGTGGATGTTATATATGTTGCCGGGGGGCTGGCGCTTTTTTACCTCGGGTTTCGCATGTTTCGCTCCAGGAGCGCTGAGGTAGGGGGGATGAAAGGGCTGCCTTCCAGCTCTCTGGTTACCGGTATAGTCCTCACGGGGGGTAACCCCGGGTTCTATGTGTGGTGGGCAACCATCGGTATGGCTCTAATAGCTGGAGCCGGTGAGTTTGGACTCGTCGGGTTTTTTCTCTTTATCGTGGTGCACTGGTCCATGGATTTGATATGGTCTGAGTTTCTTTCCGTGGCCACCTTCAGGTCGAGGAAATGGTGGTCTCACAAAGTACAGAAAATTATATTTACCGTATGTGCCTTGGTGCTGGTTGGCTTCGGAGCGACGTTTACCCTCTCTGCTTTCTTCCGGTAGAGAGGAGGGAACTCAGGGGACGAGCTGTGTCATCTGGAAGTATTTCCCTTCCGTTTTTATGGAAGGTGCGATGATCATCCGTGTCTTGTGCATTTCCTTGATGTTCCGGGCGCCGCACACTCCCATGCTGGTGCGTAAGGCGCCCACGAAATTCTGAGTGCCATTGGTTACGGAGGTGGGGCCGAATAGAATTTGCTCTATAGAGGCTGTGCGGCCAACCTTGATTCGTGTGCCTCTGGGCAAAGCTGGATGCGAGTGAGACATACCCCAGTGATAGCCATTTCCCGGGGCTTCATAGGCTTGCGCCAGAGGTGAACCTATCATAACGGCGTCAGCCCCTGCGGCAAAAGATTTGCACAGGTCTCCGCCAGTGCGGATACCCCCATCGGTTATTACTGCTGTAGGTTTGCCGCTTTCTTTAAAATAGGAGTCCCTTGCGGCAGCACATTCTATGGTGGCGGATATTTGAGGAACTCCCACGCCGGTAACTTCTCTGGTGGTACAGGCGGCTCCAGGCCCCACTCCAACCAGAATTCCATCGATACCCGTTCTCAGTAGCTCGAGGGCAGTGCTATAGCTGCAGCAATTGCCGACTATGACCGGCAGGGACATCATCTGACACAGTTCGGGCAGGACAAGGCCCCGGTAGCTTCTGGATATGTGCCTGGCTGTAGTAACCGTTGACTGCACGACCAGCACATCAATTCCTGCATCCTTGGCAATGGGAGCCAGCCGCTTGGCGTTTGCAGGGGTTACCGATGCAGCGCAAACAGCTCCGGCTTTTTTTATCGTCTCGATGCATTTGCCGACGAGTTTTTCCTTGATGGGTTTGGAGTAAATCTCCTGTAGCAGGGCGGTAGTTTCTCTTTCGGGAGTCTGAGAGATATGCTCCAGAATTTCACCGGGATTATCGTAGCGCGTCTGCACTCCTTCAAGGTTGAGAATTGCCAGCCCTCCGAGGCTGCTGAACTTGATGGCGAAAGAGGGATTGACGACAGCATCCATGGCTGAAGCCAGAATGGGTACGGGGAAAGTGAGGCTTCCCACGGTGAAGTTTATATCTACCTGGTCGGGATTGACGGTTGTATCTCCGGTGACAAGCGACACCTCATCAAATCCATAGGCTCGTTCCAACTGTTTAAATTTAGGCCGGGTCATTATTCTCCACCGGAAGGGAAATTGTCACAAACTATATAGATACAGGAGGCTAAAGTCAAGTCATAGTCTCTTCCAGTACAGGATGAGCATGAAGGGAGGGATGATTTCTAGTGCAATATGGCAGTGCTGAAAGGGAAGGATG
Source organism: Dehalococcoidia bacterium (assembly GCA_021162545.1). Classification (GTDB taxonomy): domain Bacteria; phylum Chloroflexota; class Dehalococcoidia; order GIF9; family AB-539-J10; genus M55B177. The sequence continues at coordinate 49,364 of JAGGYM010000063.1, read as the reverse complement.
GTTTAGTGACAACCAGCTAATTGCTGGTTAGATAAAGTGGAGCTGAGGGGATTCGAACCCCTGACCTCCTCCGTGCAAGGGAGGCGCTCTCCCGGCTAAGCTACAGCCCCAGAGTATTGTACCAGATTGCTCTGCAATGGCAAATCTCATAGTTGGTGTGGTGGGGACAGCGGGGATCTGAGAGTAAGGTAATGAAGGAGTGTCGTTAAGTGAGGAAGAAGGTATGGTTCAATGGAGATGTTGCCTGGGATGGGAGTGGGGCTAGAGATAGGGCGTTGCCAGTTATTAGGTTTCTGATAATAGGTGTTGTAGAATGAGCTGTGCTCCAGATAGTTGAAGCATAAATTGGAGGTAAATATATATGACCGTTAAAGTTGTAACTGATAGCACGGCAGATATTTCCCCTGAAATAGCAGGGGAACTGGGGATTACGGTGGTGCCCCTGTACGTTCACTTTGGCCATGAAGTGTACCATGATGGGGTTGATATCAGCGCTGATGAATTTTATCGCAGGCTGATGGCGGGGCCCGAACTTCCCAAAACTTCGGCGCCCTCTTCGGGGGCATTCAGGGAGGTCTACGAAGAGCTCGCTGCAGAAACCGGTGAAATCATCTCCATCCATATCTCTTCTAAGCTGAGCGCAACGTATAACTCCGCTCTGGTAGGAAAGGAAGGAGTAGAAGCAGATTGCCGTGTGGAGGTAATTGATTCCTTGACGACGTCGATCGGCCTGGAGCTAATAGCCATAACCGCCGCTCAGGCAGCCCTGGACGGGGCAAATCTCAAGGAGGTCCAGGATGTGGTAAACCAGGCTATCCCCAGGACGCATTACTTTGGCTTGGTAGATACGCTGGAGTACCTGCACAAGGGGGGGCGTCTGGGCAAGGCGCAGACATTTTTGGGCTCAGTCCTCAACGTAAAGCCACTGCTGGTCGTTAAAGATGGGGAAGTATGTCCCCAGGAAAGGGTGCGGGGGCGTTCCCGTGCAATAGGGAGGTTGTGCGAGGTGGTGGAAGGATATCGCATCAAGAAGCTGGCTCTGTCTTATACCACTGCCCTTGATGAAATGGAATTACTGGCTGAGCGCCTGGCCCAGGTATTTCCCCGCGGGCAGGTGTACAAGTCGAGGACGGGCTCGACCATAGGAACTTACCTGGGCCCAAGAGCGGTAACGGCAGCTTTAATTGAGGAAGAAGCGTAGCTCAAGGTTGTAATGTGGTTGCAGAAGGGTGGTGGAAGTTGACTGCTGCGTCAAGCCACAAATTGCATCCCGGTATGCAGAGGCGCGAAATGCTCCTTGAAGGCGAGGTACAACTCAACCTGTGCTCTGAATCCCGTGCAGTGGCCCGCATATATCCATGCCGGTTCTAGCCTGGCGAGTTCTTCCACCGTCCTCTTTATGCGGGTTTCGGGTGCATCTATGAGATGCAAGCCGCCGGCTATTTCTTCTATTCTGTCACAGCCTGTTAGTTTCATGGAGTGGCGGGCAATGTTGACGATTCCGGCATGGCTGCAGCCTGTTATGATGACCAGGCCTTTCTCTTTAATTCTGGCTATCACCGAGATGTCATCGAGCATCAGGTCTTCTTCGGTCTTGCCGTTCTTTATCGTTTTCAGAGCTACCCCAACATCTTCGAAATCGGTTTCTCTGCTTACCTCGCCGGTGGTCATAATTCCGGGCATGAGAGTGAAGGGATCTTTGCTGAGAAAAATGCGGCCGCCGGCTTTTTCCATCTCTTCCCTGGAATCGCCTGGCATGATGCCCACGTGCCTGAGATACGGCTCGGTGATGAAATGAGGGCGAAATATATCTGAATGGGCGACTACGGTAACGCCGGTTCGGCCCATTTCTCTGAGCATGTTTGCCACTCCCTGCGTGTGGTCGTAGTGACAGTGAGTTAGAACGATGGCATCAATGGAGGCAGGGGAAATATCCATGAGTTTCATGTTCTGGAGAAGCGCTTGGGAATTCTGTCCAACGTCAACCAGAATTCTCTTTGTGTCTTCTCCACGGGTTCCTTCAAGCAGCAGGGAAATGCCGTGTTGCCCCAGGTAAGGGCTTTCGTAAAGTACAGAATCCTCCGCCAGCACGGTAACTTTTAGACTGTCCAGTTCATCAGTTCTGTCCATATCCTACTGTGCTCCGCCGGGAACTTAATCGCAAAAGGCCAGGATACCGTTATAACGGTATCCTGGCCTGAGAACTTACATTACTGCTCTTACGTGCTCCAGGTAATTACCTTTACTGGAGCATTTTTGTAGCCGGTTTCGGTCGAGGGATCCAGCACTACTTCCCATATTTCGAAGGCACCAGATGAGCGATCGCCTATGTCATTGAAAGTTATAGGGCCGGTGGCACCGTCGAATTGTATCCCGGTCAGTGCGACTCTTATGGCGTCGCCATCATAGGTACCGGCAGCCTGGATTGCCTTGGCGGCTGCCCATACTGCGTCGTACATGGTGTCGCAGTAAACTTCAGGAGCTTCACCATATTTCTCCGTGTAAGCGGCAACAAAATGGTCATTCTGGGGGCCTGTGCCCACCGTTCTGGTACCGGCAACAAAGGCTTTTTCCATGAACTCGGCAGACTTTGCGTCCTTGAACAATCCGGAACCATAGTTGCCATCGCAACCCATCCAGGCTACTTCATCCAGTCCGAGGTCCAGGGCTTGCTTGAAGATTATGATACCGTCGTCGCAGTAAGAAACGCAGACCACGACATCCGCGCCGGCGTCCTTGATTTTCTGCAGCTCACTGCGATAGTCCTTCGTGCCCTCGGCGTAGTGTATCGATGCTACCTGTTCGCCTGACCATCCTTTTACTTCAAGCTCATCGACTATTGCCTGTTCCAGCCCTTTGCCATAGGTGTTATCCAGGACTATGGTGGCCAGTTTGGTATAGCCTTTCTCCGCGATGAGGTCGGCCAGCACCATGCCCTGGGCGTCGTCGCGAAGACAGGTGCGGAAAAACCACTCCGTCCCATCCTCATTGGAGAGCTGAATTCCCGTAGCTGACGGCGATATCAGGGGTACCTGTCGTCCCTTGACATAAGGAATTGCCAGCAGGGAAGCACCGGTGATCATGGGGCCGGTGATTACCTGGACGCCATCTATTTCGACCATCTTCTTGACTCTGTCAAAGCCCGCGCCAGGGTCCGTTTTTCCGTCCTCTTCTACCAGTTCAACTTGCTTCCCCAGCACTCCACCGGCAGCGTTGATTTCGTCAACCGCCAGCCGGGCGCCGTTCAGTATTCTTCCGCCCATGGGGCCCAAGTCACCCGTGGTGTCCAGCAAACAGCCTATCTTGACCGTTTCGCTTGAAGGAGCTCCCGATGAGCAGGCCATAGCTGGAATGAGAAGACCCAACACAACTGCCACCAGCAACAATTTTTTAACCATACTTCACCCCCGTACTTAAGTATTATACAGGCGCTAATTATGCACAAAGGAATGCCTTTGTGTCAATGCCCCTGCTCCAATCCCAGAAAGCGCTCTTTGAAGGAATCATCAGCGAGTAAGCTGGCAGATTCTCCCTCCATGGCGAGAGCACCATTGACGAGAACGTATCCGCGGTTGGAGAGTTCCAGGGCCTTCTTTACGTTTTGTTCCACTATCAATATGGCTATTCCTGCATCTCTAATTTGCTCCAGCTTGGATTCGATTACTGCAGATGGCTTGGGAGACAGTGAAGCCAGCGGTTCATCCAGCAACAAAACTTTCGGCTTTGCCATCATCGCTCTGGCGATGGCCAGCATCTGTCTTTCGCCACCGCTCAAATTTTCTGCCAGGGCATTTTTTCTCGCTGCCAGTTCGGGAAACATCTGAAGAATGTCGCCTTTGCCTGTTTTGATGGAATCCTTTCCCTTCTTGTTGTAGGCGCCCATATCCAGATTCTCTATTATGGTCAGATTGGGGAAAACGTTGTCCGTTTGAGGAACATACCCTATGCCCAAATTCACCGCCCGGTGGGAGGCTATTCCGGTGATGTCCTTATTCTGGTAGAGGATGCTGCCGCGGAATAGTTTGGCAAACCCTAGAATGCTTTTGATCAGAGTTGATTTGCCACTGCCGTTAGGTCCCACGATAGCCGCAATCTCTCCTGAGGCGACTTCTACCGAAACGTCGTGGATAATAATGACATCTCCATAACCGGCATTGACATTTTCTGCTGCAAGGATGGGTTTCATTTATTCTTTTCCCAAATACGCCTGATAAAAGGCAGCTTCTTTAACTATGTCTTCTGGATTTCCTTCTGCTACGGTCTTGCCTTTGTCCATGACGTAAATCCAGGAGGCGAACTCGAACAATATCTCCAGCCTGTGCTCCACGATAAAAAAAGTCATGCCGCTGCAGGAGAGGTCCTGTAATTTCTGGAATACCTTCTTGCCCAATACGGGGTTTATTCCTGCGGCTGGCTCGTCCAGCAGCAGGAGCGTTGGATGAGCCATGAGTGCCCTGGCGATCTCCAGGAGTTTTCTCTGTCCCCCGGAAAGCTCTCCCGCGGTAGAGAATATGTGTTTTCTCAGTTCTATCAACTCCAGGATGTCCAGAGCTTCATCGGTCAATAATTCTTCCTGTTTTTGCCATTTCTCCCTCAGGAAAAGGCTGTTGAAAAAACCATCGCCTTGCTGTCCGCGAGCTGCCACCAGCATATTGTCCAGGACGGTCAGGCTGGGAAAGAGACGGGGTATCTGGAAACCATTGACCACCCCCAGATCATAGATCTGGTGTGGGGCCATGTTATTGGTGCGCTGGCCTTTGAAATAAATGCCTCCGCTATTGGGGTGCTGCAGGCCAAGGATGGTATTGAAGAGGGTGCTCTTGCCGCTGCCATTGGGGCCTACCAGTCCCCAGATGCCTCCCTCCCGGATGTTCATGTTCACGCCATCGACGGCATAGATGCCCCCGAAGTGCTTGCAGACATTCTCTACTCTTAATAGCGTTTCTGCCATGATAAGTTGCTCTGTAGATTATATATTTTATTGCCTCTGCCGGATGCCTTATAGCGGTGAAGGGAAACATTCTGAGGGATTATCCATCAGGCCACTGGCTAAAAGGGCTGCATAAAAGAAGATACTTGTTCTTATCTCTTTGTTAGTCCTCCTTATTCCTGACAGCACCTCCCAGGCTGCGAACTCTCTCTGTCGCTCTGGTTTTGACCGCGCTTTCCTTCAATAGGCCCTGTGGTCGATAAAGCAAGACCAGCAGGATTAAAACACCAAACAAAATATATTGCAAATTGCTGGCATCGGTGGGCAGGGTCAACAAGTCTTTGGCCAGATTTGCTCCCCTGTCGAAAACCTCGACCAGAGCGGCTCCCAGCAATGCCCCCCAGCAATTGGCCGGTCCACCCAGGAGGACCATTATCCACACGGTAAAAGTAACTATGGGCAGGAACATGCCTGGGAGGACGTAGTGAAGGTACTGGACATAAAGCCCCCCTGCCAGTCCTGCCATGGCCGAACCCAGCATTAATATTTGGGCCTTGTATTTAGCTCTATCCTTGCCGAGGGCTTCGGCAGCCACCTCGTCTTCCCTTATAGCTCGCATCACCCTGCCGTAAGGAGAATTGGTCAGTAACCGGGATATGGTAAAGCAGATAAAGAGGCAGACGTAGACCAGCCCTATGTTCACCAGTATGCCAGCGTGGGCAGAAGCACCTGGTAGAGCGATGGCCGGCGCGACGCTTGTTCCCCAATCGCCCCCGGCAATCCAGTCCTCGGTTTTGACAATTAGCCTGATAATTTCACCTGAGGTCAGTATCACTATGGCCAGGTAATCCGTTCTTAACCTCAGTGCGGGTAGGGAGATGAGAAAGCCAAAGACGGCTGCGATGAGGGCACCTATGATGAGGCAAAGGTAGAAGGGGAAGCCAGCCTGGGAGAGAAGGGCGTAGCTGTAAGCTCCGATGAGAAAGAAAACTACTTTGCCAAAATTGGCCAGCCCGGTAAAGCCGAACTCCAGATTCAGGCTGAGCGACATTATGCCAAAGATGCCGATAAAAACGACGAGGTCAAGCAGATACATCGATGGATCCATTTATGATCTCCTGAAAAACATGGCTAAGCCCTGTGGTTTGACAATCAGAGTTATTATGAGGATGAGAAAGGCGATACCTATGCGATATGAGGTAGAAAGCCCCAGAGCCGTCAGCGCAACCACTCCTATATTTTCGGCTAAACCGATGATGAAGGCTGCGGCTATGGCACCATAGAAATTGCCGATGCCTCCGAGCATAACGACGGCGAATACGGGCAATATCATCTCCCACCCGGTCATCGGCCAGACTTGAGTTTCTGCACCGCGGAATATGCCGGCAACGGCCGCCAGCCCGGCGCCCAGAAACCACGTTATCCAGATTACCTTCTCCACGTCGATTCCCGAGGCCAGAGCAAGGTCCGGGTTGCTGGAGGTTGCCCTTATTGCTTTGCCTATCCTGGTTCTCGTCAAGAGGAAGTGCAGGACAACTGACAGGGCAACAGCAGTGAAGATAGTCCAGAGCCACAAACCTGTGAGCCTGACGGGACCGAAGTCAAAGGCAACCCAGGTAATGGTGAAATATGAAGGGGCCCAGCTCCACCCCAGTGCGGGGATGAAGTCTCCGAAGACAGGTATCAGGTGCCTGAGGATAAGTCCCAGGGCGATGGAAGCCACCATAAGGTGGATGATTGTAGCTCCTCTTCTGGCCATCGGCTGAAAGATGCCGCGATAGCACAGAAACCCCACTACTCCGACGACCAGGAAGGCGACAATAAAGGCCGCTGGCAGGCCTGCTCCCAGCTCATCTGCCACGAAGTACCCTACGAAGCCCCCCAGGGAAATGTATTCGGCATAGGCAAAGTTGGGGAATCCAGACAGGCCATAGGTTAAGGTGAGGCCTACGGAAGCAATGAGATACAGGCTTCCCGTGACCAGCGAATTAACTAATACCTGGGCCCAGTTTACGTCCATGGTTAATCCTGCAAACGAGATTCGAGCTGGCTCAAGTTGACCAGTGCTCCCTCGCGCTCTTTCCCTGACCTGTCAAGGTAAAAGGCGTTTATTCCTATCTGCTGGGGTATGAGAAAGTCGAATTGGCGGCTATCTCCCACATGGGCGACCTCGCCGGGTTCAACCTTCAGTTGCTGACAGATGGCAAGGTAAAATTCGGGGCATTTTATTTGCTGGTAATGAGAAGTGGAGGAGAAGACGTGTGAAAAAAAAGGGTCGATATCCCGTAGCAAGTGATTCAGAAAATCGATGGGCGTGCCTGAAGAAACAACCATCTGGTATTTGCCCTTCAGGGAAGAGAGGACCTCGTTTACCTCAGGGTAACAGCTTGCTTTATCAAGGCATCTTTCTATCGCTGGCCCGGGATCCCCCAGGGCAAGGAGGTCGAACCAGTATCTTATGTTATACCATTCTATTTTCTGGTCTCCCACCTCGGCGTACTTGTCGATCATGCTTCTCCTGGCTTGCTCAAACTCGAGTCCGTGTTTCTGGGCATATAACGCAGGCATAGCCTCCTGCCATATAGCTTCGCTGAAGTCAGGCGTCACCAGAGTTCCCTCGGCGTCAAATGAGACTACTTTGATGCGGCTCATCCAAAGTCAACATAATACCATATCGCTAGCGGAGTGTCCAAGTATTTGAAAACCTCCCGCTTGAGGAATAAAATGACTGGAATGGCATCCGACAGGCATACAGAGAGAGGGCGATTAACGCCTGCCTTTGAGTTGGGGCCCATACGGCCTCCCAGCGAGGCAAATTCTTTGCTTATCAGGGCTACCAGGAATTGTCCCTGGAACAAATGCCGCTTCTGTCGTACCTATAGGGGCACTAAATTCCAGTTGAGGACGGTAGAGGAGGTTTTCGGGGATATAGAAGCGGCCAGGGCTATCAGCGATGCCCTCAAGGGAATGGCAGAGGGAAAGGGCTATGATGGGATGCTGGGAAATGTGGAGGCGATGGCTGGAAATCAGCTTGAATATCATGAGTGCGTCTATAACGTCGCCTTATGGCTCCGGGCAGGAGGCAGGACCGCCTTCCTGCAGGACTCCGATTCCCTTATTATGAGAACCCCCGAGCTGATTCAGGTGATTGCCTTTTTGAAGAAGACTTTCCCTTCTCTGAGCAGGGTGACTTCTTATGCCCGTTCTCATACCTCGGCGAGGAAGACATTGCAGGAATTGCAGGAACTGAGAGAAGCTGGACTGGATAGAATTCATACGGGAATGGAAACTGGATATGACCCCTTGCTGCAATATATGGAGAAGGGAACTACTGCCGAGCAACACATTGTGGGTGGCAGGAAGGTACAGGAATCTGGTATTTCCCTCTGTGAGTACGTCATGCCTGGCCTGGGAGGCAGGAAAATGTCCCGGGAACATGCGCTGGAGACTGCTCGCGTGCTGAACCAGATCAAGCCCGATTATATCAGGCTGCGCAGCCTTCACGTCCGCCCTGACTCGCCCCTGAGGTCTAAACTTGTGGAGGGGGACTTCATCTTGCAAACGGAGGATGAAGTGGTGGAGGAGATAGGCGTTCTTATAGAAAACCTGTCCGTGACCAGCCGGATCAAGAGCGACCATGTTCTTAATCTATTGCCTGAAATAGAAGGCAAGATGCCAAAAGATAAACAAAAGCTCCTGGATATAATAAGCGCCTATCTGACTCTTCCACAGGATGAAAGACTCAACTTCAGGTTGGGCAGGAGGGTGGGATATTATGAAAAGCTGACTGACCTTCATGATACTGGCAGGCATGCTAAAATAGCAGAGGCCATCAAGCGCATCGCTTTACAGGGAGATGACCTTGACGAGGTGATATTCGACCTGAAGGACCGCTTTATTTAGGCAGGGATGATGGCAAATGGCTTCTTAAATTTGAACCGCTGCAAGCATGGCAGGGCGATAAAGATGGAGAGCAAGCAGAAGAAATCCGCGCTGCAAAAGGGAAGGAAAATCAGAAGAGGAGGTAGATTTCATGGCTAATCCGGAGGGGCTCAGTTCCGGGACCGTGCCACCACCGTTTATGGTTTCTTATGGCATTACCAATAAATGCAATCTGAATTGCAAGCATTGCTATGCCGAGGCCACCGAAGAAGCCTCTCCTGACGAGCTCTCACTAGAGGAAGCCAAGGGACTTATCGATGATCTTGCAGGGTGGGGAGTCAGGTTCCTCGTCCTGGATGGTGGGGAACCCTTATGCCGCCCCGACTTCCTGGAAATTGCCTCACACGCTTCAAGCAAGGGCATCATGACGGGCATTGGTAGCAATGGAATGCTCCTAGACAGAGATATGGCAGGGGCCATGAAACGGGCTGGCATCCAGGTGGTGGCTATTTCTATAGATAGCGCTCAAGGTGAAGTTCATGATGCCTTCCGTGGCAAAAAAGGAGCTTTTTACCAGGCAATGAATGGTGTGGTGGCCTGCCGGGAAGCTGGCTTGCCGTTTCAGTTTGGCATGGCCATCAGGAAGGAGACGCTCGCCGAGATTCCCGATATGCTGAATTTAGCCGTGGCGAGTGGAGCCAGCGCCGCGGAATTCTTTGATTTGGTGGAGGTGGGCAGGGCTAAAGTAGATTGTCGGGGAAGTTCTCTGGATGCTGGAGAAAGGAAGTGGGTGATGGAGTGGCTGGCACAGGCTCAGGTAGATTGCCCTATCGTGATCAGGGTGCCTGCTTGTCCCATGTACACCCTTGTTCTCCAGGAGAAGCAGATTAAGCCCAGACACTTCCCGCAAGAAAATCTGACGCGCATTCCCTATTATGGTAGGGGTTGTGCCGCCGGCATGCCTTCTGGCTATCTCAGAATTGCACCCAACGGGGAAGTGAGCCCCTGTATGCTGTTGCAAATCAACCTGGGAAATATCAGGGAAAGGAGCATCCGGGAAATATGGCAGGAATCACCTGTGTTGCAGCAACTCCGCTCACGGGAACTGAAGGGGGAATGTTCCCGATGTGCCTTCAAAGAAATCTGTGCTGGATGCCGCGGCCGGGCCTATGCGGAAAGTGGCGACATGATGGCAGCCGACCCTGGTTGCTGGCTGTCCATACGAGCATGACTATATGCCAGCTTGCTTTATAATGCGCTGAAAATACCCGTGAGGCTTTCCCAGGGGATCAAGGATATGCCCAGCAGGAGCACGATTGCCCCAATTATCGCGTATACCCCCAGGGTGATAAGAGCTATCCTCCACCATAACCCCCACGCTAACTTCCAGGTTGGCCTGACTTCGTTGTTCATTTGATTTCCCTCCTCCCTTTTGCCTTAGTCTATGAGGTAAAGATATATAGGTAAGCGTGCATTGTCAATAGTTGGGAAGAAGAATTTTTGCTGTTGTAGAGATAGAGGAGAGCTCTTCAAGTTGTATCGCGTGCTCGTTCCGCGATTGCTGGGGTGGGGGGAGTCGCTTGGCCATGTAAGCGCCCTCCAGTTTATAGCCGAAGGGGCGGTAGTAGTTTCGGGCGCCTACGCCGCTCAGGATGCATATTTTCTCACTGTGGAACTCTTCCCTGGCGAGTTCTTCTGCTTCGACGAGCAGTCTCTCTCCCAGTCCGTGATGCTGGGCAGTTTGTTCTGCCCTCTGGCCCAGGGGAACTTCCGGGCCAAAAACGTGCAGTTCTCTGATGAAGGCCATGCTAGATGTTATCCTCAGTCTCAGCAATCCAAATAGCGTCTCGTTATCGTCTTCATAGGAAAGGAAAATTTCCCTCCCTCCATGAGTTTCATAATCCAGTCGGGTCAGGTAAGGCTGGCCAATTGCCCATCCATCTCTTAGCCTGTGGCCATATTCCCGGCAGCGAGTGCACCGGCATTGCGTGCCCTGTTCGTTCATGCGCTTCTTGATGGTTCCCCTGAGCGCCAGGTCTTTGCAGCCGGCAGTGATAAATTTGCTCGGGATGTCACGCATCAGTCTGGGGATTCTGACGTACTTGGGGACCAGTTTTTTTATCTTTATCAGCAGGTCCGTCATTTCTTCGTCGCTGTAGGGTTGATATCGCCCGTCTCTATACCAGTTTTCCAGTTCACTGCCCTTTATTACCAGCGTGGGGTAGAGTTTGAGCCCGTCGGGGCGGAAGTATCCGTCGTCAAATAGACTGCGCGACATTTCCAGGTCGTGCCCGGGGGTAGAACCCGGTAAACCGGGCATCCAGTGGTAATAGACCTTAAAGCCATGGTCTCTTAACAGCCTGGTGGCCTCGATTATTTCTCTTACTCCATGTCCTCTCCTGGTTATCTGGTGCAGTTCATCGTCCAGGGCCTGCACGCCGAGTTCCACCCTGGTGGTGCCAAAATCCAGCATGCGCGCTACTTCCTCCTGGCCACAGAAATCGGGCCGGGTCTCAATGCACAGCCCAACGCAGCGGCACAGGGCGGATTCGTTCAGTTTTTTGGCCTCTTCCAGGCTGTCAGAGGAGAGGTCGTTGAGGGCATCGTAGCAATCCTTGATGAACTGATACTGGTATTCCCGGGGATATGCCAGGAAAGTGCCGCCCATGACTATAAGTTCCACCTTGTCCAGGGCGTGTCCCATTTCGGCAAGGGCGTGAAGTCTCAACTGCACCTGTTTAGCGGGTTCGAAGTTGCATTTCCTGGCGCGCAGGACCGCGGGGGATTCTATGGTATAGCTCTTGGGGGCGTCGGGTGAAGTGGGGCAATAGACGCATTTGCCGGGGCAGACAAAGGGTTTGGCCATGACTGCCACCGGTGTCACCCCGGAGATAGTCCGGGACATCTTCTTTACCTTGGGCTTTTCCTGCTCCTGTAGTTGCTGCATGTTTCGCTTTCTTGTCGCTGCTGCATTACTTTGTTACAGTGTAGCAAGGTTTTTCTCATGATCACAAATGGGCAAGTATTTGACGAGATAGCTGAAAGCTGGTACAGGGTGAGGCACTGGCCCTTGCTCAGGAAAGAACTGGAAGAAAGAGCGCAGCAGTGGCATGGGGGCAAGCTGCTCAATGTTGGCTGTGCCCATGGGCCCGATTTCCTGCCCTTTGCTAAGGGATTCGAACTCTGTGGTGTGGATATCTCCGATGGCATGCTGCAACAGGCCTTGAAGTATTCAAGCAAATTCCGGTTTGAGGTCGAGCTGCTGCAGGCTGATGCCGTTTCTCTGCCCTTTGGCGATAACACCTTCGATTGGGTGGTGTCGGTGGCAGCCTATCATCATATCCGGGGGAGAGAGGAGAGGATAGAGGCATTTCGAGAGTTGAACCGGGTGTTGAAGAAGGGAGGCGAAGCTTTCTTGACCGTGTGGAATTACGGGCAGCGCAGATTCTGGCTGAGGTCCAGGGACCTGCAGGTGACCTGGAATCTTCGGGGAAAAACCGTTTATCGCTATTATCACCTTTTCTCCTACGGGGAACTGAGAAACCTGTTGGCCAGAGCGGGGTTTGAAATTGTCGCCCTGTCTCCTGAAAAAGCCTATCGTTTCCCTGTAAAAAATTTCTCGCGCAACATATGTGCCCTGGTGAGGAAAGTGCAGGAGGGATAATGAGTTATGGTATGGTGGTGGGGTAGTTTGACAGTAGAGCTACCGCCTGGGCAGCGATGCCTTCTTCTCTGCCGATGAATCCCAGTCCATTGGTGCTGGTGGCCTTGACCGTTATCCGTGCCGGATCAATTTTCAGCGCCTGACCGAGGCGCTCTCTCATTTTTGGAGTGAAGGGTGATAGATGGGGCTGTTGAGCTATAATGGTGACGTCGATATTCACTATGCCAAAATTTCTGTCTTTGACCAATTTCCCCGTTTTAGCCAGCAAGGTCAGGCTTGAGATATCCTCGTATTCTGGATCCTGGGGAGGGAACAATGTCCCGATGTCGCCAAGATCGGCGGCGCCACAAAGGGCATCTATTATGGCATGGATTGCCACATCGGCATCGCTCCATCCCAGGAGGCCTCTGGTGAAGGGGATAGCTACTCCCCCCAGGATCAACTTCCGCCCTGGAACCAGGGGGTGGCTATCGTAACCGGAGCCGATTCTCATTTCGTGGTCACGGGAGGACTCTTTGTTCTCATTGGTGGATGACTTCAATTACTTCTCCTCCGATATTCTCTCTGCAATGATTTTTGCCAGGGCCAGGTCTTCGAGAGTGGTCACCTTTATGTTGTTGTAGTCGCCCATATATAATTTTACGCTATTTCCCAGAAGTTCCACCGCGGCAGCGTCATCGGGAACCTCAGAATTGACTTCCTTGTATGCCTGGATGATGATGTCTCCCCGGAAAACCTGTGGGGTTTGTGCTATCCAGAGTTCGTGGCGAAGAGGCGTTTTCCTGACCAGGTTCTTCTCATCGACGACCTTGATGGTCTCTTTCACGGGTACGGCGGCAATTGCGGCGCCTGTCTCGTGGGCTGCCCGCAAGCCATCTTCGAGCAACTTTGCAGTTAAAAAGGGGCGGGCTCCATCGTGGATTAGTATCCAGTCATATTCCTTTAGCCTGGATAAACCCTGTGTCACTGAGTCCTGGCGTCGTGCTCCGCCGGGGCATAGAGCGGCCCTGGACCATTTTCTTTCTTCCTTTAATCTCTGTCCCAGTTCCTGGGTTTTCTCGTTCACTACGATGATTATCTGCTCAATGAACTGGCACTGTTGACATGTATCTACGGACCAGGCCAGCAGTGGCTTTTCCTGGAGAGTAACGGAGAGTTTGTTGATGGTGCCGGTGCGCTGACTTTCTCCAGCGGCAAGTATGATAGCTCCTATCCTCGGCTTTTTTATGCTGTTCTGTCGCGACATTTTTGTCTGTCCTTTTCGACGAGCCCCAGGCGCAGAGCCTGGTTCACATTGGTGGCTTGAACTAGCTCGATATCACTGGAATTGAGTAATTGCCTCACTTCACTGATGGAGGAGGGGGAAAGTTCGGGCAGGAGGCAGGACTTAAAACCGAGCCTGGAAGCTTCGAATATCCTTCTATTCATCTGAGGAACCGCCCTGATTTCTCCATCCAATCCCACTTCTCCTAGGACGACCAGGTCGGAAACGGGAGGGTATTCCCTGAGGCTTGAAGCAATGGCCAGGGCAATTCCCATGTCAACCGCAGGTTCGCTGATTTTCAAGCCACCGGTGACATTGACGATGATGTCCTGGTTGAAGAGCTTCAGTCCGGCGTGTTTGCTCAATACTGCGATTATTATCAATAAGCGATTGAAGTCTATGCCGTTTGCGATGCGTTTTGGTGGAGTGAAATTGTTCATGGTGGCCAGGGCCTGTATCTTTACCAGGAAGGGACGGCTTCCTTCCAGAGTTGGCACTATCGCCGAGCCCACGGCACCTTCTTTGTGCGCGGACAGGAAAAATTGCGAAGGATTGCTCACTTCTATGAATCCAGTGCGCCGCATCTCGAAAATGCCTATCTCATTGGTGGAACCGAAGCGGTTTTTTACCCCACGCAACAGGCGGTAGTTGCTGGAGGAAAAATCACCTTCGAAATAAAGTACTGCATCAACTATATGCTCCAGCGTTCCCGGGCCTGCAATAGCCCCTTCTTTGGTCACGTGTCCCGTGATCAAAATGGATACATCATGCTGCTTAGCCCAGTGCTCTAGCCTCAAGGTGCACTCTCGGACTTGAGCGATGCTTCCCGGTGCCCCCATCATGTCTCCAAGATACATGGTTTGAATGGAATCGATGATTACCAGTTTCGAGTTAAGGGCGTCCAGATAATTCAGTATTGCCTCCAGATTGGACTCGGAGAGGAAATAGATGTCTTTCCCCTTGATGTTGAGGCGCTCAGCTCTGAGTTTGACCTGGTTGATGGACTCTTCGCCGGAGATGTAGGTAACGATGTTCCCCTGCTCAGCTACTTTGTCTGAAGCTTGAAGCAGCAAAGTGGATTTTCCTATTCCCGGCTCTCCTCCAATGAGGACCAGGGAACCGGGGACCAGACCTCCTCCAAGAACCCTGTCCAGCTCGATAAAACCGAGGGATATGCGGGAGGGGGAATTCTTTGTCACCCGGGAGAGTTCCATGGGTTGATTTCCCGTTGAGTATTGTCGTTTGGGCATGGATGAGATGACAGGGGTTTCTATGAAACTGTTCCATGCGTGGCACTCAGAGCAGCGCCCCAGCCATTTGGGGCTTTCCTTGCCGCATTGCTGACAGACAAAAACAGTTTTCGTTCCAGACACTTGGTATCGCCACCAGCCAACCCGTCGTCGGTCTTAGTTTCTGCCGCGATTCAATGCTGTTATGTGGTTGTCTCTTTAACCAGAGGCCGCGTTATTATTTTTTCTCCGTCATAATCCACCAGGACGGTATCGCTGGAGGAGAATTCACCTCGCAGCAAAGATTCAGATAGCGGATCTTCAATCAGGTCCTGGATCGTGCGGCGCAGGGGGCGCGCTCCAAAGACGGGGTCATACCCCTTGCTACCAATGTGGTCTTTGGCTTCCAGCGTGATTTCCAGGTTAATGCCTTTCTCCTTGAGGGAGCTTATTACCTGGTTAAGCATTAAGTCAACGATCTGGCGTATATCCTCTTTATCCAGAGTGTGAAATACTATGGTAGCGTCAACGCGATTGAGAAACTCTGGACGGAAGTTTTTTTTCAGCTCATCGAGAACCTTTTCCTTCATCTTATCGTATTCAATCTGGCCATTTCCTTCGCCCTCAGCGCTGGTAGAGAAACCCATGCTCATTCCCCGCTTGATCAGTTGTGCTCCGACGTTGCTGGTCATGATGATGATGCTGTTACGAAAATCGACGTGCCGTCCCTTGGCGTCGGTTAAGTGACCATCGTCGAAAATTTGTAGCAGTATGTTGAACACGTCGGGGTGGGCCTTCTCTATTTCATCGAGGAGAATGGCGCAGTAAGACTTCCGCCTCACGGTTTCGGTTAGTTGTCCCCCTTCGTCATATCCCACATATCCGGGAGGGGCTCCCACCAGGCGTGCTACGGTGTGACGTTCCATGAACTCTGACATATCCAGCCTGATGAGGCTATCTTCACTGCCAAACATGAATTCAGCCAGAGCCCGGGCTAACTCAGTTTTTCCCACTCCCGTGGGGCCCAGGAAGATAAAAACCCCGATAGGATGCCGGGGGTCCTTCAATCCTGCCCGAGCTCTTCTTACTGCTTTGGATACGGTGTTTACCGCTTCGTCCTGCCCGATAATGCGGTTGTGCAGGACCTCCTCCATTTGTAGCAGGCGGCTGGTTTCGTTGGTGGTCAGCCTCGCTACCGGTATGCCGGTCCACATGTTTACTACTTCAGCGATGTCTTCTGGAGTGACCGTGGGCTTGCCTGATTCTTGTTTGTCCTGCCATTTCTGCTCCATGCTCTTAATTTTTTCCATTAGCTGAAGTTCCTGATTGTGTAGCTCTGAAGCGCGTTCATACTGTTGAGAGGAGAGAGCCGACTCTTTCTCTTTGTTCAGACTCTCAAGGGCTCGCTTTGATCCGGTTAGGCCCATGGGGGGGCTGCCTCGCGTGATGCGTACTCGAGAGCTGGCTTCATCTATGAGATCAATGGCTTTGTCAGGCATAAAGCGGTCTGGTATGTATCTCTCGGCCAGAGATGTGGCCATTTGCAGTGCTTCATCTGTTATATCCAGGCGGTGAAATTCCTCATATCTGTGTTTGATGCCATGCATGATTTTCAGGGTTTCTTCTATGGTAGGTTCGGGCACCAGAATAGGTTGAAATCGCCGCTCCAGCGCCGGGTCTTTCTCTATGTATTTGCGGTAGTCATCCAGCGTGGTAGCACCGATGCACTGTATTTCACCGCGCGATAGCGCGGGTTTTAACATGTTGGCAGCGTCAACTGCACCTTCAGCGGCTCCGGCTCCTACTATGGTCTGCATCTCATCGATAAAGAGGATGCAGTTGCCTGCCGTTTTGTCTTCCTCGAGGACTTTCTTTAGCCGCTCTTCGAATTCACCACGGTATTTTGTTCCTGCTACCAGAGAGCCTATATCTAAGGCGATTATCCGTTTGCCCTGTAGTGCTTCGGGAACTTCTCCGCTTGCTATGTGTTGAGCCAGTCCCTCCACTATGGCGGTTTTTCCTATGCCCGGTTCACCTATGAGCGCAGGATTATTCTTCGTTCGACGGCTCAATATCTGAGTCATCCGCTCAATTTCTCTTGACCTGCCGATGGTGGGGTCGAGTTTATCCGCCCTGGCCAGAGCAGTTAAGTCTGTTCCCACCTGGTCTAAAATGGGAGTGCGCGAGGAAGATTTTCCCGTAGGGTGTGGGCGCGTTGCTTCCTGTTTGGAGATACGAACTACCTCTTCTCGCATTCTCTCCAGGGTGATGCCAAAGCTTTCCAGAACGTTGCAGGCTACTCCCTGGCCTTCGCGTAGCAGCCCGAGCAGCAGATGCTCGCTACCGATGTAACTGGAATTGAGGCGCCGTGCCTCATCGACGGCGAGTTCGATGACCTTTTTTGCCCCTGGAGACAGGTCAATATCGCCACTAATGCTGCGCTTTTCCCCCTTGCCAGTGACGAACTCTATGGCAGCCTGTACCTTATTCGGCGGAACATCCAGGCTGTTGAGAATCTTGGTTGCTATTCCTGATTCTTCTGCTACCAGACCCAGCAATATGTGCTCGGTGTTGATATAGGTATGCCCTAAACGCTGGGCTTCTCCTTGAGCTCTCGTTAACACCCTGCGGGCGCCCTCTGAAAATCTCTCAAATCCAGCAGCCATAGTTACTTCACTTTAGCACTGTCCATTACTAAATTATTTCTGTGCTTTAGTATAAGATATGCTTTTTGTGGAGTCAACAATCTGTCTGAGGGGTCACTTTTCTACGATGGTTTGACCTTTTAATTCAATTGCTGCGGGCGGATGCAGAATTGCGCTGCCTGGATTGTGTCTTCGGAGGAACTTAAGTATAATACCTCGCTGTCAGGGGGTATATTTAGAGAAATGCGAATCTCCAGTGGCGAGGTAAAAGGGTTTCATCTGAGAGTTCCCGGGAAGCGTTCTGTGAGACCTGCTACTAACCTGGTGAGGCAGGCGATATTCTCTATTCTGAACAACGATGCTGTCAGGTGGGGTCGCATGCTGGACCTGTATGCTGGTAGCGGCTCCCTGGGAATTGAAGCATTGAGCCGCAGGGTGGGATGGGTTGATTTTGTGGAACAAAACAGAAAATGCTGTGATATTATTAGGCATAACTTGCGGAAGACTGAAACTTCGCACCGGGCGCATGTTTACTGTAGTAGTGTAGATAAGGCAATTGCCTTCCTTGATGATAGCTATGATGTCGTTTTTGCCGACCCTCCTTACGCGTATCATTCGACGGACCTGTTGGACAGGTTGGCGGAGTCCAAAGTACTGAGTGAAGGTTCTATGGTTGTGATTTGTCATGCCAATCGTTTTCCTCTGAAGGAGGGCTATGGGGGATTGCAGTTGGTCAAACAGCGTCGCTATGGAGACAGTTTTATTTCTATATACCGCAAGGAGGAACAGACATGTTGATTGGCGTTTACCCTGGAACTTTTGACCCTATTACCAAGGGACACCTCGATATTATCGAACGGGCATCAGCTTTGTGCCAGGAATTAATTATTGGAGTTTATGAAAATAGTAGCAAGAGGCCGCTTTTTCCTGTAAAACAGCGCGTAGAACTGATAGAAAAAGCGATAGCCGGTTTTCCTAACGTTCGGGTTGAGTCCTTCCAGGGGCTTGTTGTGAACTTCATGCACGCTGCGGGGGCAAGAGTTATGTTTCGAGGGCTGAGGGCGGGCTCGGATTTCGAACGTGAGTTCGGTATGACGTTGTTGAACAAAAAACTTGCGCCCGATGTCGAACTGGTCTGTTTGATGGCGAGTTCTCAATATCAGTTCCTCAGTTCTACGCTGATCAAGGAATTTGCCCTGTTGGGAGGAAATCTTGAGGATTTAGTACCTGCGCATGTTGCTGTGGCCCTGAAAGATAAAGTTTCAACTGATTTTCCCAGGGATTGAAGAATATGGGCTGAGCGCTGAATTCTTAATGAAAGTGCAAATATAAGGAGGTGTCAGGAATGGCATACAAAATTACAGATGAGTGCATCGGTTGCGGAGCTTGCGAAGCGGAATGCAAGAATCATGCCATAAGCGAGGGGGATACCGTTTATGTCATCGATCCAGGCAAATGCACTGAGTGCGTGGGATGGTTTGAATCGGCAAAATGTGTCGAAGTTTGCCCCGTGGATTGTTGTATCCTGGACCCTGAGCATGAGGAAAGCCGGGAAGAACTTCTAGAAAAGTGGCGCAAATTGAACCCCGGAGAAACTCCAGAGGCTGTCTGAGCGGCTGAAGCTGCATGAAGTGCCAGGGTGAACCCTGAAACTGGCTGCAATTCCGCCAGTGGCAGAGAGAAGTCACCATGGTGACAGGAAGTCTTTTTCTTGTCGGTGTGAAGTTAAAGCTTGCTCTGTTTTTGCCTCTTTCCTGAAGAGGACTTACCGGCGGGAGAAAAGCAGTTTTCCGTATCGTGGGATGTCCTTTAACTGCGTCCAGAGGGGTTGGTCACTGTAGGACCTTATGGCGACGCAGCAACCGCCGCATCGGTTGCTGCGAGAAAATCCGGCAACCATGTCTTTCTGGCAGGAGTATTTAATGCGGTGATGTGAACAGGGGATAAAACTCCCATCGGGCGTTACGACAAAAAATCTTATGCCTGCTTTGCAGTTTGGCATATAGCCCTGTTCAAAAAAGCTCAGAGTCTGCCGGAGTTCATCAGGGGAGCTGGTTATGCAGGGAGTCCGTTTCTTTAGCTCTATGAGCGCGCTGATGTTTTCCCTTAACACTTCCAGGTCTTCTTTGCTGTCAATGCAATAGCTCTCATCACCCGTGCGCAACTTGCTGTAGGCGCTGTAGGATATAGAGACGCCCCAGTCCATGGCTTTTTGCGCCAGGGGCAGGATGTCTTTTAGATTGTCCCTCGTTATGGCAGAATTGAGGGTAATATCGTGGTAGCCGAGCTGTGCCAGCTCCGGGACCGTTTCATCGAGGTGTTTGAATAGACCGCGGTGCCGCCGGAATTGGTCATGCCGTTTATCGGGGAAATCCAGTGAAACCGACAGCTGGTTTACTCCAGCTTCGTGCAAATCCTGGTAAACATTTTTGTTGAGTAGCACTCCGTTAGTTACGAGTATGATATAGGGCAAACCGTCAGCTTGTTTCATGGCTCTGACTATATCCACTATGTCGCGGCGCAGCAACGGTTCGCCTCCGGAAATCTGTGCTACGGGAAGATTTAGCGATTGAACCAGTTTTCTGTAGTCATCTGGTTGAAGCAGGCTTTCCTCTTTTCTCAGACCGCCAAGGTCACAGTGGCGACAATTGCAATTGCAGGAAAGGGTCACTTCAAAAGAGACAACTACGGGTTTCCCTGTTATGTAGTTGTGACAGCCTTTTGTAGCAACCTTGATGCCTTGCCATGGGGAAAAATTACTCATTTCCTGGCGCGGCGCCCCCCTGACTTCGGCGTTTTCTCGCTGGGAGAGAGTGACAGAGACTTTGCTTTGTTATAAGCGGCGGTAACGGCTTCCAGCATGATGGAGCGAAAATTTCCCTTCTCCATCTGAAAAAGAGCCTCTGCGGTCGTGCCGCCCGGTGAGGTAACCATGTTCCTGAGCTCGGCAGGGTGTTTGTCCATCTTTTCCACGGTTTTAGCAGAGCCCAGCACTGTCTGTAGCGCCAGCTTCTCGGCCATCTTGCGCGGCAAACCGATATGCACCCCGGCATCCACGAGCGTTTCAATGAAGAGGAAGACGTAAGCCGGGCCGCTGCCGCTCAAAGCTGTCGCCATATCCAGATATTTCTCGTCGGCAACGTAAATTTCCTGGCCCAGGGAGCTAACTACGGATCGGGCCATCTCTTTCTGTTTTTTCTTTACCTGGGGAGTTGCTACCCAGATGGTCATTCCTTGGCCGATCTGTGCAGGCATGTTGGGCATGGCTCGAACTATGGCCGTGTGATTCAGTTCCTGGCATAGGTGAGATAAACTGGCACCGGCTACTATGGATAATACTAACTGCTCAGGTGAAATCTCCATACCTTCCATGACCTGAGACAGGTCCTGAGGTTTCACTGCCAGGATGACTATCTCTGCCCTGTCTGTTGTTCTCGAGGGATCAGTTGAGGTGCTGATTCCATATTCTGTGTTCAGCCATTCACACCGGGGTGCGCTGATATCGTGAACCACCATTTCCTGGGGACAGGCGATCCTGGTCGCCAGGAGGCATTTAATCATTGCTTCCCCCATGGTTCCGCCGCCAATAAAGGATATTCTCATTTTACGACAATGTTTACCACGCGCCCGGGAGCATAGATGGTTTTCAAGATTTCTTTACCTTCTGTGTAAATTTTAACTCGCGGCCGTTCCCAGACCAACCCTTTAGCTTCGGCCTCGCTAATGGAAGCGGACACGAGAACTTTGTCCCTCAGTTTACCATTTATTTGTATCGCCAGTGTAATCTGTTCCTCCTCAGCTAGCCTGGCGTCAAATCTGGGCCACGGCTGGTTGTGGATACTGTAGGCATGGCCTGTTCTGCTCCACAGTTCCTCCGCAATATGTGGGGCGGATGGAGCCAGTAGAAGCAGCAGGCAAGTAATAGCTTCTTGCCAGAGAGCGGTTGGAACGCTTCTCTCTTTCTGCACTTTAGACAGGTGATTGGTGAACTCCATGAGGCAAGCAAGCATGGTATTGAAGCGGAGGTTTTCTAAATCTTCGCTTGTTTTCTTAATTGTCCTGTGGATGATGTGGAGGAGTTCTTTTTTTGCTTCCTCCTTCGTAACCGGGTGGGCGTATCCGTTTTCTATCAAGTTCCATACCCTGTTTAACCAGCGGCTTATGCCTCTTATGCCCCTGTCACTCCAGCCTCCCCCAAGTTCCCATGGTCCGATAAACATCAGGTAGGCTCGAACGGTATCGGCTCCCATTTCAGAGACGTATTTGTCGGGGGAAATCACGTTTCCCTTCGATTTGCTCATCTTTCCCCCGTGATAAGCGATGATTCCCTGGTTGAAGAGGCGTTTGAACGGTTCATCAAAATCGATTAGATTTCTATCTATATCTCGCAGTGCTTTGATGAAAAAGCGGGAGTAGAACAGGTGCATGACGGCATGCTCGGCTCCTCCTGTATACAGGTCCACGGGCAGCCAGTATTTCAGTTTTCTGGTATCAAAGGGGCCGGCATCTGCCCTGGTGCTGGAATAACGCAGATAATACCAGGAAGAACACATGAATGTGTCCAGCGTATCGGTTTCTCTCTGTGCCGGTCCTGAGCACCTGGGGCAGGTCGTGTTGACGAATTCAGGACAGTATTTCAGAGGTGATTCTCCCGTGGGTCTGAATTCGGCATTGGGAGGAAGCAGGACGGGCAAATTTTCCTCTGGCACGGGGACCGTGCCGCACCTGGCACAGTAAACTATGGGTATGGGTGCTCCCCAATACCGCTGCCGGGAGATAAGCCAATCACGGAGGCGGTAGGTAACGGTTCGCTTACCCCAGTCCTTTCTCTCAAGCAGGTCACAGATTGCTTCGTATCCTCTCTCGCTGGATAAACCATTGAAGTCCCCGGAATTTATCATAACTCCGGGTTCACTGTATGCTTGAATAGCTTCGTCCCCTGTGTGCTCTGGGGAGGTGATGACGGGGCGGATGGGGAGGTGGAACTTCCTGGCAAAGTCAAAATCCCGTTCATCGTGAGCAGGAACTCCCATTACGGCACCGGTGCCATAAGATGGCAGCACATAGTCCGTAATCCAGATGGGCACCTTTTCTCCATTTAGCCTGTTGATGACATAGCTCCCTAGAAAAGCTCCTGTTTTCTCTCTGTCCGTAGAGGTTCTCATGTAATCAGCTTGCCGTTTACACCATGAGATATATTCTGCTACTTCTTTTTGGTGCTCAGGGGTGGTTAGTTGGGGGACGAGGGGGTTTTCTGGTGCCAGGAGGAAGAAAGAAACTCCGAAAATAGTATCGGGGCGGGTGGTAAATACTCTTATTTCTTTTTGTTCCAATCCTGCATGTTCCAGTCCAAAGGAAATTTCAGCTCCTTCGCTTTTGCCGATCCAGTTTTTCTGCATGGTCTTTATTTTCTCAGGCCAGTCCAGCCCGCTAAAATCGAGGAGTTCTTCGGCATACCTGGTGATTTGCAAGAACCACTGCTCCAGGTCTTTTTTGGTTACCTCGGTGCCGCAGCGTTCGCAAAGGTCTCCCCCTACTACCTGCTCATTGGCCAGAACCGTTTGACATTTGGGGCACCAGTTAACAGGTGCCCTGGAACGATAGGCTAAACCCGCGTGATAAAACTTGAGAAAAAACCACTGTGTCCATTTATAGTATTCGGGCTGACAGCTGATTAGTTCACGGTTCCAATCGTAAATTGCCCCCATGCTCTTGAGCTGGCGGCGCATATTTTCTATATTGCTCATTGTCCATTCATGTGGATGGATGCCATGACTGATGGCTGCATTTTCTGCAGGCAGCCCAAAGGCATCAAAGCCCATGGGGTGGAGAACGTTGAATCCCTGCATCCTCTTAAATCTGGCGCAGACATCTGATGGTGCCATAGCATACCAGTGTCCAATATGAAGATCTCCCGAGGTGTAGGGGAGCATGGTTAGGGCGTAGAACTTTGGAAGGTCGCTGTCTTCGCCTACTTGGTAGAGATGGTCCGAGGCCCACCTTTCCTGCCACTTCTTCTCGATTTCTCGCGGGTGATAGCGTTGCGTCATGACAGGCAGAAGTTTAACTCAATTCGGGGCGAAAGGCTATCAGCAGAACCTGGTTCAAGGCGGCACACAAAAAACGGGAGCTGGCGGATTCGAAATAACCTATCTCGCAAAACAACCGTCACGGTATCTTTCCTGGAATCCACACGAAAGATACCGTGACATCGATGCGGTTTGCCGAAATTCCGGGGGAAATGCTGATTAAGCCTTTCCGATTCTGAATACCTTGGTGCCGCAGATGGGGCAGACGCCCTGCACTGCTGGCCGCCCATTTTTCAAGGTAATTTGCTTGGGGTTTTTAATTTCCCTCTTCTGTCTGCACTTCATGCAATAAGCTGTTGCCATTATTTCCACCTCCTGGTTTTATTTATAATATTGTTACTATACGTGTGGTGTTTTGTCAATACCTTTTAACCTGATTTTGGCATTTTTGTCCCGTCCCCAACGGGTCTGCTATAATTTAGCCGTTGCTTGCACAGTGCTGGAGTAAGAGATCGAAAAAAGACGAGAGTTTATTACTTGTTCTGAAGGGCTGGGTAACAAAGGCTTCGCTTTACCTGACAGGGAGTGCTGGCACTCCTGTGCTTAAGTATAAATCTGGAGGTAAGTAATGAAGTTTATAAAACAATTTGAGGATGTGGGGTTGGAGGATGTGGCTCTCGTGGGGGGGAAGAATGCATCTCTCGGGGAGATGATAACAAATCTGAATAAAGAGGAGATAAACGTTCCCTCTGGTTTTGCCATTACAGCCGGAGCCTACAGGCATTTAATAGAGGAAGCGGGGATAGGCCCTAAAATCAAGGATGCCCTGGAGGGCTTGGATACACATAATATGGAGGATCTGTCGCGGAGGGGTGAAATAGTAAGAAGCCTGATACGGAATGCAGACTGTCCTGGGGATTTGGAGGAAGAGATAAGGGTTTCTTACCGGGGAATGGAAAAGAGGTATGGCGAAGGCATTGATGTCGCGGTGAGGAGTAGCGCAACGGCGGAAGATCTGCCCACCGCTTCTTTTGCCGGGCAGCAGGAGACCTATTTGAACGTGCGGGGAGAGGAGGAATTGATCAGCAAGGTTATGGAGTGCTTTGCATCTCTTTTTACCAACAGGGCCATATCTTATCGGGAAGACAAGGGTTTTGACCATTTTCATGTTTATCTCTCTGTGGGGGTACAGAGAATGGTCCGTTCTGATTTGGCCTGTTCTGGTGTTATTTTTTCTATAGACACCGAATCAGGTTTCGATGGTGTGGTTTACATAACAGGCGCTTATGGTTTGGGAGAGAACGTTGTGCAGGGAATGGTGAATCCTGACCAGTTTTACGTTTTTAAGCCCACTTTGAAAAAGGGGTTCAGCCCCATAGTTGAAAAGAAAATTGGCACCAAGAAGCAGAAGCTGGTTTACAGGGGAGATGTGGGGGGTACAGAGCAAGAAGTAGTTAGTGTGGAGGAGCGGGGCAGGTTTGTGCTGGATGACGATGAGGTTCTTGTGCTGGCAAGGTGGGCCTGTATTATAGAAGACCATTACGGGAAGCCTATGGATATAGAGTGGGCCAAGGATGGCAAGACCAAAGAACTCTTTATAGTTCAGGCCAGGCCGGAGACGGTACATTCCCAGGAAAAAGCAGCCTTGCTCAAGAGTTATGTTCTTGAGGGTAAGAGCAACTTGTTGCTCGTGGGGGAATCGGTTGGAACGAAAATAGGCAGCGGCGAAGTGAACATAATATCGGGGAGCAGTGAAATCCACGAACTTAAGCCGGGTCAGATTCTGGTTACCGATATGACAGACCCTGACTGGGAGCCCATAATGAAGATCGCCGGTGCGATAGTCACTAACAAAGGAGGGAGAACATGTCATGCGGCGATAGTCAGCCGCGAGCTGGGGGTTCCCTGTATAATAGGCTGTGGTAATGCCACCGGGGTGTTAAAGGATGTAAAAGAGGTTACGGTGGATTGCTCGCAGGGTGAAGGCAGGATATACGAAGGAAAACTGGGCTATCGGGTAGATGAGATAGCGCTGGATAATCTCCCCCGGCCGCGTACCCGGATAATGATGAATTCCGGTATTCCTGATAGTGCCTTTATCCATGGTCAGATTCCCAATGATGGTGTGGGGTTGGCCAGGGAAGAGTTCATTATCAATTCCTATATAGGGATACACCCCCTGGCATTGATAGAATATGATAAGCTGAAGAAGATGGCGGAGAATGATGCCATTGTCGCGGAGGTGGTTGGAAAGATAGATGAGAGAAGCTACCTTTATGAAGACAAGGCGCAGTTCTTTGTTGACAACCTGGCGATGGGGATTTCCAAGATAGCAGCAAGCTTCTACCCTAATGACGTTATCGTTCGATTTTCTGACTTCAAGACGAATGAGTATGCCAATTTAACTGGTGGGTATCTTTATGAGCCAGAGGAGAACAACCCGATGATAGGCTGGAGAGGGGCATCCCGTTATTATGACGAGAAGTTCAAACCTGCTTTCGGGTTGGAGTGCAGGGCGATAGAGAAGGTGAGGGGGAAAATGGGTTTGACGAACGTGAAGGTCATGGTTCCTTTCTGCCGGACGCCGGAGGAGGGAAGGAAGGTGATAGCGACGATGAAGGAATTTGGCCTGAAGCAGGGGGAAAAGGGCCTGGAAGTGTATGTCATGTGCGAAATACCGTCGAATGTCATCCTTGCGGAGGAATTTGCTGATATATTTGACGGCTTTAGTATAGGTTCGAACGATCTGACACAATTAACGCTTGGTTTGGACAGGGATTCTGACCTTGTTTCGCATATCTTTGATGAGAGGAATGAAGCTGTCAAAAGGATGGTGAAGAGCGTTATAGAAATTGTGCATCAGCATGAGCCGAAGAGGAAGATAGGCATATGCGGGCAGGCACCGAGTGATTTTCCTGAGTTTGCTGAGTTCCTGGTCAGATGTGGCATAGATTCCATCTCGCTGAATTCTGATGTCGTGCTATCAACGAGGTTGAATATAGCAAAGGCAGAGAAGAAGCTGGGGATTTAGAAACAGGTGAAGGCAGATGAGGGTGTTGGGGATGCTGCGAGAGGGACTTAAGAAGTTAGTCGGGAAGTTCGCTCAAACCTGTTGCCTGTGTGATAGCTGGACGGGTGGTGTGGGTGTCAGGGGGGGCATTCCGTTGCAGGAGTGAGGCTGGTAGAGGTATGGTGGAGGCAAGAAGCGCATCTTGGGGAATCTCTTTCAACACGGTTGTCAATGCATTGACTTTTGGGGCAAGCTCATATTTTAGAAAAGGAAAGGGCAGGGTAGGTCAGCTCGTCGGCAGGCAGGGACGGTGAAGTAGCGCTTGTTTTCGGGCGATAGTGGAGAGCATGAAGCTGGTGTTTACATTGTGTTGATGGAGTGGTGTCTGGCGTTGATTAGCCTGGATGGGGAAATATCCTGATGAGTGTGATTTCCGAGGTAAAGCAGAGGATAGACCTCGTGGAGTTTGTCTCTCAATATGTCACTTTGCAAAAGACGGGGCGTAACTTCAAGGGTTTGTGCCCTTTTCATTCTGAGAAGACACCTTCATTTTTCGTTTTTCCTGAGCAGCAAACATGGCATTGTTTTGGGGCCTGTGGTACCGGCGGCGATGTATTCTCCTTTCTCATGAGAAAAGAGAATGTCGATTTCAGTCAGGCTCTTCATATCCTGGCGGAGAGAGCCGGCGTAGCCTTGAGCTCGCCCGAAAGAGTAGTCGGAAATGAGGACAGAGAGAAGGATGAGTTATTTCAGATCAACGAATTGGCAGCGGAATATTACCACCACCTGTTGTTGAATGCCCTGGAGGGGGAAGAAGCCAGGAACTATCTGACCAGAAGAGAAGTTGCGCGCGAAACTGTGGAGGAATTCCGCCTGGGCTTCAGCCCTGATGCCCGCGAAGGACTGAAGAAGTATTTAAGGGACAAGGGCTATGAAGCAAAGGACTTAGTTAAGGCTGGATTGGCAGTGGAGAGAAAGGATGGAAGCATTGGTGACCGTTTCTTTAACCGCTTGATGTTCCCCATCTGTGGTGCCCGGGGCAAGGTTACGGGGTTTGGTGCCAGAGCTCTGGGCAATGCCCTGCCCAAATATATCAATTCACCATACACGGCGGTCTTTGATAAGAGTAGCAACCTATATGGCATTGATAGAGCTATATCCGCCATCAGGGAGAAGAATTCCGTAGTAATTGTGGAAGGCTACATGGATGCCCTGTTGCTTCACCAGCATGGCTGGAAAAATGTGGTGGCTGCTATGGGGACATCCCTGACTGAAAAACAGGTGGCTATCATCAAGAAGTTGACCAAACACGTCTTTCTAGCTCTTGACGCTGATGTCGCGGGAGAAGAAGCTGTCCTGCGAGGGATGGAGGTGATAAGTCGCTCTGGGGACAGGAAAATGGTGCCGATACCAGTTTCATCGGGGTTGGTCAAATGTGAAAGCGTACTTGATGCTGAAATCAGGGTTGTTGCCTTACCCCAGGGGAAAGACCCAGATGAGGTAATAAGAGAAGGCCCACGCCTGTGGCAGAACCTGGTGGAACAGGCGCTCCCCTTGCTTGACTTTGCTATCGATACCGTACTGAGCAAACTGGACATCGGCAAAGCTGCGGACAAGTCCTGGGCCATACAAAAACTGTTGCCGTTGCTTCAGGAGGTAAAGGACCCCCTTAGGCGAGCTCAATACGTTCAGAAGCTGGCAAAACGGCTGAAAGTAAGTGAGGCTATTCTCCTGTCTTATATCAAGAAGTCGGAAACTGTCAGGGGAAAACGGAAAGATGATGAGGCCATGGGGCAGCAATTTTCTCACCACCTTGCCTCCAGTGCTATTGAGGAATACTGCCTGGCTCTGCTGTTTCAATATCCGGAACTTCGCCAGCTATCTCAGGATCTGGCCCCGGAATACTTTCAGCATATAGAGAACCGGGAACTTTTTGTCCAGTGGCAGCGTTTCCCCGATATCTCTCGTCTTGAAAGCCAGCTTGACGATAGTCTCTCAGAGCACCTATACTATTTATTGCATAGAAGTTTTCCCCCTCCGATATGTCAGAGCAACAAGGAACGGCAAATTGTTCTCCGTGATTGTATTCTACGTTTGCAAGAAGGACTGTTCAGGGTGTTGGAAAGAGAGGGAGTAAGATCAGGTCAACAGCTTCAGGAAATTTTTATCCAGAGGGCAAGAGGAATAATGAAATGAGTTCGATTGAGAGAGAAGACGGTGAATTAGATGACGAGGAAGCAACTGAATCTTCTGAGGAGGAAACTGAAGTTGATGTAGCCCACGAGGTGTCTGTACAGGACAGGGCAGGGGAAGGCATTTCGCCGGTGGCTCTGGAAGGGCATGAGATAATTGATGATTCCACGAGAATGTATCTTCAAGAGATTGGCAGGGTATCGCTTCTTACGGCTCGTGAGGAAGTGGTTATATCCAGCAGGACAGAGCAGGGGAGATATTTAGCAAAAATTGAGGAGGCGTATTTCAAGGAGTATAAAAAGATTCCCTCTGTAATTAATATAGTCACACATTTAGTTTCTGATCTGGCCAGACACCGCTCTCTTATTCAAAGTATCTGGGATTACCGTCAAATTGATGTATCCTGTGATGGCGTCAGTGCGGTAACGAACCCTGAATTCCGTTCTGTTGTAAACGGAGTAATAGACCTGGTGATGGTGAATGTCCTTAGCCAGGAAATGGAAAAGGATGCTGCAGCAGTGCAGGAAGCTATGGTGGAAATTTCTCTCGACTGTAGTCTTTTGCCTCCAGGGGTGTTGCATCTTATCGGGGAAGAAGTTCCATGGCAGGGCGTGGAGGACCTGCTGCGCAGCGAAAAGTTTCTGCTTCAACTTGGTGAGCAAGAGTTTGAATTAAAGGAGTTCTTCGAGGAAGTCAAACGTGAATCGGAGAAAGCGGAAAAGGAACTAATTGCGGCAAACCTGCGTCTGGTGGTTAGCATTGCCAAGAAGTATATTGGTCACGGGATGTCTTTTCTTGATCTTATACAGGAAGGGAATATAGGACTCATCAGGGCAGTCGAGAAATTTCAGTACAGGAAAGGCTATAAGTTCAGTACCTATGCGACCTGGTGGATCAGGCAGGGGATTACGCGGGCTATAGCTGATCAATCTCGCACTATACGCATTCCTGTACATATGGTTGAGACGATCAATAAGTTACTGCGAGCGATGCGACAGTTGACCCAGGAACTTGGGCATGAGCCGACTCACGAAGAAATTGGTGACAGGTTGGGCGTGACTGCGGAAAGAGTAGAGGAAGTCCTTGACCTTTTCTACCATGAGCCGATATCGCTGGAGACACCGGTGGGGGAGGATGAAGATAGCCGTTTAGGTGATTTTGTGGAAGACCATGCCAGTTTGGCTCCTGTTGAAGCAACTTCGCAGCAGTTGCTCAGAGAGCAAATAGACAGGGTTCTTGATGAACTTACCGAGAGAGAAAAAAAGGTGTTACAGCTCAGGTTTGGTCTCCAGGATGGACATACTCGAACCCTGGAAGAAGTGGGAAAGGAATTTAATGTGACGAGGGAAAGGATACGCCAGATCGAAGGCAAAGCCTTGCGCAAGCTTCGTCATCCTACCCGCAGCCGCAAACTCAGAAGCTACCTTGATTGATTTTTGTTAGCCGCAAGCATATTCATCATGTTCTTGGGTAGTTTGCCGCGTGTGAGCGATTTGGTTAGTTTCTGTAGCTGGTAGAACTGGTTCAGCATCTGGTTGATATCCTGGGGAGTAGTACCGCTGCCGCGTGCGATGCGCCGGCGCCGGCTGCCATTGATGATAGATGGATTGCGTCGCTCTTCATAGGTTGTGGAAGAGATGATAGCCTCTATCTTCCTTAGTTTTCTTTCCCCTTCGTCATTGGATGAGGGGATGGAGGTCCTGGACAAACCTGGCACCATCTCGGTCAACTGGCTCAAGGCACCCATTTTGTGCACCTGGCGTATCTGGGAGAGGAGGTCTTCGAGGTCAAATCCCGTGGTGCGCATTTTCTTCTCCAGGATTTTGGCTTGCTGCTGGTCAAAGGTTTTTTGAGCTTTCTCGATCAGGCTAAGGGCGTCGCCCATTCCCAGAATACGGGAAGCAAGACGGTCAGGGTAAAAGGGGTCCAGGTCACTTGCCTTCTCTCCTGTGCCCATGAATTTGATGGGTACCCCGCTGATAAACCTGATTGATAGGGCAGCTCCGCCTCTGGCATCACCGTCCATTTTTGTCAGGATGAGTCCGGTGAGCCCGATTCTGTCGTGAAATTCCTGAGCTATCTTTACGGCTTCCTGTCCCGTCATAGAATCCACAGCCAGCAGGGTCTCTGCAGGTTCCAGGGCAGACTTCATATCGGACAATTCCGCCATCAGGACTTCGTCGATATGCATTCGCCCCTGCGTATCGACGATGACCCATGTTGATGCCAGTTCCTTTGCCCTCGCAAGGGCGCGCTGGCAAATGATTGTTGGCGTTATTTTACCGTCTCCGGGCTGAGCCTTCGCTTCGGAATATACCGGTATACTTTGTTGCTCAGCCAGCAGCGTGAGCTGTTCAACAGCAGCCGGCCGGCGGATGTCGGCGGCTACCAGCAGGGGGCTCTGGCCTTCCCTCTTGAGGAGAGAGGCTAATTTTATTGCCGTGGTGGTTTTTCCTGAGCCCTGTAGTCCTACCATCAAGATGGTGGAGGGTGGATGGTTGGCCGGCAGCAAATGACTGTGCTCCTTGCCCAGTAAATCAATTAGCTCTTCATTTACAATTTTGATGACCTGCTGAGCGGGAGTCAGGCTTTGCAATACTTCTGCTCCCAGAGCGCGTTTCTTTATCCTGGCCAGCAATTCCCTGACGACTTTGAAGTTTACATCTGCCTCTAGAAGCGCCAGCTTGACTTCTCTCAGGGCTTCGTCTATGTCGCCTTCACTGAGCTTGCCCTTCCTTCCCAGCTTATCAAACGCGCTGGTCAGTTTCCGGGTTAGAATTTCTAGCATAGCGGCAGAATTGTAGTCTTTGCTGGACTTGAGAGTCAACTTAATGCACCTGTTCCTTAAGGAAGGCGCGCATTGCAATTAACATGGGTCCGTAATATTATATAGCTTCGATGGATCAAATCTGGGCACCGTGGCGGATAGAATATATCCAGAGACCCAAAGAGGAAGGATGCATTCTGTGCCAGAAATCTAAGGAAGATAACGACGAAGAAAACCTGGTCTTCTACCGCGGTCGTGGGAACTTCGTTATCTTGAATATCTACCCTTACAATCCAGGGCATCTGATGGTGGCTCCCTACCGACATACAGCAAATTTGCTGGATTTAACGGAGGATGAAGTGCGGGAACACTTTGATTTCATTAAGAGGAGCGTGGAGCTTCTGCGGAAGGTGCTAAAACCAGCGGGATTTAATGTTGGGTTGAACCTGGGTAAAGTTGCGGGTGCAGGGATAGATACGCACCTTCATACTCATATAGTGCCGCGATGGGTGGGGGATAATAACTTTATGCCGGTGCTCTCTGATACCAGGGTGGTATCAGAGGCTCTGGATGATACTTATAAGAGGCTGCGGGCGGAGAAGTTTTAGCTTTTTATTCTGCTTGAGGATAAGACCCCAGTATCTTGACAAAGGTAGCTTCTTTTTGCAGTTCCTCTATGGCTTGCTGGCATACTTGCTTGTTCAGGTGCCCTTCAAAATCGACGTAAAAGACGTATTCCCACGGTTTGCTTTTGCCCGGTCTGGACTCCAGTTTGGTTAAGTTTATGTTCCTGGTGGCGAAGGCGCCCAGAGCACGATATAGAGCCCCTGGTATATGTCTGGCAATGAAGACAAGGGAGGTCTTATTCTTCTCACCCGGTCTGGCTTCCTTCTTGGAGATAGCAAAGAAACGCGTGTAGTTGTTGATGTTGGTCTCGATTTTCGGTGCCAGGATCTCCATGCCATATATCTCGGCAGCCCTGCCGCTGGCTATGGCAGCGCAGCCACGCAGTTGTTTTTCTTCAATCATTTTGGCGCTGCCAGCGGTGTCGTAGACGGGCACGATCTCTACATCCAGCTTGCTCAGGAACTCGTCGCATTGAGCCAGGGCCTGAGGGTGTGAATAAACGGTGGTTATATTGGCCAGGCGTTCTCCTGGCAGGGCCATCAGACAATGGCTTATCCTGAGAACGATTTCAGCGCATATCTTGAGGGGGTAGGCCAGTAACAGGTCGTATGTCTCGTTGATGCTGCCTGCCTGAGAGTTCTCTATCGGGATTACTCCGAAGTTGACTTTGTTTTCCGAGGTGGCCTGGAAAACGTCGTGGAAGTGGAGGCATGGCAGGAAATCAATGTCTCTGCCAAAAAGCTTTATGGTGGCGTCTTCGCTGAAGGCGCCTCTGTCTCCCTGAAAAGCAACTTTAATCATAATTGCCTAGTATAGCTTGAATCCGCTCACTTTCGGAAGTGTGAGTTATCTTTGCCAGAAGCGGGGTACGAATATCATGAGCACTGTGAATAGCTCCAGCCTGCCCAGCCACATGCAGATGATCAAGACGAATTTCGCAGCCGGGGGGAGCCAGGCATAACTCGAAGCGGGCCCCACCCCACCAAGGCCTGGACCTACGTTGCCCAGAGAGGCAGCTACCGCCGAGAAGGACGTTTCCATGTCAAGGCCCAGAAATCCCAGTGTTATGGATGCGATGACCGCGACGATGAGATAGAGAAAGAGGAAAGACATCGTATCGCGCAGTATTTCTTCTGGGAGCGTCTTCTGGTTGTATTTCACCAGAATTATGGCCTTGGGAGAGATGACCTTTTTCATCATTGCCCGCACGCGCTTTAGCAGGGTTAAGAACCTTACCACTTTTACTGACCCTGAAGTGGAACCTCCGCAACCTCCGATGAGCATCAGAGTCAGCAGTATCATACAGGCGCCGTAATGCCAGGCGCCGAAATCCGTGGTGGCAAAGCCGGTGGTGGTCATGATTGAAATAGTTTGGAAGAGGCTCTCTCTACATGAGCCGGCTCCCTGTGAGAAGATTAGCAGCGCGGTGGCTGCTGCCAGAAGAATGGCGTAAATCTTGAATTCCTCATCTTTAAATGCCTTGAAGTCTCCTCTTGAAGCGCGGTAATGAATTATGAAGTTCATGCCGGCCAGGAACATGAAGGCCATGATGATATATTCGGCCGTGGGATTGGCGTAGGCGGCGATGCTTTTTGTCGTGGGGGTGAATCCTCCGGTGGAGAGAGTGCAGAAGGAGAGGCAGGTTGAGTCAAAGAGAGGAAGCTTGGCCAATAAATAAAGGAGGCCCACTTCAATTGCAGTGAAGGATATATAAATTATCCAGAGGAACCGCGCTACCGTTCTAACCCTGGGGCGGAATTTTTCATGGATGGGGCCGGGGAACTCTTGGGCAAAAAGCTGGGAGCCGCCCACTCCCAGCTTGGGCAGAATGGCGATGAATAGCGTGATTACTCCCATTCCCCCCAGCCATTGGGATAGGCTGCGCCACATAAGTATGCTCCTGGGGCATTGTTCTAATCCCGTAAGGATGGTGGCCCCTGTGGTGGTAAACCCGGACATGGATTCAAAGAAGGCATCAATGAAATTGCATCCCCAGAACAGGTAGGGGGCCATGCCGAGCAGAGCTACCATGAGCCAGGTAAAAGAAACCAGGCTGAATCCGTCGGCGCGCTCTATTTCCCTGGTGGTTTTGAAGCTGAATTCGAGGATTATTCCGACGATAAAAGTGAGTAGGAGAGAGTACAGGAAGATTTGCCAATTCTCGCCGTAGTGAAGGGCTACAGCCAGGGGAACTATATAGGCCAGGGCAAGAAATTTTAGAATTGACCCGATGAGGTGCAGGGTTAACTTTACCCTTGGGTAAAACATTTATGTATGAATTCTGTCCCCCGCTTGGAAAATTCTCCCTTTACAATGAGGGTGAGATGGTCGCCGGGCGCTAGCGTGTCTTCTTCGCTCAGGTAGGTATCTTTCCGCTTCACCCAGAGAATTTTGACTCCTTTGGGGGTCTCTAGCTCTCTGATGTTCTTTCCCACGCATTTCATGTTCTCTTCAATTTCTACATCGAAGAGTTCTGAGTTGTTAATAGAAACGAAGTCCTTGACATAAGGTTGTAAAATCGTATGGTAGATGTGTTTTGCTACTATGGTATCTGGTTTTACCTGGATATCTATCCTGGCTTCCTTGAAGGCTTCCGCATGCACGATATCATTCAGTATGGAGATGACCTTCTTTGCCCCGATTTCCTTGGCCAGCATGCAGGCCATTAAATTATCTGAATCGTCGTTGGTTAAAGCAATCATGGCTTTAGCATTCTTGACCCCTGCCTCCTCCAGTACCGCTTTTTTGGTGATATCTCCTTCTATGACCATGATGTCGGAAGACTCGGCCAGCTCGCTGCATTTTTCCTTGTCTGAATCTATAGCTACCACTTCTTCTCCTGCTTGCTGGAGAACCTCGACCAGACTTTTTCCAATGCTGCTCAATCCTGCTATTACGAAGTACATTTCCGCGCTCTCCTTAAGTAAACGTTTGTTTCACTTGAATTAGAATTTGGGCTCTGGTTTGGAAATGGTAGACAGACCTCGCTGATAGGCCTGTCATGTTAATTGTTATCCAATTTGAATTCCGCGGCAATTATATATTTATATATTCCAACGGAAGGCGATTTTAATGCGTTCTGTAATGGTTGTCAACTGAAGATTTTTTTAACTCTTCGAGCCAGCCTATGGATTTGACCTCTCTTTGCAAAAGATATTTTATGTAATCTTGCAATACTTGTGCTAACTCTGAAGACAAAGCGGGTCTCAAATTGACGCGCTTTGCTGTGGCGTAGTCACAACTTTCCCATAAGCGCAGGGTTTTCAGGGCGGTGACCGATAATGGGTGCGCCTTGAATTCCTTTTCCGCACAGAGTGGGCAGAGAACGCCTCCCTGTCGGGGGCTGAAGAAATTGGTTATTGATTTGAGAGGTGAGGTGCATCTGACGCATTTCTGCAATTGTGGGTGGTATCCTGAGCAATCAAGGAGGTGAAGTTCGAAATAGCGCAAGGTGATTTCCTTGCTGGTCATTTCGGTTAATCGGTGTAATGTGCCTAGCAGTAATTCAAATAAGGCGGGGTTGGCACTGTTTTCCATGGTGAAGAGGTCAACGAGTTCCAGGATATAAAGGCTACAGGAAAGGGTCCATAAGTCGGCTTTCAATTCTGGAAACCCATTGATAATCTGGCTCTGAGTGATGATGTCGAGGTTGCGGCCTCTGGCTAGCGACAGGGAGCTGTGGGTCAGCGGTTCTACGTTACCCCCTAATTTGCTTCCTGGGCGGCAGGCTCCTTTGGCTACGGCCTTCAATTTGCCAAATTCAGAGGTATAGAGGGTGAGAAGTTTATCGAATTCACCTAGCTTGATTTGTTTAATAACGACAGCCTGGGCCCGGTAGTTTCGAGGTCTGCTCATATACAAATAATTACTATTTGAACTCCTGTCTACCTTCGATGGCCTGATTTAAGGTCATGTCATCGGCATATTCTAACTCGGCCCCAAATGGTAAACCCCTGGCCAGATGGGTGACGCGAATGTTCAGAGGAGCGATGATGTGCTGAAGATACAGGGCTGTAGTTTCTCCCTCCATGTTGGGATTGATGGCTATGATTACTTCCTCTATTGAACTATCCTGTAAACGGGCCAGAAGTTCTTTTATCCTGAGATTCTCGGTGGTTATGCCCTGTGCGGGGTTAATGGTTCCATGAAGAACGTGGTAAAGGCCTTTATATTTCCCTGTTCGCTCCAGAGGAGCGATGTCAGAAGGCTTCTCCACTACGCAAATCGTAGCATGGTTGCGCTCTTTGCTCTGGCATATAGAGCAGGGGTCATGGTCGGTAACGTTGAAGCAAATTGAACAGAGACCTATCTCCTTTTTCAGGCTCAGAATAGCTTCAGCCAGGGCTCTGGCTTCTTCATCCGTCTCCCGCAACAGGTAGTAGGTTAACCGTTGAGCGCTTTTGGGGCCAATTCCTGGCAGCTTGCCAAATTCTCTGACCAGTCTGGCTACGGGCTCGATAAAAAATGACATTCTTCTTAAAATAACCCTGGTATATTGAAGCCACCGGTCAGTCCACGGAGGTGTTTATTGGCCATTTCCTGTGATTTGTTGACAGCTTCGTTGATTGCGGCCATGACCATGTCTTGCAATAATTCAACGTCATTGGTCTCTGTTACCTCAGGAGATATTTCCACCGAGTGAACCTTTTGATGCCCGTTCATCACTACCTTGACGGCCCCGCCTCCACTGCTGGCTTCTACGGTAAGCGCATCCAGTTCCTCCTGGGCTTTGACCAGATTGGCCTGTAGTTGTTGTGCCTGGTGCAACAAAGATTTATCCATAATCTTATCCTTCCCTCTATATATTTATTGGTCGGCGTTAATATTAACCGGCACGGCGCCCATATCTATGGCGGCCTTTACCAAGGGGGGGTACTCGATGGGCTGTGATGAAATTCCCTTCTTGGAGTCAACTAAAATGCAATGTATTTTGTATGGTTTGCCGAACACTTCGCCAAGCCTCTCCTCTATTAAGTGCCGGCACTTGGCCTCTTCTACACTTTCTTTGTGAAAGGAGTGATAAAAGCCCAGGGTCAGCGTGCCATCCTCGAGAGCTACCGGTTTACAGGCATTGCGGAGAAGGGCG
Source organism: Dehalococcoidia bacterium (assembly GCA_021162545.1). Taxonomy (GTDB): domain Bacteria; phylum Chloroflexota; class Dehalococcoidia; order GIF9; family AB-539-J10; genus M55B177. The sequence goes on along the minus strand of JAGGYM010000063.1, from coordinate 12,038 downwards.
TCCAGGCTGCCTCTGGAGCCTTTACCTCGCAAGGACTGAACGAATTCTGCCCACCTGCTGCAGAGGTAATAGAAATCTCGCGTTTGCCCGGGCTCTCCCTGTCCAGTGACGGCATTGTGCTCGCTCTCGGCTTCGCCCGTTGAGGAAAGCGATTCCTGACGCTGGGGAGATTGACTTAACGATATCTCAGGTGACTCGGAGCTTCTTTCCTCCTCCACATTTTTGGTGGCAAAAGTTTTCTTTCTTTCGTCTTGAGAGGATAAGATGCAATCTGCCAGGGCTATCTCCAGAGGTAATGAGGAGTAGTTGTCGCTGTGAAATTCTACGTTGGCGAAAATTTTGGTGGCTTTGAGCAGGTAACTCAGGGTGACAGCGCTTGCGATTTTTGCTCTTTCGTTTCTATCTTCGGTGGTAATGGACAGGAAGTCTTCGTATCCCGATTTGGACAGCAACAGTTCTCGAAAGTATTCTACCAGGCCCTGATTGAATTGATTGAGGTCAATCCCGTCATCGTTTACTTCGTTTATGATTCTCAGGCCACCGGAGATATCTCTGTCAACTATGCACTGGACCAGTTGTCCCACTCGAGAGTCACAGCTGCTTCCCATTACCATCTGGACCTGCTCAAAAGCTATCTTGTTGCCGTGATATGCAATTAACTGTTGCAATATATTTTCGGCATCGCGGAGGCTTCCTGTAGCGGCATGCGCTATGAGCTTAAGTGAGTTGGTGTCGATATCAACCTCTTCCTTCTGGCATATTGAATTCAACTTGCTGACTATCGCTTTCTGGGAGAGGCGCTGGAAGTCGAAGCGTTGACATCTGGATATTATGGTTGGCAGTATTTTATGCGCCTCGGTGGTCGCCAGAACGAAGATCGCATGCGCTGGTGGTTCCTCCAGCGTCTTCAACAGTGCATTGCAGGCAAATTCAGTGAGCATATGAACTTCGTCTATGATATAAACCTTGTATTTTGCCAGACTGGGAACGTAATTTATCTTTTCTCTGAGACTGCGGATGTCCTCTATCCCCCGGTTGCTGGCGGCATCTATTTCTATTATATCCAGGGAGCTGCCTTCTGTGATTGAGCGGCATAGTTCGCAGGCATTACAGGGCTCGCCCTCTGTCTGGTTGGGGCAATTAACCGCTTTAGCCAGGATGCGCGCCATGCTGGTTTTACCTGTGCCTCTTGGACCGCAGAAGAGATAGGCGTGGACTACCCTGTTGCTCTCTACTGCGCGGCGCAAAGTTCGGGTTATCGGCTCCTGCCCTACTACCTCTGCGAAGGTCTGAGGGCGCCACTTGCGGTAAAAGACTTCGAAGCTCATCTGACAGTTAGTTATTATACTCCTTGAACCGGAATTATCCCAAGGTGAAATTGACAGTATCAGGAGTTCGAATAGCTGCTCATGATGGAAATCGTCCTGCCATAATCGGCCTTCAAGTTCTCGATAGCCCGTTCCAGGTAGGGTTTGAGTTCTTCAGGAGCATCCTCGAGTGCTACCTGTAATAAATGCAGACTTCTGGTGTAATCTGCATTTAGTGTTTCGACCAGATTGTCTTTATCCACTGTCCCTGATTCGGCGGGGGCTGGGCCTGGTGGGATGGAAAAAGCTGGGGCAGGGGTCGCTGCTCCTTTGCCTGCCCGCGTGCTTTCTGTCTCGATGATTTCCTTCATCTGGGTTATATGTGCGCTGGCCTTTTCTGACAGCAGGAAAACTGCGTCGTCTTCACCCCGCAGGGCCATCTCGGTCATTTCTACTGTCCTTCGCTGAGCAAACTGTGTGTGGAGTTTTGCCTTGTTCAAGTCGGAGAAAGTTAAGGCCATCCCGATTTGCTCTGAGGCTAATTTTGCCGGGTAAAGAAGTTCGTTGGGCATAGCTTTTTCTGAGGCAGTAAATATTCCAGTACCGGCCGCGAAGACAACTAAAACGCTGGCCAGCGCCACTGCCCAGCGCCTGTGCTGGAGAGGAAATCTTTCTCTTGCTGATACCGGTTTAGCGCATAGAACCGCCTGGAGGTGGGAAAGAACTCTCTTTCTCAATTCGGAAGAAGCTCTGATTTCAGCTGACTTCTGAGACAGAATAGAGCAGGTCTTCAACAGGGGTTCTAATTCAATGGCCTGGTCGGGGTAAGCCTCAAGGCAATCATCGATGCTTGCGCCCTGGAGCATCCTTTCCAGGCAACTATTCAGAATATCTTCAAACTTCTGAGCCATTTGCTAGTCAGTCCCTGCCATCATTTTCCTCAGTGATATTATGGCGTTGTGTTGCAGGGCCTTTATTGTCCCTGGGTTCTTTCCCAGGACTTCAGCCGCTTCGGCCACGGAGAGCTCTGCTCCAAAGCGGAGAGAGATCACTTCGCGCTGTGCCGGTGACAATTTCTTTACCGTCTCTGCCAGCTCCTTAGCTTCCAGTTTGTGCTGTGTGATGGATTCTGGACCGGGGTCATGGCTGGGAGCTATATTGTCATCCCAGTCTATTTTCTCTATCTTGCTCTCTTTTCTGAAGTGGTCGATTACTTGATTATGGGCAATGCGAAACAGCCATGAAGCAAAGGGTAAATTGCGCCATTTATAGTGCCCGATTGCCTCCAGAGCTCTGGCAAAAACCTCCTGTGTTAAATCCTCGGCTCCTTCCTTGTTTCCCAGCCTGAGATAAATATAGCGATAGATCTTATCAAGGTACTCCTCGTATAGCAGAGCAAAAGCTTCTCCATCGCCCTTTACCGCCCGGGAAACTATATTTTCTTCAATAGACATCAGCAGGCCTCTGTGCGTCGTTGGTGCCTATTATATAGAAAACGAGGAAAGTGGAGAAAGGTTTATCTAAGGAATAGCAAAACATCTTCCTCCCCATGCAGGCGCACGGGGGGATACCGGCATGGGGGCCAGTACAAATTTGATGTTAGCGATGAAATCTAGGAAGACTTATTGGCCTGTCTCTCGGCCCAATCGCCAGCCCCTGGTAATTTCCACATCTTTCCCGTTACTGCCTGCACCATGAGGATAATCCACAAAACGAAGGCCAGGACGAAAATAATCCAGGATAGAACCCCGCCGATAAGGGGAATCCAGCCCAGAACCAGGCTTGCCACAGTCAATACGCCGAAGGTCATAATGGATTGGAAGGCATGAAACTTAACAAACTTGCTCTTCTTCTCAATCACCAGAAAAACTATTCCTGAAATCCAGCCAAGCACGTAGCAAAGAAGCCCCGCGACGTTGTTTGAAAGTCCGATGCTGGTCTCGGATGTGCTTTTGCTCTGCTGGACCTGTGCATCGAGAGCGGCACTACATTTAGAGCAGAACTTGACTCCCTCTTCATTTTCCGCACCACATTTAGGACAAAACATCTTTCACCTCCTCCTGGTACTTTTCTTCCTGCTGAATTATTCAGTATCTACTGTGCATTGTCAATAGTCACTGCAACCAGGGAATCATGTGCAAAGTTATCGTGGAGCTACTATTTTCATTGAAGCAGAGGATGATAACGGGCTATAATATTTTTAACTTGAAGCAAATGGAATCTCTCGACAAAATCCTGGCTCAAGTCACCAGGCCCGCTCGCTATACAGGTGGCGAGTGGAATGCTATAGTCAAACAATGGGAAGCAACGCCAAATCGAATCGTCTTGTGTTACCCTGAGATCTACGAAATCGGCATGTCCAACCTGGCATTGCCAATTCTCTATGAGATTATAAATAGCCGGCAGGATGCTCTGGCTGAGAGAGTTTATGCTCCCTGGATGGACATGGAAGCTATTCTGCGGAGAGAGAGCCTAGCGCTTTTTAGCCTGGAGTCCAGGCATTCTCTGAAGGAATTTGATGTCATCGGGTTTTCCCTTGATTATGAACTCACCTATACCAATGTATTAAACATCCTCGACCTGGCTCAAATTCCCCTGTTCAGTTCTGAAAGGGGGGGGCATTATCCACTGATAATAGCAGGGGGAAGCTGTGCTCTCAATCCTGAACCCATGAGTGATTTCATCGACCTCTTCGTTATCGGGGAGGGGGAGGAAGTGATACTGGAGTTGCTGGATGTGCTTCGGGCATACAAGGGGAATAGAGAGGAGCTGTTGAAGCAGGCAGCCGGGATTGAAGGTGTGTATGTGCCCTCGTTTTACCGCGTTGACTATAACGAAGATGGCACTGTGCGCAGCATCGTGCCCCGGCTTCCTGAAGCCATGGCGAGAATCAGACGCAGGACAGTGAACAAGTTAGGGTTGTCTCCTGCGAGGCCGGTTGTTCCTTATGTTGAGGCGGTGCATGACCGTGGCAGTGTGGAGATTCAACGGGGCTGTACCCGGGGGTGTCGTTTTTGCCAGGCGGGCATGATTTACCGCCCTGTGAGGGAGCGTTCTCATGAAGAGGTAATCGCTGCTGTTAGTGAAATGCTGGGAAATTGTGGTTACGCTGAGGTGTCCCTGCTCTCTCTCAGCGCCGGCGATTACCCTGAGATTGAGAAGCTTGCACTTGGTCTGGCGCAACAGTTTTATGGAAAGGACCTGGCTTTATCTTTGCCCAGCTTGCGTCTGGATTCCAGCGTATTGAAGTTGTTGGAATTGCTGCCATTGTCACGCAAGGTGACTCTCACCTTTGCCCCTGAAGCAGGTTCCGAGAGATTGCGACGGGTCATAAACAAAAACCTTTCTGATGAGGTCATTTTAAGTACGCTGGGTTCTATCATGGATAAAGGTTGGACAAAGATCAAGCTCTATTTCATGGTGGGATTGCCCAGTGAAACGATAGAGGATGTGCGTGGAATCGAGGAACTGGTGTCCAGGATACGCCATCTCGCCAAGAACAGCAGATTGCGCGTTGGTGTATCGCTACTCGTTCCCAAACCTCATACGCCATGCCAGTGGCTGGCGCAGGAAACTGAAGAGCAATTGCTTCCCAAGTATGAGCTATTGAAGAGCGGTTTGCGGCGGGAAGGGGTTAAGTTCTCCTGGCCGGATTCCAGAGTTAGCCAGATAGAGGCTGCTTTATCCCGGGGCGATCGCCGCCTGGGCAGAGTTATTCATTATGCTTGGCGGGAAGGTTGTAAATTTGACGCCTGGACTGAGCATTTCAATTATCAAAAGTGGATGGATGCTTTTCAGGAATTTGGGCTCCACCCGCGCTTCTATGCCAATAGAAAAAGGGACCTGGGAGAGACGTTGGCCTGGAGTCATATTGATACTGGAGTGAGTTCTGAGTTTCTCATGAGTGAATATCATAAGATGTGGCAGGGTGAGGAAACGCCGGATTGCCGTTACGGGGAATGCAATGCCTGTGGTTTGCAGAACTGGCAGCTCGATAATCTGTCCTGCGCCGGCCAGCGTTTGCCATCTTCACCGTGAGAGACCAACACCGGCTTTTGATGTTCATCCTGTGAAATGCTGTCTCGCTACAACCGTGGGGGAATTAAGCCAGGCTCATTTTGTATTGGAAGAGACTTTCGCTTGTAGGCAGCCCTTTTTTAGGATATAATTAGCCTCTAGTATTTTGGTATGGGAGGTATGGAAAAAATGGAGAATAGTCCATTTCCAAAGTGTCAAAAGTGCGGCAGTGGGGATTTAGTTCCCCTGTCTGACTTTGGTAGTCAGGGCGCACCAATTCAGTACAAGGCCTGGGTTTGTACCAATCCTGATTGTGGGTATAATATTAAGATCAGGAATGGTGAAGTTTACCTGGGTGAGCCTATCCTTAACGGCGAGCTTCATTCCCGTGCGCGTCAAGAATACACTCGCTAGAGATAGTGGGGTTATTTAACTTAGAGCGGCTGGTTGTGCTGGGGGTTGATTCCTTCTTCCCGAAGCAGTGTGTTGGCTGTGGGAAGAGAGGGTGGTTTCTTTGCCCTGATTGCAGGGCCGGGTTGGCACGGGTGTCACCTCCATTTTGTCCCAGGTGTGGTAGACCTCAGATGAGCGGCATCATGTGTGCAAGGTGCAGGCGGAGTCGAGCTGACCTTGATGGCATACGGTCGGTGTTCATATTTGAGGGAGTGATTCGCGAGGCTATCCATCAGCTGAAATACCATAACTTGAGGGCGATTTCCTCCTGTTTGGCGGAATTCCAGGCAGCTTACTTGTCGGCGAATTCGTTGCCCGGAGAAATTGTTGTTCCGGTGCCCTTACATCCTGGAAAGTTGAAGCAGAGAGGTTATAACCAGTCAAGTTTGTTAGTGCGGGAGATATGCCATCTTACCCAGCTGCCGGCAGTAGAGGACTGCCTTGTTCGAGTTAAACGGTCGCGGCCCCAGGTGGAGGCCTCCAGTGCGGAGGAGCGGCGAGAAAATGTGGCTGATGCCTTTGCTTGTCGTGACGGGAGAGTCAGGGGTAAACGAGTGATTCTTGTTGATGACGTCCGTACTTCGGGGGCGACGCTGGAGTCTTGTGCTGGAGCTCTCAAACGTGAAGGTGCTATTTCTGTGTGGGGACTCACCTTAGCCTGTGAGATTTGAAAGCTAGGAGGAATTATGGAATTGCAATTTGTTGCCAAGAACAACGCGAAAATTCCTGAAGTGATGCAGGATTATGCCAGGAAGAAAATTGAGAAGTTAGTGCATCATTTACCCAGTATTACCGGGGGCAAGGTGGAAGTCTCCCAGGAGGGAACGAAGTCGCCTGACCAGCGATTTATCGTTCAGGTTACCCTTGACAGCAAGGGCATGTTGATTAGATCTCAGGAGAAAGCGGAAGATATCCGCACAGCTATTGACAGGATTGTGGCTGTATTGACTGGCAGGATCGAGCGATATAAGGGGAGATTATATTACAGGGGGAGGGGAGTTTCTTCGCTCCGGCAGGGTGCAGCGGAGACACAGGACAATGAATTGCCCAAAAAGGTAGTAAGGTCCAAGCAGTTTGTAATTAAGCCCATGTCACTTGATGAGGCAATCAACCAAATGGATCTTCTGGGACACGACTTTTTCCTTTTTATCAGCGCTGAGAACGACAAGGTCAATCTCTTGTATCGCCGTAACGATGGCAACTATGGGCTCATTGAGCCCGATATGAGCTAAATAGGAGTGGCGTCTTGAGGGAAAATTCTTGCTTCTGAAAGATTCTGAAGAGGTAAACCAGGTTATTCATATTCTGTTGGTTATTTCTGAGTTGGGTCGTGGTGTCAGGGAGATGTGGAAATGAAGCTTTACCCGTTGGACAGGGACAGATGGCTGTGTTGAATTGCTCCACTGCTGGTGTACGGGTAATTTTGCTCTCTGGTGGTGGATGGTGAAAGATAAGTCGTGGTTAGCAGGTAGAGTGCGGGAAGGTTTATAGAAAGATGGGCGAAGAGGGGCTGGTTCTGGACCTGGCAATAGCTTTTGGCGTTGCTTTAGTGGGAGGTTTGCTTGCCAGACTGTTAAAACAACCTCCTTTACTTGGCTATCTCGTAGCGGGTATTGCTATTGGTCCTCATGCTCTGGGCCTGGTGCAGAGCATGGAAAACATAGATATCCTGGCTAGTATTGGAGTGGTCTTGCTCCTCTTCACGCTGGGAATCGAATTTTCTTTCCATGAGCTTGCACGAATAAGAAAGATAGCTGTTGGTGGTGGCATCGCACAGGTAGCAGTTACCATGGCTTTTGGGGTACTTGTGGGCGTGTTCCTGCTGGGACAGGACACCCGTGAGGCAGTAGCTTTTGGTTTTATGCTCGCGCTGAGCAGTACCATGGTGGTGATCGGGATGCTGGTTGACCGCGGGGAATCGGGGTCGGTGCACGGAAGGGTAATGATAGGCATCCTGTTACTGCAGGATGTCGCTGCTGCCTTTGCCATGTTTATCCTGCCGGCGTTAGGTTCGGCAGAGGGAAATTTATTGCCCGTACTGGTGGAAGCTTTCCTCAAAGCTGCTGTATTCATTGCCCTGGTGCTGGTCGCGGGTATCTGGTTGCTTCCCCGCGTGTTGAAGCGCGTAGCTCTGCGGCAGTCCCGCGAGTTGTTTATCATCGCTGTGACCGCTCTGTGCTTTGGTAGTGCTTTCGGTGCTTATTACTTTGGGTTATCTGCGGCCCTGGGGGCTTTTATCGTAGGCCTTATGGTTAGCCAATCGGACTTCGCACACCAGGCCGTGGGCGATATAACACCCTTGCGGGACTTATTTGCGGCGCTGTTTTTTGTGTCGATTGGCATGCTGATAGATTTGCACTTTCTGGCAGCCAATATCGTTCCCTTTCTTGTGCTGGCGGCGGCCATAATTCTTGGCAAATTTGTTATATGCGCTGGTGTCACCCGGGTCTTTGGCTATCGGGGTAAGACCGTTCCACTTGTGGGGGCTGGCATGGGGCAGGTTGGAGAATTCAGCTTTGTTCTGGCGCAGCTGTGCCTCGGGGCTGGAGTAATTACCGGGTATACTTATTCCATGGTGCTGGGCAGCGCCGTTATTACCATTGTGCTCACCCCGTTTGTTTTTGGCCTGGCCTCTAAGGCCTGCGTCAGGCGGAGGGAAGTTATTCAAATTTCGGGTGGGGCTGCAGAGGTTCCAAATTTGAGCAACCATGTAATTGTTTGTGGGCATGGACGCGTGGGCAGTAATGTTGCCCAGTTGCTCAGCCAGTTGAATATTCCCCACGTGATAATTGATCTCGATCCCAAAACTATCTCTGACCTTCGTGACAGGGAAATCCCCTCTGTTTACGGTGATGCAGGGAACCGGAGAATTCTCCATGAAGCGGGAATAGAGAATGCTGCGGTTCTGGTGCTGGCTATTCCTGACCCCAAATCGGTAAGGCTTGCTCTGGATCATGCAAAGTTGCTTAACGCAAACATAGATATAATTGCCCGCACGCATAGCGATGCTGAGTTTGAATTTCTGCAGGGCAGGAGCATCTCTGGAATAGTTCGGCCTGAAACGGAAGCCAGTATAGAAATCGTGCGACATATCCTGTGTCAATTGAAGATGCCGGAGGCTCAGGTTGAGGAAATTATCGCTGCCCAGAGAAGGATATGTACTAAGTGAATTCATGGCGATATATCAGGGCTATCGGAGATGGGAGCATTCCTGCTCTTCCAGGCTTGTGTAGCCGCGACAGCTCTTGTATCATTAGGTTGTCGGATGAGAGTTGACCTGTTCGAGGTAACGCGATGAAGATATATACCAGGAAGGGCGATGGAGGTGAAACGAGCCTGCTTTATGGCACCAGGGTGACTAAAGACGATTTGAGATGTGAAGCTTATGGGACTGTTGATGAAGCTGTTTCTATGCTGGGATTGGCTAAGAATTTTTGCCTGCCAGAGGTCAGGGATGTAATAACCGGTTTACAGCGGGACTTGTTTGCTGTCGGGACGGAGCTGGCGACCCCACAGGAACATTATGCCGGTCTGGAAGCAAAGGGAATGACGGTTAAGCCAGAGATGGTTCAGAGATTGGAGGAATTGATAGATGGTTTTGAGAGCAGAGTTACCATGCCTCGAGAATTTATCATTCCAGGTGCGTGTGCAGGTTCGGCAGCTCTTGATGTAGCCCGGGTGGTCGTCAGGCGTGCCGAGAGAAGGGTAGTTACCCTTGGTCGTGGGGGGGATTTTGCCAGCGGAGAATTACTGCGATATCTTAATCGTTTATCTGATCTGGTTTTTATCCTGGCTCGCTATGAGGAGGGAGTTAGAGATGGAAATAATTCCAGCTATTGATCTCAGGGATGGTAGATGTGTTCGGTTGTATCAGGGAGATTATGACCGGCAGACTATCTTTGATAAGGAACCGGCGGCGGTAGCTTTGAAATGGTGTTCTCAGGGAGCCCAGTGGCTTCACGTGATCGATCTGGATGGGGCAGCCATGGGTGAATTGAAAAATATAGATGTGGTAGAGGAGATAATTAAGGGGGAAGGCCTGTTTGTGGAATTGGGTGGTGGCATCAGACAGGAGGATGTGGTAGAGAGGTTGCTTGAAAAGGGGGTAAGCCGCGTTATTCTGGGGACGGTAGCGATAGAGAACCCTGATATGGTAAAAAGGCTCTGCCAGCGCTTTGGTGAGTCCATTGTAGTGGGGTTGGATGCCAGGGAGGGCAAAATAGCTATCCGTGGCTGGCGAAAGGATACAGCCGTTGATGTCCTGGATTTAAGTCGGGAAATGGTCAAAGCTGGAGCGAGACGGCTTATTTATACCGATATAAGTCGGGACGGCACCCTCACAGAACCCAATTTTGAGGTGATAGCTAATTTGATTGGCGAGGTAGATGTGCCCATTGTTGCCGCTGGAGGCATTTCTTCACTGGAGCATTTGCAAAGGCTGAAGGAGATCGGAGTCGAGGGAGCTATAATAGGCAGGGCGCTTTATACCGGCGATGTCGATTTACAGGAAGCAATAATTAGTTTTGGAGGGTAGGAATTAAATGTTGAAGTTCGATGGCAGGGGGTTAATTCCTGCAATCATTCAGGATGACCGAAATGGTGAAGTCCTTATGCTGGGTTATGTGAATAAGGAATCGCTGAGGCGGACGGTTGCCACCGGTGATGTCTGGTTCTACAGCCGTAGTAGACAGCAGTTGTGGCACAAAGGAGAAACTTCAGGTAACTTTCTCAGGGTGCGTTCCATTACCAACGATTGTGACGGAGACACGCTGCTGATAAAGGCTGAACCCGTGGGGCCTGTGTGTCATCTGGGGTATCGGACATGTTTCTTGCAAAATAAAGAAGAGCCGAGGTCTTTGCAGGAGCAGGATCTGGCCTAGCTTTCTTTCTCCGCCGGGCTGTCGGTTTTGATAACTTCGTTCAATGCGTACAGTGCAGCTTCCATCTGGCTCTCATCTGGCTCTCTGGTGGTCATGGTTTGCAAAGCCATCCCTGGTGCCAGGAAAATTCGGGCTATTGGATTCTCAGCGTGACGTGCCCCGAACTTCATCATTTCGTAGCTGACAGAAGCAATAACGGGGATGAGAATTATGCGAGAGAGGATGCCCAGCCACAAGGGAGGGCGGCCAAGCAGGGCAAAGGCAAAGATGGCAACGACCAGGACGATGAAAATGAAACTGGTGCCACAGCGAGGGTTTGCCGTGGAGTGCTTTTTAATGGCAGCTACTTCTAAGGGGACACCTGCTTCATAGGCATTAACTACCTTGTGTTCTGCCCCGTGATAGGCGAAGACCCTTTTGATGTCGGGTATCAGGCCGATGAGCTTGAGGTAAGCGATGAAGAGGCCCATGCGGATGAAGCCTTCAACAACATTACTTGCCAGAGAAGAGCTGATATATGGGTCGATGAAGTAGCGGGTGACCAGAAGAGGGAGGATAAAGAACAAAGCCATGGCGAAGGCAACGCTAATAGCCACAGTGCCCCACAAAAGTGCCGGAGATATGGCATTTTCCTCTTCTTCTTCCTCTGTTGCGGCAATTTGGGCGGAATGAAACAGGGCCTGGGTACCCAGAACCAGAGATTCGAGAAGAACGATAATTCCCCTTACCAGCGGAGTTTTTCTGAGGCGGCCTTTATAGATGCTGGGAAGCGGTTGTTTCTTCAGGTTCAACTTGCCGTTGGGGGAACGCACGCATATAGCTACCTCATCCTCACCCCGCATCATCACCCCCTCAATAACTGCCTGCCCACCGTAATAAAAGGGTTTTGCCATTAAGCTATGTGAAACTTCTCTGCAGAACGGGCAAGCGGAAGGTTAATCTAATCCTTTATCTGGTAGCGTTTCTTGAACCGTTCAACCCTTCCCATAGTATCCACTATTCTCTGGGTTCCCGTGTAGAAGGGATGACACTTGCTGCATATTTCCACCTTGATCTCTGGCTTCGTAGATCCTGTGGTGAAAGTATTGCCGCAGAGACAGCTTACCCTGGCATTGTCGTAATATTTGGGGTGAATCTTATCTTTCATCGTAAACGCTGACCTTTTTCTTGTATTTAGTTGCTGTCTCGTATTTAACGTACCCGTCGATCAAGGAGAAAAGGGTGTGGTCTTTTCCCATGCCCACGTTGTTGCCCGCAAATATGCGCGTTCCGCGCTGTCTCATCAAAATATTTCCAGCGCGCACTTGCTCTCCTCCGTATTTTTTTACCCCCAGGCGCTTTGACTGACTATCGCGCCCGCCCCTTATGCTCCCACCTGCTT